>NZ_JBYRJB020000003.1:0-453577 GCF_058349865.2 Microbacterium altimontanum | reverse complement strand
GACGTGGACGGGGACCCCGCCGCCAGCGATCCCGGCCTCGTCGACGAGGTGAAGGGCCTCGGCCTGCGGGTCACCGCCCTCGAATCCGCCCAGGACACCGACGCGGCATGGAAGGGACAGACAAGCCGGGACCTCGACACCCTCGCCACCCGGCTCACCAACGTCGAGAAGGCCACGACCAGCGTCACGAGCACCCTCGACGTGCTCACCAGCCGGGTCGCCGCCGCCGAGAAGACTGGCACTGACCTCGGCAAGGCCATCGACGGCCTGCTCGGACGCATCACCGCCGCGGAGAAGACGAACAGCGACCAGTCGCAGACCATCTCTGCTCAGGGCAAGTCCATCGACGGGCTCACCGGCGACGTCGGTTCGCTGACGACCCGTGTGACCAAGCTCGAGTCCTCGACTCTCGACGCCCGGCTCTCTCCGACCGGACAGAAGGTCAACGACTGGAACGACGCGACCGCCGCCGGGTTCTACTGGTCACCGTTCGGGGCCGCCAACACCCCGATCGACGACCGGTTCGCCGGAATCGTGCTGCACGTGGACGGCCGCATCATCCAGCGCGTCTACGTCCCCTGGGCCAACGCCGAGCAGGTGCGCGGCAGCACGTACACCGAGTACGTGCGAGTGAAGTCCGAGGGCGGGTGGTCCGCCTGGACGACGTCGCTGCTCGGCGACCGTGACCTGAACACCGTCAACCAGACCGGCTCGTTCATCCAGATCGCCAGCAAAGAAGCACTCAGCAGCCGGCACTACCCGACCGCTCGCGCCGGATACCTCGAGGTGATTTCGAACTACACAGGCGCCGGTTCTACGGGCGTCGGCATTCTGCAGCGGTACACCGACTACTACTACCCGGACCGCGTGTGGTCACGCACCTACTACAACGGGTGGACGGACTGGGTGGGCGGTGACACCGGCTGGATGTCGGTCACGCCGGCGAGCGGCTACACCGCCAGTGAGAACCTGGGCTACCGGGTCAAGGACGGTGTCGTCTACCTCCGCGGTGCAATCAGCCGCAAGGCCGGCGCGTTCCCGACCGATGCGAACAGTGTGGTCTTCACGCTGCCCGATGGCGCCCGCCCCGCGTCGTTCTCCCGCTGGCCGGGGGCGGTCTACGCGTCCGGCACCGCCCGTGGAGCGATCATCAACATCGGCAGCAACGGCACCGTCGATATCGCCGGTATCGGTGCGTCCTCGGACATCGTGCGGTTCTCCAGCGTCACCTTCCCACTCGGATAGCGCCGCGCATAGCACTTCGGTGCGCCGCGCACATAGTGATCGGAGGGGGTCATCATGATGATCAGCACGGTAGCCGAGACGGCACGCGAGTCCGCTCGCGAGAGCGACGGTCGCTTTGGACATCAGGTGCGTTCCGCACCCGATGTGCGTCTCGATGCCCGTCCTGCGGACGCCCCAGGCGACGTCTCGGAGGAGTTCGAGGGCGAGGAGAGCTGGCCAGAGCCTGATCCGTCGTACGACGTTCTCGCATCCCGACTCGGCGAGGCGGTGGCTCGCATCGAGCGGGCGAACCGGCGCCTGGAGCGCTACGGGATCGAGGAGCGGTTCACCTGGACAACGGAGAGCTGGGTGCGGACCACTGACGAGCGACCGTTCGGCGAGCAGATGGTGACGCTGACCCTCAGCAGGCCGTCGATCGCCGTGGGGGAGTGGCGGTTCAGCGCCGCCCACCAGATGACGGCGGACGGACGGGTGCTGACGTTCTCTCACGACGATCAGCGGGTCTTCGATGTGGAGGACATGCGCTGCGATCACTGCGGCAAGAACCGTCGCCGCGGCGCCGTGTTCACCGTCACGAACCCGGACGGCGAGACCAAGCAGATCGGGTCGAATTGCCTGGGGGCCTTCCTCGGAGTGAAGCCGCAAGGGCTGTGGGCGCTGTCGTGGGAGATCGAGGAGCCCGAGGAGCCGTGGGATCGCGAGCCGGCCGGCGGCCGTGCGCGCACCGACGCGGTCTACCCGGCACGCGACCTCCTCATCGCCGCTCTCGCGGTCGTCGATGAGCAGGGCGAGTTCGTCCCGCGATCGAAGGCCACCATGCAGCGTGAGGCGACTGCCGACATCCTGATGCGTGAGGAGGACAGCCTGTTCCAGATGGAGCCGGACGCCGCCCGTCAGAAGGAGGCCGACGCGATCCTCGCGTGGGTCGATGGCCTGAGCGACGAGGCGGCCGGCCGCAGCGACTACACCGAGAACCTGCGGCAGACGCTGCAGGGGTCGGACCGATGGGTCTCGCGCAAGCACGTGGGGCTTGCGATCTCCGCCATCTCCGCCTACCGCCGGGAGCTAGCGTTCCTCGCGGAGAAGCGGCGTCGCGAGGAGAGCGCGGCCGCGACCGCTCCGGGCTACGTCGCGGAGATCGGCACCCGCATCCGTGATGTCCGGGCCGAGCTCCTCGCCGACGTCAAGCATTTCGAGAGCGACTACGGCACCCGGTCACTGGTGGTCATGCGCACCGCTGAGGGTCAGGTGATGAAGTGGTGGGCCTCCCGCGACGTGCGCGGGTCGGTTGGTGATCACCTGACTGTCACCGCGACCGTGAAGGACCACGAGCAGTACGCCGGCCAGGACCAGACGGTGCTCACGCGCGCCAAGGTCGAGTTCGACGAGGAGTGACGGAGCGCTCAGCGCCTCTGTGACGCGCTGGGCCGTCAAACCGCACGACGGGGCGCCGGAAGACTTCTATCGCGTCCTGCGGGCGGGAGCGCCCCGCTACGACAGTGTTCGCCCCTCACCCACCGACTGCGGTGAGCTCTCGCGCCGACTGGCGCTCGCTGAGCGCTGCGACCGCGTCGTCGAGGGTCGTGACCCGGTGACCGAACTCGTACAGGTCCTCCATGTACATCTTCCGCGTCTGCTCCTGATATGAGGGGAAATCGCGCCGCTTGTACTGGAGGAGGCGCGGGTCGAGCGCAGCGAACATGCCGCGGTCGCTCTGCCCGCGGATCAGCCGGCCCTTCGCCTGCAGCATGAGGGTGACGGCGTCCGACACGTACACGAGCCGGTCAGCCGCCCAGCGTTCGATGCCCTTGGCGACCATCTCGTCCACGCGGGCGTCATCCTGCGGGTTCATGGGCTTGCGGGGGATGCGGTCGAGGATCACCAGCGAGCACGTCTCGCCGGGCGCGTCGACACCGGTCATCATGCTTCTGGTGCCCACCAGCACGCTCGACTGATCCTCACGCCACTTCGCGAGAACGGCGGCAGGGGTGCCACCGTCCCACTGCGAGTAGACGGTGAGGTGCGGGTGCGCGTCCCGGAGAGCCTTCGCGTACCCGCGGCCGTTCGCGGATTTCGCCGCGAGGACGAGCGCGTGCCCGCGGTTCGCTCCCACCAGCTCGACGATCTGGTCGGTCGCCCACGCGGCGTGGCCGGAGACGTCGAACTTCGTCCCGTACTCCGTCGTCCTGATCAGCGCGGACTGTGCGTCGGCGGCGAGGCCGGAGGGGATGTACAGGGTGGAGTGCTGGTAGGCCTCAACGAACGGGGAGGGGTACTTGTGCATCTGCGCGCGCAGCCCCGCCTGGTAGGGGAAGCCCGGCGGGAGTGTTGCGGAGACGGCGGCAACCCCGAGCGGCGTGGACACGTCGAACTCGTCTGTGCGGTGCCACAGGTTCGACCAGAGCTTGCCGGCAACGCTCACCGGGCTCGAGGACACGACCGTCCAGCGGCGGTCCTTGCCGCCGGATTCATCGACCTCCAGCACCCGGGCCTCGCCAGGCACATACGTGGACACGGCCTTCACCGCGGCCGCCAGTTCGTCCGCGCGCGCCTTCGCCCGCTTTGCGCGGATGGAGGTGCGCACGTCCATGGACTCCACGGCCGGCTTGACGATCGACCCCGCCTGCTTGGCCCACTCGGTGATCGCCGAGCCGAACTGCCCGAGTGGGTCGGCGTTCTCCGGCACCTTCTTCGCGTCCTCACGGCCGAGCATTCGGGACAGGTGGGATTCGATCGCGTCAGCGATGAGCCGGCCGGTGGACGCCCAGGAGCCCACCCCGTCGGTCACCCGCTCCACTGTGCGGACCAGCGAGAGGATCGTGCGCCCAGAGATCTTGTTCGCGCCCTGCTTGCGGACCTCCTCGGGGAGGGCGTGCGCCTCATCCACGAGCACGTTGTCGAACGGACCGTACCGGGTGTTCCCGTTGACGATCGGCTGGCCGGTCGCCGCTTGGATGGCAAGGAGCGTGTGGTTCACCACGACGATGTCAGCCTCTGCCACCTGATCCTTCGCGAGGACCGCCTTGGGGACCGCCCACGAGTCGTCAGCGCCGGCGGCCTCCGCGGAGCCGGCGGAGACCTGCTCCCATTCGACGGACGTGAAGTTGAGGGGGCAGGAGCTGCGATCGCCAGCCAGCGTGTCGTCGGCGTACTGTGCGAAGCACCAGCAGACGAGGGCTCGCAGCGACGGCAGGTCGGCGCCGGGGAACGCGGAGGCGATCTCTCGAGTGTCGCGGCCCCGCGACACCAGCTTGATCCAGTCGTCGATCGAGCGGTATCGGTCGTCCACATCCGCGAGGATGGCGGCGGTGGCCGACAGCTGCCGCGGGTCGATGTAGTTCGAGGTGCCTTTCAGGACCGCGATGCTGAGCTCGCGGCCGGTGAGCTCCCGGACGGCCTGGATGACCACCGGCGCGTCCTTGTTCAGGATCTGCGACTGCAAGGACAGAGACTCGGTGGAGATGAGGGTCCGCTCCTCGGCGAGCACGGAACGCCATGCGGCTGCGGAAAGGAGCGTGAAGCTCTTCCCGGAGCCGGTCGGGCACACTGCGACGGCGTGCGTCTTGTTCTGCAGTGCTGCGGCAACGACCTCGGTCGCCGCCACCTGCCCGGGCCGGGGCTCGGCGTGCTCGCCGACGGCGATGCGGACGGATGCGCTGAGGATTTCGAGGGTGCTGCTCACCCTCGCTCTATGCGCGGGAGGTCACGCTGCGAGGAAGGTCGCAGCGGCCGCCAGGCCGATCTGCAGCACCCAGAACGCGCTCAACACGCCCGCGGTGATGAAGTCTGGGGCGATTCCCAGACGCGGACGCTCGCGGACGCCCCACGCGGCACGGCGCATGCGGAATCCGCGCACCCGGACGTAGTCGCGCTCGGCGACATCAGTCTTCCCGAGAGCGGTGAACTGCACGCGAAGAGCGGACTTCAAGACCGCCGGCGCCCAGACGAACAACGTCAGCCCCAGTGCGGCGAACCCGAGGAGGATCGCCAATTCGAGCAAGCCGCCATTCAGGAGCACAGCGCCCGAGATGAGGGTGGTAAGAAGGATCGCCTGCAGGAACAGGCGGTTGATGAGAAACAGATGAGAGGAATCCGGCATAGTGGTCTATGCGTGAATAAACCCTCAGGGATGAGGCTCAGCAAATTGATTCGCGCTGATTCGCTCTACTGCGGTCCGGGGTGACCCGCGCGCCGATGATGACGACGCATAGATGACGAGAAAATGTCTATCGTCCAGCCGGGAGGCGGGGCGGCAATCACACCGCGCGTGCGCGCACAGGAGGAAGCCATGACTGCAGTGACCGCCGAGAGCGTGATCGTCTCTCCCGAGCACCCCGACGGCGGGGTGTGGCGTGTCATCTGGGCGGCGCCCGATGCTCGTGCGATCTTCGCGGACAGCATCACCGACATCGTGAACGAGATCATCCCCGGGTACGCCGACCTCGACGACGAGTCCGACGACGACCCGCACCTGATCGCGCGTGTCGAGACCCTCGCCACCCTCGGCGGACGGGCTCAGGCCCAGCTGCTCGCCTCCGAGCGTGAGCGCGGCGCCGATTTCACCGAGACAGAACTCACGGCCGCGCTCACCGACAAGCGGCTGCCGGTCGAGCTGTCTGAGTGGAATCCCTCCGTTCCACTCATCCTGCTGACAACCTGTTACGAGCCGTTCTCCGACTACGCCCAGCCCGCCGGCGCTGTGGTTTGGCTCGACCCGGCGAACGAGATCACGTTCCTGAACTCGCTGACCGTCCTCGGCTACGGCGAGCTGTGGGTCACCGGCGCCCACAGCTGAGCCCAGCGCAACCAAGAAGGGGGCGTGCCAGCTGGCGCGCCCCCTTCTTCTTGCCGCCTACTCCTCGCCGCGGATGAGGTCGGCGAGGGCGTTCCCGTAGGAGCGGAGGGCGGCGTTGACCGCCTCCTGCTCGACGAGGTTGTGGCGGCCAGGAGTCCCGTCCGCCTCGTCCATCGCGAGGATCGCCGCGGCGAGGTCGCAGCGAGCGCCTGCCTCTCGCCGGGCGAGCTCCGGGCGGTCCTTCGCGGCGAACGCAAGGCGGGCAGTCGCCTCGATGCGCAACGCCAGCGGATTGGACGGGGTGGCCGTCATCGCGTCCTCGGCAGGGTTGCCGGTCATCGCGGGAGCACCTTGATCGTGCGGCCGTCGTCCTGGGGCACCACTCGGGCACCGTCCGCGTACGCCCCGTAGTTCTCGTAGGCGACACCGCCGTGCTCGGTGACGACCGTCACGCGCGTGACGGCGGGGAACACGAGCTCCTCCTGATGCGGCTCCCGCACCTGATGCGGTTCGCTTACCCCTGTCGATCCGTGGCCGCCCGTGCCACGGTCTGTCTCCCCGAGGTCCTCGAGGGTGGCCGCCGGCACGATCGGCGGGGCGAGGTAGGTCGTGAGGACGAGCTGTGCGATGCGGTCGCCGGGCTGGACGGTGAACGGCTCGGAGCCGAGGTTCATGAGGTTCACCTTGATCTCGCCGCGGTACCCGGCATCCGCGATACCCGGGGCGTTCGCGACGACGACCCCGTGGCGGTGCGCGAGACCCGAGCGGGAGCAGACCATCCCGAACGTGCCGGGCTCCATCGCCATCGCCATGCCGGTGCCCACAAGCGCGCGGCCTCCGGGAAGGATGGTGACGGATTCGTCGGCGTGGAGGTCGAACCCGGCGTCGTCTTGATGGGCGCGGGCAGGCAGCTGTGCGGTGTCGGTGAGCAGGTGAATGCGGAGGGGTGTCATGAGGACCTATGCGTCAGCGGGCACCCGCCAGGATCCCGCACACGCGCGCCGGGTCGCTGTCGCTGAGCAGTGCCGCCTCGTCGTCGCTCAGGTCGAAGCGTTGCCCGCTGCGCGCGACGAGCTCCATCGCTGAGCCGGCGGCCGTGCCGCCCACCTTGCAGACGATCGAGGCGAGCGCCACCGCGTTCTTCGCGGTGAACGGCGACGCTGCGAGCCCGTCGACGATCGCGGTGACCGCGGGGTCGGCGCTCGTGCGGGTGTGCGTACCGACGTACTGGCTGCACCCTTGGACACTCGTCGCGACGAACGCGATGAACAGCGCACCGAGTCCGAAGACGAGGGTGTTGCGGAAGAACTTGTACACGACGACCTCCTGTGTGGTGGATCGACCGTGTTATGCGCGGTGCCGATGCGTGGCGGCCGCGGCGGATGTCTACGCGTAGAGGAAGGGCCGATCGTCGATGATGTTCGCGCCGATCGGCACGAGCTTAGGCTCGTGACGGTTCGCGTGGTGGGCGCAGAACATGAGTGTGGTCCCGTAGACGTCGATCGCGTAGTACGCTGCGGCACGGCAGTTGTCGCAGCGGTCAAGGAGCGTCAGCGAGCGCTGCGGCTCAGCTTCGGCCGCCACGGTAGGCGCCTGGGTCTCGGTCTCGGTGGTCGCGGGTGCGTTGCTCATGGACGGGCCTCTCTCGGTCGGACTCCCGGTCTATGCGCGGCCGAGAGCCGCAGCCGCCTCCTCATGCGCGGTCGCACGCAGGACCATCGTGAGCTTCGCATCGACCGTCTGGGTGGAGTTGTCGTCGCTGAGGGCCGCGACCATCGCCACCACGTCGACGTCTGGTGCCTCATCGAGGGCACGCAGCGCGTCCCACATCTGCTGGTCGTTTGCGCCGCGCGCGTCGAAGTCGGAGAGCGGAGCGAGAGGGCGCACACGCCGGTCGCTCAGAACCGCGGACGCAGCGCGGCTCGCGGCGACGAGGATCGGTGCAGGTGCCGCGCACAGGAGGACGAGGGCTGCGAGCGGCCCGATCGCCTCCTGCCACAGGATGCTCGCCACGACCAGGGCGAGGAGGGCCGTGGTCCCCGCGATCGCGATTGCGGCGCACCATGCGCGGAGCGTGCGATACCGGCGCAGGCGCGTGGCGAGGACGACCCGGCGGTCCTCGGGGCAGTCGGGGTCGATCACGGCGAGCGGCGAGATCATGGGGTTCCTCTGGTGAGTGGGAGTCGGTGCCCCTTCCCGATCGGGAAGGGGCACCTGCCGGCGTTCCGGGGTTCTTGCGCTGCCGGCGGCGCTCAATGAGGGCGACTAACCAAACCCTGCCCCTTCATCGCCGCAGCCTTCGCTGCGGCGGAGCCGCGACCATCCGGTTGGGCCTCCCAACCGCCCCGGGGTCTCGCGACATCTATGCGTGGCGTGTCGCCACGCGGACCTACGGCTCATCCAGCCGCCTCTTTGGCGACGACCGTTGCCGCATGCTTCGCGGCGTTCGCGCGTGCGAATCCGGTGAGCGGCTTGCCGTCCTCGTCGAGTTCCCAGTCCTCGTAGCTGCGAGGACCGGTCCCGAACTTCGGGGAGGCCGCCTCACGTTTAGCCGCTGCCATCAGCTCCACCTCCGGGAACCGGGCGACGACAGCGCGGGGGTTCGGTCGGGTGGAGTCCAGCTGCGTCTCCGGCATCGGCGTCACGCCGCGGGCGCGCAGGCCCTTCTGCAGGTCCGCCTCCGACGCGTAGAACGACTTGACGATGCCCGCCACCTGTCCGGAGAACTCGAACACGCCCACACCGAGGGACGCCTCGGCGCTCTCCTTGATGTGGTCGGGGACGTTCGGCACCGCAGTCACATCGGTCAGGATGAGCTTTCTGTTCCCGTCGGTGGCCCGGGCGCCCAGCAGCATCTTGTGGGGAAGGTTCGTGCGCAGAGCCGTGCCGATGCCGGTGCTCACACTCGCGACCTGGGTGGACAGCACCAGGTGGTAGCCGACGAATCGCTGCTCAGCTGCGATCTTCTCGATGAAGGTCTTGATCAGTTCGCGGGCGTAGTTGCGGGACTCGGCCTCGATGCGCAGGGGATCGTCGGACTCCAGCTTCTTGGGGACGGAGTCCATGGCGAACAGGCCGGTGACCTCGTCTACGACGATGAGCACCTCCTTCATCGTCGCGCGGACGTCGGCGGGCATCTCGGCGAGCTTCTTGGCCCCGTACTGCTTGAACAGCGCGGCGCGGCGCTCGCCCTCCTTGTACAGCTCCTCGAGGGTGACCGCGTTCTCCTCGTACGACTCGCAGCCCCAGCCGCCCGGTCGGACATACGGCCTCCACGGCTCGAAGTCGACGGCCTTCTGCGGCACGTCGATGATCACGAGCTCCGCGCCGCCCGCGAGTGCCCCGGCGATGATGTCGTTCAGCGTCACGGACTTGCCCGCGCCTGTAATTCCGCCGAGCTGCATATGAGGGGCGGCGGAGAAGTCGAGGTACAGGGGCGTGTTCGGCTGGTCGCCGCGCTCGGACAGTGCCATGCCGATCGGGATGGGGGCGAGCTTGCCATCGACCGGCTTCGGCAGCAGCTCCATCGGGTACGAGTAGGACTTCGGAAACATCGGTGGTTCGGACGGCACGATCTCACCGCGGAGCTCTCGCGGGTTGGAGGTGAAGTACCAGCCGACCTTGCCGAGGATCTCGGCGACCTCCTGCAGCTTCTCGTCGTGCTTGGACGGCATGTAGTTGTGGGGCAGCTGGATCTGGAACCCGCCGGCGCTCGTGCGCTTGACCTGCACCTCCCAGTTCTTCACGCCGAGGGCGGTGGCGATGGCGCCGCGTGCGCGGACCTCATCCAGGCGCATCTGCGTGAGCCGGGCGGTGCCCAGGTGCGGGTCGAACCGCGTCATGTAGTAGCCCTTGTGGCGGGGGTCAGACTCCAGTTCGGCGGCTACGCGGTCCGCGTCTGACGCCTTGATGCCGACGCCGAGCCCCACCTCGTAGCTCGTGCTCTTCGCTCCGCCGCCGACGATCGTGATCGCAGACTGCCGGACCACGGTGAGCTCGCCGGTGCTCGGGTCATAGGACTGGTAGCGCCATCCGCCGGCCTGGTCGTCGGCTGCCTCGGAGAAGCGGGCGACGGCATGCTCGATGTGCTTGGCGTTGTTCGGATCGAATCCGGCGCCGGGCTTGAACGTCGTGCGCTCAATGGCCATGGGGAGGTGCCTCTCATCAGTGCTTGCCCCATACCCTGCGAAAGGTGAGGGGGTGCCGGTCAGCTGACCGGCGCCCCCTTCACTCTCAGAGCGCAAGGAGCGCCTTCGTGAACAGATCGACCACGTCCTCCGCGGTCGCGACGGGGCACGAAGAGTGGGTGAGGAACGGCTTCAGCCGGTCGCTGAACGTGTGGAGGTCCCCGTCGCGGCGGTAGTCGTCGAACGCATTGATTGCGCGGCTCAGCGGGCGGTCGAGCGACTCGCCGCGGACCACCAGGCGCACAGCGTTCCGGATGCGCTCCTTGCTCTTCGCGCTCAGCTTGTCGGGCAGTCCGAGCTGACCGCGCACGACGAGCAGCGCACGGTCGCGGTGGCCGCCTGCCAGGAGCCCGAGCATGCGGGAGACGTCGTCTCGCCCGCGGGGCCCCTCGAAGTTCTGCCACAGCTCCATCCACTCGTCCGGCACGTCGGCGTCGGTGGCGATGGGGTCGGCGCAGATGAGGTTCCGCCACGCGATGAGCGAGTCGTAGGCGAGCGCCGGCTCGCCCTCGAGCTGCTCCATCATCCGCACACGGTCAGCAATCGGCGGCAGTGCGAGGTTCGGCAGGTTCTGCGTGGCGAGGAACTGGGAAGCGGCGTAGGCGATCAGCTCCTGGTTGCGCATAGCGTCGGTCTCCTCGCGGTACCGCTCGGCGACCTCGTCGGTCTCGCCTGCGAGGTACGTGTCCTCCGCGGAGGCCGGCAGCGCGTCGGTCCCGAGCTCTGCCTGGGTGCGCGCGGCGGGCGCATCCTCGGTGTACTCGGTGTCCCAGGCGGTCGTCTCGTCCGTGTTGTGCGTGATGCGGCGCATCGTGTTGAAGATCGCGCCGTCGAGAGCCTTGGCAGCCCACCCGACGACCGGGGTGCCCTCTGCGACCTCGCGGAGGCTGAGGCCAGCGCCGGGGTTCTCCAGCACCTTCTGCTCGAGGATCTCGCTCAGTCGGATGTGCAGGGACTCGATGTGGTTCGAGTTCGACCCGGACAGGCCCGCCCAGGTGTTGTTGGTCGCGATGACGTAGTCCACGAGCGCGAGCGCGGGGGCCATCAGCATGTAGACCAGGTCGATCTTGGCGAGGGCAATCGGGTCCTCGCAGCCGAGGACGTGGTTCAGCTGCAGGTTCATGAGGCCGGTGTTGGACTGCGACGGCCAGGGGGACTTCGTGGACCAGGTCTCGGCGCCCTGACGGTCGACACCGGTGCGGTAGAGGCGCTCGGTCGCACCGTACGCGGTGTTCCCGTGCTCGTCCGTGGTGTCGCCCTGGTAGCTCAGTCGGATGCCGTTGCCCTCCCAGTCGTAGGTGTCACGACCGCCCGTCTGGCGGAGGACGCGGCGGGCGATGTCGGTGGCCCTGGCGTTGACCTGATCGGCGGCCGCCTGGTGGGCGATGGCAAGCGGAGAGGTGAGCGCAGTCGCGCGGGTAGTGGTTTCCATGCCGGTTATGTGCGCGGCTCTGTCGAAGAGACGTTCGCGGCACGGGCATGGATCGCGGGAATCCTTGAGTGACCTGGGGTTTCATTTCGGGATTCGCGCGTGGCTGTGAGAGAATGGACTCAGTCGCCCGACTTCCCAAGCAAGACAAGGCCTCCAGGTGACCGCCGTCTCGCGGAAGCGCCTTCCGGCGCGTTTGGGCGCGGGCCTGACGACGCGACCGAGGCCCCTCGCGCAGGCCGCGCTGCGCTGGCGTCATCAACTGCCAGCGCAACGCGCGACGTGCGAACGTTTGTCCCCCATTTGGGGGACACGCCCTGACCCCTATGCGTCGGAGCGTGTGCGCTCGGCAGCCAGGCGCCGGGCGACCTCCTCCGGCGTCGTGGACGCCAGGCGCAGGAAGAAGTCGGGGAGGGTGACGGTGACCGGAGCGAACTGCTGATTGAGGTCGGCGTAGTAGAACACCGAACCGCGCTTGACGGCCTTCGTCTCCGGATCGCGGAGGGCCTTCAGCGAGTTCCAGTTCAGCCCACGGCCGCTGGACAGCTTCTCGCTGGCGGTGACCCGGCTCATCGTGTCGTCCCGCTTCGCCTTGAACAGCTCGAGGGCTGCGCCCGCCTCCTGCTCGTCGGAGATGTGCCCGATGAGGCCGCGGCTGATGTAGCCGGCAAGACCCATGTTCAGCGGCCCGGACGGCGTCTGCGTCCACAGCATCGGGAGCACGTTCATCGAACGGGCAAGGCGGCCGACCTCGTTGAGCTCGTCGGGCGCGGATCGCTCCAGCACCCACGCCTCGTCCATGTGCATGACCCCGCCGCGGCCGGTGAGCGCGGTGAGAGAGCCGCGCACGAGCATGCGCATGAGGTTCACCGAGTGGCGCATCGCCGGGTCCATGTCGGACTCGGCCATCGCGGTTCCCACCGGCGGCAGGGTCAGGTCGGCGTTGCCGCGCATGAAGAGGGTGAGACCGCTCGCCACGTGCAGGCCGCGTTCGATGTCGTTCATCCCGAACGTCGCGCGGAACATGGGGTAGTTGTCGGCGACCTTGAAGATGTCCACGAGCGCCTCCTTGGAGATGCGGGCATCCCCGGAGTCGTAAGCCATCTTCAGCGCCTGCCCGGTCGCGGTCGCGCCATGGTCAATGCCGTAGCGCAGAGCCACGGCGACGTCGGCCTCGAAGCGGCGGCGACGGTCGTCACCCCACGGGTTCGTGCGGTGCAGCATCGAGGTCGCCAGCTGCAGTCCCTGCATCGGCGTGTCATACAGACTCAGCGGGTCAAGTGCGCCGTCCGAGGAGATGAAGTCGTCGAAGGACACGATCCGGCGCTGCTCCTCGGGCAGCAGCATGACGGTGCTCGTCAGGTCAGACTTCTGCTTTGGGTCGACCATGACGACCGGGCTGCCGCCGAGCGCGTGCTGGTAGGCCAACCACTGCATGAGCACCGACTTTCCGGCACCGGTCGCCGCTGAGCCGATGGCAGTCGGCGCCGCGTCACCGCTGGACGCGGCGGTCGAGGAGAGGAACGCCGGCTGCATGTCGTCGGTGAATCCGACGAGGGCCCCCGAGCTGTCCCCGACCTTCGTGAGGTTCGGCAGGCCCGAGTACGCGACGACCGTTGCAGGGAAGTCGTGACGGTAGGGGTTCGCCATGACGTTCGAGCAGATCATCGTCTCGTGCCACGCCTGCTCCTGGCGGCCGGTCATCGGCAGGATCGTCATGGACGCCGGCGACAGCTGCTCGACGTCGTGGTAGACGCCGGCGAATCCGACGATGACCGACGTGTCCACGAGGGTCGGCGGTGTGCGCTCGATGTTCACGTCGTACTCACGCTCGATCGAGTCGAGCTCCGCCTCGCGGTCCTCCAGGCGCGCCTGGTCGGTCTTGTTCTTCTTGGCCGCGGCGACGAGGTCGCCGCGCACGCGGTTGCGCTGGTTCTTCAGCTCCTGGCGGGTCACCTGCGGGGGCTCGACGTTTCCGCGAATGGAAACGACCCGCGCGTTCATGCGGGTCAGGTGCGGGATCCACAGCATCTTCGCCGACGACACGTCCGTGTACCCGATGTCGGTGTCGGACAGGCTCGCGAAGGTCACCGCGATGTGATCGTCGATATCCAGCCAGTCGTCGCACCGTTCGAGCCCTGCGGCCTCCGCGGCGTCGGCCGCGGACTGCTTGCGGAAGATGTGCATGTGCTCCGGGTGGTCCATGTAGGGAGTCGCGCCCGGGTGCCCGTGGTTCCACCACGCGTCGGCGGCGGCGAAATCCTTGGCCGTGGGAACCGCAAGCCCTGCCCGGTCGAGGGCGTCGTGAACCTGCCGGTAGTCCTTGTCGTAGTCGCTGAGCGGCGTGCCGCCCTCGAACAGCGTCTTCTGCACCGAGTCGATGAACCCGGCCATCGTCCCATCCCCGGTGGTCGGGACCAGTTGCACGCCCAGGAGCACCCGGCGGTCGAGGACGTGCTGGTTGAAGTACGCGCGGTTCAGCATGTCGGTGATGGGCGTGCCCTCCGGCGCCTCGAACCACCGGGGGAAGTTCGTGAGGAGCACATGGAACTTGCGGTACGAGTTGCGCGCCATGCGCCGGTTGACCCCGCGCTGGGTCGCCATCTGGCTGAGCTCGCTGAACGCGAGCATCAGCGGGGCTGCGGCCTGCAGCGCGTCGTCGTCGCTCTTCGCGTTGACGACCGCGGCCATGGGCACCGAGCGGTACAGCCACAGGCTGCCATCCGTGCCGAACACGCGGCCGTCGGCCATGGGCCGGCGGGCGTGCGTCTCGTACTGCGGCTGCGTGGGGATGTCCCGATTGGCGCTGCTCATTCTCCGCCTTCCGTGGTGGTCTCGCCCTGGCTATGCGTGTCGGAGGGCTGCTCGGTGGAGTCGGGGGTGGCCTGGACGATCTCCTTGCCGACGACAGCGTTCTGGTAGGCCTTCAGCGACGGGCCCTCACCCACACCGCCCCACGCGACGATCTGCGGGGAGGCGGTCTGCGCCTTCGTGACGAGCAGGTCGAAGGTCATGACGGACGGGGTGTTCACAGCGCCCTCCGCCACCTCGCCCCAGCGGAACGAGACGGTCGCGCGGACGAGGATCTCGTTCGCGGAGTTCTTGTTCTCGACGTCGCTCTTCACACCGGCGGCGATCACGTCCGCGTCCACGACCGTTGCCCCACTCAGCGGCGCGTACGCGTGGTTCGGGTTCTCGTCCCCGACGTTCAGGCGGAGGTCCGCTGCGGTGGACGTGTAGGCGCGTGCCCACGCGTTCACCGCGTCAGAGACCGCATCGGAGGCCGAGGCGGAGTCGTAGCCTGCCCAAGACTGGCTCGACCAGCCGGAGGTGGAGTCGGCGGGGCGGGCGATGAGGCTCGGGGAGCCGACGACCATGGCGCCGAGGGTCGGGTCAACGACGACGTAGACGGTCGCCGTGTAGTAGACGGGGTGATTGTCCGCGATCGCCGACAGGGTGAAGCGGTGGATCTCTCCGGTGTCTGCCGGGCGCTCCGACTCCGACTTCGCCTTGCCACGCTTCGTGGTGGTGAACCCGTCCCAGGACAGCACCTTGCCGCCGGGGAGTGGGCTGGGGTCGGCGGCCATCCACGAGTTCAGTGCGTTCAGCGCCTGCGACTTGCCGATCGAGTCGTTCACCTCGATCGATGAGGACTTGAACTTGCCGGGGTCGATCTCGGTGTCGTTGGTGAGGATCGACAGACCCGTCATGAGGACTGCGGGCACCGCGACGAACGCGACGCTGTAGGTCGCAAGCCGGCGCATGCGGCCCGAGCGCTGGAGCACCCGTTCCGCGGGCGCATCAGGGTTCGCGGCAAGGCCGGTGCCGTCGGCGTCGGGGGTCTGCGGGAGCGGTGCGCCGTCCCACGGGGAGGACTTCTTCTTGCGGGCCATAGGGTCTCCGATCAGGCGATGAGGGCGCGGGCGTCCGCGAGGCGGGAGCGCTGCTCGTCGTTCAGGGCGGCGGCCGCGGTCGCGACCTTCGCGGCTGCGGCGACCTCGGCTGCGGGCAGGCCCCCGTCGGCTGCGCCCAGGATCTGCAGGACACGCCAGACCTTCCGGAGCACGTCGCGCTCGACAGCGCCGGCAGTGACGACGGCGGCGAACGGGCTGTCGGCATCGACCGTCGCATCCACGATCGAGGCGAGCTCGGAGAGCGGGGCGAGCGCCTGGCGTCCAGCGGTGAGCACCGCCACGGTCAGACCGTCCTCGTCTGCGTCCGTTCCAAGGACTGCCGCAGCAAGGTCGCGGGCGTCGGGGGAGGCGGCTGCGACGAGGGAGCGGGTGGTCAGCACGCGCCGGACGATCGCGGCGGTCATCTTGATGCGCGGGGACTTGCGCTTCTGCTCGCGAGGTTCGATGTCGCCGCGGTCTGCAGCCGGTTCCGGCCGCTGATCGCTCGTCTCGGCGGGCGACTGCTCGTCGTAGCCGTACGGCGACCCGTCGAAGTAAGAGGGCACCTCGGCGGCGGGCGCCGGGGCGCCGGGGAGGGGAACGAGGCCGGAGAGGGAGTTGTCGCTCATCAAGAGCACCTTTCGGGAGAGTGTGGTGTCGCCGGATACCCTGCGGAGGGTCACGGCCAGAACGGGAGGGCGAGGCCGACCGCTGAGGCGGCGATCCCGTAGAACCCGTAGAGGGTGAGGGGAACGGCCAGTGCGCTCTCGCGCATGCTGCCGGTGAGTCCGAGGATCGGGAGGGCCCAGTAGCCGTTCTTCATCCAGATGTTCTTGATCAGCGGAGTGGCCGTCACCCTGGCCGGCGGGCGGAGGTTCCAGGGCCACGTGAGGGGGAGCCCGCCGACCGTCAGCATGTCGCCGGCCATGTGCGTGACCCACCCGACAGCGACCGCCCACGGCAGCCACGACCACTGCTCCGGAAGGAGGAAGGTGATCGCGGCACTCACGGCCGCGGCAGTCAGCCACGCGAACGGCCACCCGCGGACGATGCGCAGCACCTTGAACGCGAAGGCCATGAGGGCCATGGCGACAATCCCGCAGACGATGACGTAGGCCGACATCGGCTCGGCGGTCACCCACCCGCTGAAGGTCGTGAGCCACCAAGCGAGGAGCATGACGATGATCGCGGAAAGGCCCGAGTGCGTGCCGTGGCGGTGCCCGCCGGCGGCAGAGCCGATGGCTCCGGTCACGAGTTTGCCGAGCCCGGGGACTGAGTAGGCGATCGTCGCGTTCGGGTGATCAGCGTCGGGCAGGAGCGCGGCGCCCGCGCACACGATCCCGCCGAGCGCGACCGCGGCGGGAGGCAGCGGGGCGACGCCAAGCGCGGGGATCAGGGGGCTTGCAGCGGTCAGTGCCACCCACGCGGCAGCGCCGGTGCCCGCGTGGTGCACGCCCATCATGAGAGGGCCTCGGACGCATGGAGCATGCCGCTCTATGCGTCACGAGGCCCTCACCGCCCTAGTCAGGCGGGACGACGGGTGTCAGGCCATATCAGCCTCGGCAGGAGCTTCGGCCGTCTCCTCGGCGTATGCCACGCCTCCCTCTGGTCCGGGCTCCGGTGGCGGGGGAGGGTTGGGAGGCTCTGTGCCTGTGCCGCCCTCGGCGGAAACGTCGAGCTCGTACGACCCGACAATCACAACGCTGCGCGAGAGGCCCGCCACCGCGTCTGCGAGCGGGCTGTCGAGCGGCTCCCCATTGGCAAACGCACCGACAGCAGCCTTCGCGCCGGTGTTCACCTGGTCTCCCAGTCCTTCGTGGACTCTCTTGGCAGCATCCCGCAGCACAGCCGGGTCGTTCGCCGTGCGGCGCATCTTCTCGATTCTCTCCTCTGCGTCGAGATGCAGGAGGCGTGTCTCAGCTTCCGTCTTTGCGGTGTGGGCGCGACGCTCACTGCCCTTGTGCCACAGGTATCGGACCCCTGCTCCGCCGCCCACGACCGCGAGGATGGCCAACAGCGCATTTGCCACGTCGGCAGTGGATTGGGTGATCAGCTGGAAGTCGCTCCCGTAGCGCGCCCGGACCAGCCGGGTCCGGGCCTCGACGTCAGAGAGTAGGGCCGCCGATTCGATGATCGTCTCTACTGCGTTGACGATCTCGAGGTATTCGATGAGCGCGAGATCGTCGGGCAGCTTCCTGCTCACAGTCAACGTGACCGGCGGTACCAACCTGAACCAGTCTTCAAGAGGGGTCTTCGGCATAGCCGAACCCTACTGCGCGGGGAAGCTGATGGGGAGAGTCCTCTGTTATGTCGCACCGGTCAGAACTCGAGGTCGGCACCGGGAAGTCCCGTCGGGTCGATCCGCTTCTGCTCGAACGAGATGTCGCGCGTCGTCGAGGAGCTTGCGGTGTCCGCGGGTGCGGGCGGCGGCGAGATGAGCGTCACACCGTGCGCCTCGAGCGCATCAGCGACCACGGCGCGGCGAGGGATACCGATCTCGTCGAGGTCGTCCAGCTCGGCGCCGCGCCACTCGACAGCTCCGACCTCCGGGTGCTCGACCACGTACGTAACCACCGCGTCGCCCTCCGGCCAGCCGGTGACCGGGGCGTCGAAGAACAGCGGCAGGTCGTCGCCGAGGACGAGCGCGCCGCGCATCGGCTCGTGGGCGATGACCACGGTCTCGTCGCCTCGCTCCGGCGTCGCGTCGGCCAGCGTGAACAGCGCGGGTCCTCGCGGGCCGGCTGGGGCGCTTGCCGGCACCTGGGCGTCGTCGGCGGCGATCGGGAGATCAGTCGGCGGCGAGAGGAGCTCGAAGCCATCCATGTCGTCATCCAGAGCCGCCGTGGGCGCTTCGTCGTCGTTGAGCTCGGGCGGTCCAGAAGTCTCGCCGTCCTCGGCTGATTGGGGCGGCAGCTCGCCGAGCGTGGCCGTCTGCTCGAGGATGAACGGCGACTCGGGAAGCTCGGCGTGCGGCTCGATGTCAGCCTCCGGTTCGGCCGACGGCACCGCGTCATCAGGCGCGTCGATTTCAGCCGGCTGCGTGTCGTCGTCGTCGTCGTCGAGGGCCGCGAAGTCGAATGACAGGTTCGACAGGTCCACCCCGAGCGAGGTGGCATCTACCTCGACGACCGCCTCGTCATCGTCGGTCTCGATGATCTCGCCGAAGGACGGCGCGGCAAGCGCCAGCACGTTCTCGCGCAGCACATCCACGTCCAGCTGCTCGCCCGGGTCGAGGGGCGGAACGGCGGCCTCGATGTGCCGCCGCATCTCGTCCTGGCCGCCGGGCTCGTACCACGCCTGGATGATCTGCGCAGCATCGGCGTTCGACTCGTACAAACCCCGGCCGCGGGGGACGACCTCGCCGAGGCGGGGCAGGCTCGAGGTGTCCTTGAATGCGGAGGACAAGTCGCCGTAGTTCATCTTGCCCATGGCGATCCGGCTGAAGTTTGTCTTGAGCCCTGCAAGGCCGACCCGGGCAAGCTCGGCTGACTTCAGTGCCTGGCCGGCGAGGATGAGCGTGATCCCGTCGCTGCGTGCCTCGCGGGCAATGTACCCGATGGCGCTGGCTACGTTCTTCTTGCCCTGGATTCCCGCCTTCAACGATTCATAGTCGGCGAGGGCGAGCGGGTCGGTGGGGACGTCCTTCGGCAGGTCGGGGATGTTGATCAGCGACTGGAACTCGTCGACGATGACGATCGCGTGCGGTGGCCGGATCTCCTCAGGCAGCTCGGAGTACTTGGAGACTCCGTGCTCGACGCGCAGCTTCTTGCGGCGCTGCACCTCCTGATGGACGTATCGCATCGTCTCGCCGGCGCCGACCCAGTCGTCCACGCCGACGAACCCCTTCAGCCAGGGCTTGGCGAACTCGAAGTCTCCGCCGCCCTTGACCGGGTCGAGGGTGTAGACCTCGCAGCGGCGCAGGAGGGCAGCGACGATGAGGACCTGGAGGAGGACCGACTTCCCACTGCCTGAACCGCCCAGGACCATGAGGTGCGGATCCTCGACCCAGGTGTACCCGACCGCCGATCCGTCCACTGCAGAGGCGAACGGGAGCGTGACCGCGCCTTTGCCCTCAGTGGCCGACAGCTTGTCCCAGTCCATGAACGCGGGGAACGGGATGGGGTTCTGCTCCGAGAACCGGATCGACATCAGGGAGGGGTTCCCCTCCTCGCGCACGTCAACGTAATCGTTGCGGGACGCGCTGCGCAGCTTGTCGGACTCGGCGTGCACACGTCCGGCCGTCAGCGGAGACGGCAGCCGGAAGGTTGCGATCGTCACCTTCGGGTTGGACTCGAGCGGTTCACGGGTCAGCATTTTCGGGGTGGTGCCGTCGTTGCCGATGACCTTCGCGTCGATGAACGCCTGCTCCCAGTCGAGGTCGTCGCACATCGCGCGCGCCTTGTCGCCGAAGAGGGTGACGCTCTCCGAGCGGGGGCTTGCACCGGCGTATACGGTGACCCCGTACTGGCCCTCCGTCATCCGCAGCCATGGGACGTTGCCGAGGGTCTGCTGGATGACCGCGGACTTCGCCTTCACCGCCTGCGCGGTGACCCCGTCGAACAGGCGCAGGTCGATGCGCCAGATGTGCTCCTGGCTGCGGCGGCTGGTAAGCGGTGTGGCGTCCACGACCTCAGGTCGGGAGTCGAGCTTCGCGGCGTCGAACGCGGCGTTGAGCATTCCGCCGAGGGCCCAGCGGATCGCGTCGCGCTGAGGGGCGGGGGCCAGCTGCGCGGGGCTCTGCGGAACCTGCTGCTCGGACCAGATGACGCAGAACGCCTGCGGGTGGCGCTCTCCGGGCTTGCCGTTGGGGACGTAGCGCGGGCCGGTGAGACCGACGACGGAGACGAACGGCGCTGCCGCGAGGGTCGTTGACAGCTTGCGGCTGATCTTCGGGTCGAAGTAGGACTTGATGTCCATGCCCTGGTTGAACAGGAACGGCTGGCAGCGGATCACCGTCCCGTCCGCGAGGCGCCCCTCCTGGGCGTGCTCGTACTGCAGGATCGGCGGGTTCGCGCCCTGCTGCAGCGCGTCGGTCCACCGGCGGTTCCACCGCTCGACCGCCGTCAGCTTCTCGCGCAGGGCCGTCAGCTCGCCTTCCGCGCCGTCGAGGGCTCCGGCGTACAGGACGTTGCGCTCGGCGAACGCGTCGGCCTGGAGGAAGGAGCGCACTGCGTCTTCGTTCGGCACGAGCGCGGTCCACTGCGTGCCCCAGATAGCACCGCCGTCGATGGAGCACGACTCGGCTGCGCACTGGACGAGGACGGGGACCTCGGCGCGGGCGGAGGTGGCGACCTGGAACATCGCCGTCTCAAGGCGCAGTTCCACCTCGGCCTGAGAGGTGGCGGCGGAGGAGATGTCGACCTGGGCGTCGCTCGGCCAGACGACCACCCGGAAGCGGGTGGCGTGGATGGTGCCCGGCTGCGGCTGGCCCTGGCTGTCGGTGTCGGGGCAGGTGAGCATCGCGACGGTGTTCCCGCCGCCGAGGAACGCGACGACCTTCTGGTACAGGTTGATCGCGCCGGCGCTGCCGAGCAGTGGCGGCGCATCGAACGTGTCGACGATCGCCTGCCCGACCCGCTCGTGGTCGACTAGAAACGTGTCCGGCTGCTTCAAGCCCTCCCACCGGGTGTCCCACGCGGCGCGGGCGGCGACCTTGTCCCGCCAGCCGGCCAGGGCACGCTCGCGGAACGTGCCGTGCAGGCAGCCCGCGGCGACGATCGCCGCGAACGAGGCGGCGACCAGCGGCCAGGCGGCAAGGTGGGACAGCAGCGAGTAGTTGGCGAGGATCAGTGCGCCGACCATCGCAAGCGCCAGACCGAGGAGGGTGAACCCGACGAGCGCGCGGATCGCTCCGCCACGGGACTCGTCGTCGGCCAGCGCCTCGCGGACGGCCGTGAAGCGTACGCCGGGCGACGGGTCGTGCACGGTCGCCGTGCGCAGCACGGCGTTCTCGGTGGCGACGATCGCCACATACACGGCGAGAGCCTGGATCCACGGCATCCAACCAGGGAAATGGAATCCCTCGATGATGCGGTCGACCGGGAACGTGGCGGCAGCCGCGGCGAGGGAGAGCGCGATGACGTGCGTGAACCGTCCGGGGAGCACGAGCCAGGCCACGAGGCCGAGGGGCTTCAGCGCCGGCCTGATCGGAGCCGCCCAGCGGGGCAGCGGGAGGCGGGTGGCGGCGTCCATGTACCCGTCGATGTCCCGCGGGTCGTTCATCAGCCAGTAGTCGTTCGGGAACAGCGCCCGCCACCGCAGCTGATCCCAGCCTCGCGCGAGACGCGCACCGCGCTCGTCGGGCACCTCTCCACGCGCCGTCTGCGGGTTCGCGTAGAGCCACCCGGCCACCGTCAGCGCGATGATCAGGGCGAGCACGCCGGGCAGGTGCATGACGGTGAGCACAACGGCTGCAGCCGCGCCGAGGATGACCACGGGCACGGACAGCTGGAGCTGTGCGGAGGACTGGACCGGCTTGCGGGAGGCAGGCATGCGGCCCCTTTCGTCAGATCAGTTCGTGCAGAGCACGCACGATGTGCGGGTCGGCTGGCTTGGTGCCGAAGCGCTGCACCGCCAGGTGCTCCCCGTTGATCGGCCGCGCCCCGCGGGGGAGGTAGAACCTATGCGTGATCGGCTGCTCGCGTCTGGACGACCACATGACGAGCAGTGGCGTGGCGACGTTCGCGTGGATGCCGGCCAGGGCGAACATCTCGACCAGCCGGTCCTGCGCGAGAATGAGGGTGAGCTTGTCCGCATGGGGAACGAGCTCCAGGCCCCGCCGCGTGCGCCCGAACAGCGTCCAGTAGCGGCCGGGCTGCCAGACCTTCGAGTCGAGGACGGTGACCCGGTTCCCGGCGACGACGACGTGGTCCATGTTCGCCCGGCCACCAGGGACCCGCAGGTCATGGAACACCGTGATCCCCGTGTCGGCTGCGAGCTTGTCGAGCACGCGCGCGGTGCGCAGCTCGCCCCGCTTGCCGGCGTCGGCCGCCGACTGCGAGTGCGCCCATTCGGCGTCGTCAAGACTCGCGCCGGGCTGTCCGTAGACGGGCACGTCAGCTCCAGCCGAGAATCGGGCCCACAACGAGAGACGCCACGAGCAGCACAGCGAGAACGCCGACGACCACGAGGCCCCGGGTGGAGGAGAAGAAGGCGAGGATGCTGTCCCGCTGGTCGGAGATCTTGTCTTTTCGCATGCCCCGTACCCTGCGAAGAGTGCAGCGGGGCTACCCGGGCGGCGGCCTAGCTCAACTTGTCGACCGAGCGATACAGTGCGGATGTGACGTGGGACAACACGATGATCGCGGCGGTGCTGGGTGCGGCGGTAGCGCTGATTGGCATCTTCGTCACTGCCGCGCAGCAGCGCAGGCAGAGCAAGCGGGACCTGGATGAGGCGCTGACCGCGACTCGGCTACTTGCCGAGCTCGGGCCGGATCATCCTGAGTCGGGTCGCGTCAGATTGCGCCGAGACTTGCTCGTGCGCCGCTGGGGACAGATACCCGATCCATTTGCCTGGCTCATCGTGCTGTACCGTGCTGCTTCGCTAGTGGTGATCGTCATCGTGCTAGCTCTTGGGCTCACATGGTGGTGGCTTGCGGACGGCCGGCAGGCCGCCGACCTCTCGCGTGCAATCGTGCTCCTCACAACCAGCGGGGTAGCTCTGTACGCGATGTTGGCCATCCTCTCTGTCCACGACAGACTTCTCGGAGGGGCATGGGGACGATACCGCCGCGAATCTGCCGGCTCGACGACATGAGTCTGCGCCGCAGCAGTTCCCAATGGGCCGGCTGCGCGCTCAGCTCTCGCGCAGGGCGGTCGGGCTGATCAGGTAGCGGCGGTCGCCGGCGGGCAGGACGCCATCGAGCGCGCCGGGGTAGGACACGAAGCGGGATGCCTGGCGGAGGGCGGCGTCCAGTCGCTCCGCGTACGGCGCGTCGAGTTCGTCCGTGCGGAATCCGCCGTCGTCGCCGTGGGTGACAGTCACCTCGCGGGCCCCGGCCTCGGACAGGATCTCGGCTACAGCGATGTCGGTGAGTTCGGACGCCTCCGATCCCAGCAAGAGACGGGCAAGACGCCGGTTCTCCTCGGTGGGCTCGTCGATGCCTGCCAGTTCGACGATCTCGTCGGCGTCGTCGTCGAGGGCTGCCAGCTGGAGCTCGGCGACGCTCGGGTCGCTGCCGGGAGCGGCCAGGCGGTGATCGGTGGGGAGGGCGATATCAGGTGCGCTCTGCGCCTGATAGCCGAAGCGTCCGTCGGTCTCGCGAGCGGACTCGCGAGCGGTCGCGGCAATGGTGCTGATCGTCATGCTCACCTATGTACGCGGCGCCGGCTTGAACAGCACGTGCCCGCCACGGAGCGGCGCGGGGTTGCGCTTCCCCTTCGGGATGTAGGCGAGGCTCCCGTCGCCCATGCGCATGAGCCGGGCGTCCTTGTGCTCCTCCCAGCCTGTCCCGCCCACGTACCAGGCGCGATGGATGACCGTGCCACGCGTGATCTCCTCGCGGCCGTGCAGCGGCTCGATGCGCGCGAACCCGTCGGCGATCGCCGCCGCCTCGCGGGCCGACTCCTCGTCGCGTACCCGTAGGTTCTGGAGCAGGTAGATCGCGGTGTCCTCGTCCTGGGACGTGGCGCCGGCAAGCGAGGGGAGGCGCCCCTTGAAGTCGGAGTTGTAGGCCAGCGCCTCTGTCGCCCGGCCCCGTTCGATCAGCTCGGCCCGCGCATCCAGGAACTCGCCCATGAGCGGACGGACCAGCTCCTCTCGCTCACGCTCGGTCATCTTCAGCCACCCGGCGGCACTGAACGGCTTGCTCGAACCGGCGGGGCTCTGGACCTCGGGCGCTGTACCGAGGCCAGGCCCGTCGCTCGCGGCCGGGATGACGACGTCGGGCGCGCTCCGCGCGTGTCGTCCGAACTTGCCGGAGGTCTGGCGGGCGTTCTCGCGTGCTGCGGCGGCTGCTGCACTGATATCGGTCATGTACAGCTATGTACGCGGCGGACGGTCGCCTCAGAACATCAGTCGGCGCGGCACGCCGGTAAGCCCCGCCGACCCCTTCGGGCGCTCGAAACTCGCGGTGCCCTCGGCGCGGGGGAGATCGGCAACGCGGGCCGCGCGCAGGCTCATCTCGTTCAGGTCGACCGGGGAGCTTGTCCGGGCAGGCGTCAGGAAGTGCGGTGTGGAGCGCAGGCTCTGTGCAGTGTCGATCACCGATCGCATCCACTGGGCGTTCACCGGGTCGAAGCGCACGCTCGCCGGGTCGAGGAGTCGTGCCTGCTCCCAGATGGCGTCGTCCTCGACGTGGCGGCCGGGGATCATCCCGGTGGGCCGTTCGACGGGGAGCTTCGCGATGTCGCGGACTGCGGCGTGGCGTGCGGGGAACAGGTGCGCCCAGCTGGCGACGGCCACACGCTCGGCGGTGTACGAGCCGTACTGGCCGGGGTAGCGGCTGACCGCCTTCTGGATGCTGCGCTTGACGAGCTTCAGTGTCTGGGTCACCTCCGCGGGCGTCGCGTCCTGGTGGGGCGCGACGATGAACACGACGGTGAGCCCCGTCTCGGCGAGCGACCGGCGGTGGAGGGCTGCGGTCAGCCGCTCGACCTTGTCGGTGAACCAGCCGCCGACCTTGGAGGCCGTCACCTCGACGGCGACCCTCATCCCGTCCGGCCGGACCAGGACGAGGTCACTGCCACCGTTCGCGCCGGTGCTCGGTGCCGGCACCCCGGTCCCGGTGTAGGCCAGGGCGTCCAGGCCCGCGAGCTTCTCGCCGAGGACGCTCGCCACATTCCCGAACTCCGCCATGCGCAACCCGAACTCGGTGGCCAGAACGTTGTGTCGGGAGAACTGGCGGTTGTGCTCGAGCCCGGTGCCCGCTGTCACGCTCACCCACTCCGGCCAGGTGAGGTCCTCCTCGAACGCGCGGGTGTGCACGGACGGACGGGCGGGGCGCACGAGGGTTGCAAGACTCGCCCGCGGCCCGGAGGCCAGCGCAGACTGGACGATCGACATCTCCAGCAGGTGCCCCGCCCACAGCGACGGCAGCCACGAGGCCGGCACCCGCTCGACGCCCGTGAGGGCCTCCAACTGCTCTACGGTGAGGGTCCGCCAGGCGTCGGCGGTGGCGACCAGCCGCAGCAGCTGCTCCCAGCGGTGCGCGCGGTGAGCGGCATCAGCAGCCCGGGGCAGCGGCCGCGCATTGCGGAGAGCCACAGGGACCCGCGCGAGTCCCGCGCTCTCCAGCCGTGCGGCCTCCTTCGCGCTCACCCAGTCGCCGGTCGATCCGGAGCGCCACAGGCTGTCCCAGTACGGGTCCGTGCGCTCTGCCGTGCGGCGGGGTGCGCGTGGCGTGCGCGAGGGCACCCGGGAGACCGGCACGCTGTCGCTCACAGGTGCGGCCCGTCGTCGGCGAACCGGTTCGGGTCGTAGGCGTGGAAGGTGATCTCGTCTGCCGGCGCGACGTCCAGCTCCGCGAGTGCGGGCTCGGCGCGGTCGCTGGTCGTCGCCTGCGGGGCGAACGACTCATCAGGGTTAGGCAGCGGTGAGGAGGCGGCGGGGTAGCGCTCGACGAGCTGGTCGGCGGTCATGTCCCGGTAGTTCGCGAGTCGGACCGTGAACGGGGTGAGCAGCGTCCCCTCGTTGACAGTGCGCACAATCGCCTCGAACCGCGGTAGGCCCGAGATGTCAGCGCTCGTCCACTCGCTGCCGTCCACGGAGATCGCCGCGCGCACGTCGTTGATCACATCGGTCGACTTCTGGGTGAGGGAGACGAGGGTCCCGAATCCCATCGTCGTCGCACGGACCTCGGGTTCGAGCTGGCGGGGGAACTGGGTGGCGAAGAACGCGCGGACCCCGAACGCGCGGGCGTCGTTTCGGACCCAGGAGATGACCCGCGGGCTGTTCCCGGCGAGGTGCTTGAGCTCATCGGCGTACAGGGACACCATCGAGCCCTCGTGGAACCAGCCGATGCAGTTGCGCTGGATCTCCTCGTGCAGCGTGTACAGCATGAGCGAGGCGATCTGCTCACGCTGCGACTCGTCCATGAGGTGACCGCCGGCCATCCCCATGTTCACGATGGTCGTCGCTCCTCCCTGGATGAGCGAGGACCAGCTTGCGCGCTTGGGCCGGGACCACCAGTGTTCCGCCGCGCACAGCTGCTCGATCTTGTTCTGCGGTGCCTTCTGCAGTTGCTTGCGCTGCGCCGGGGTCACACCGCCGCCGTACAGCGGGGCGAGCACCTCAGCCGCCTCCACCGCGTCGTCATCGCCGGTACGGTCCGCCTTCGTGCGGATGGCCTGCGCGAGCTGCTCGCCGAGGTCGTCGCCTCGGGACCCGAGCAGGATGTTCGCGTAGTAGAACGGGCTGCGGCCCGGGGTGATCGCCGGCACGTGCTCGAGTACGTCGGAGGTCGCAGCGAACGCGCCGATGAACACGCGGGTGAGGGTCGCGAACGACTCGGGGCCGATGCTCTCCTCGCCGAACACGTACTTCAGCCCGTCCACGATCCGCCGAGCGCGGTGGGAGGCGGACCCGGACGTGGCGAACAGCTCGATCCCGAACGGGCTCGACTCGTCGCTGACGTCGATGCGGACGACGTCGAGACCGGCGCGCCGGGACCACTCCGCGTACGCCGCCGCGGACTCCCCGTCGTTCTTGGTGTCGAACGCGAACATCGCGTGTCGGCGGGCCGGGGATCCGGGCACGAGACCTGCCTTGCGGAAGCTGTCGAAGGCCCACGCGCCCTGCAGCAGGACCGACTTGCCGGAGCCTGCCTCACCGAGCGCCATGAGCCCCTGCCATGCGTCGCGCTCAGACAGGAAGATCGGGGTGTTCCCGGAGTCGCCGAGGTACATGCCGACCGGATCGCGCAGCGACGGGGGAGCGGCGCGCAGTCGCGTGGACTGCTCGCCCGATTCTGCGCCGGCGTGAGGGGCTACGACGCTCACCGGAGCGATCGCTGACATCAGGAACACCGACTCCGCGAGCGGGTAGTCGCCGTCGCGCGCGGCGATCGTGATCTCGTTGCCCTCGCTGTCGCGCTTCGTGCTCGCCTTGCGCGGTTTCGACGGCGGCACCACCCGGTGCCGAGGTGCGGGAACAAGGCCCGACGCAAGCAGCGACCGGAGCCGCGACCAGCGCGACGGAAGACGGCCGCAAGCGGTGCCGACCGCACCTGCGACAGCGAGAGCCGCGCCGACGTATCCGAGCCACGCGCGGGGGTCCGGGACGAGGACCGCCGCGGCCACTGCGATCGCCGCGACAGCCGCCCAGATGAGGACCGGACGAGCGCGGGAGACGACGGCCGTGGACACCCGCAGATCGAACCCGGGGAGGGTGCGCATGACACGCGCCAGGATGTCCCGGGCAGACAGCGCCGTCTCCCCTCCGGCGTACACGCTGACGGCCACCGCCGACACCTCGCGAGACTGGTGCGTGTACACGCCCTGATGGTCCAGCCACGTCCTGTTGCGACGCGCCTCCGTGTTGTTCTGACGGCGGATCGAGAACGCGATCCACTCGCCGGAGCGGAGCGACGATGCGGCCGTGTCGACGACTGCGGTGATGTCCGCGTTCACCGCCGGGTTCGACCCGACGCCGGAGCCGCGCTGGTACGTCGCGTAGGCGACCGCGCGAACATCGGAAAGGTCCGGCGCGTCGCACTCCTCGGCGCGCGCAGCGACAGCCTTCGCGAGCTCGATGACGCCGCCTGTGGAGCCGGGGGAGACGACAAAATGCAGCAGGTCGTGACCGCGGCGCATGGTGACCATGGTCGTCCCCGCAGGCAGGGTCTCCACCCCCGCCGCGGCGCGCTGACGCAGCAGCGTGGGGTTAGCTTCGATACTCCCGGCCCGGGTGAACCGGTGGGCTGCGGAAGCGCTCATTCTGGTCATACTGGATACCCTGCGGAAACGCCGCAAAACGCCCATCTTTGGCGACGGCCGCCGCCGCAGCCGCTCCCCGACCACCACCTCCGTTCCCGCCGCCCCCATTTTTGTTCGACTCTTGTCGCCTCATCCTGTCCGTGTTGTGTTCGATCAGTCCGTGCCCGCGTGGCGGGCTCTGCCTGCTCTCACGCACGGCGCAGGCTGTGGCTCTGGCGTGTCTCACGGGGTTGTGCGGGCCCTGCGGTGGTGGTCTGCTCGCGGCATTTGGCATGCAGCCGTTCGTGAACTGCCGCTGCGCGTCAGTTCTGGTGTGCCGGGAGCTGCGCGCGATCTGTCTCAACACGTTGCAGCAAGTCCGTGATGAGCCACGGGAGCGCAAGACCGCAACGTCAGCTCGGAGACCCGAGGCACCTACGTCCAGTCCATGGCGAGGACATCCAGTCCAGTGAGCATGAGGCGCAGCCGCCGGCGAGCAACGAGCGGAACGACCCGGAAGCAGGTGTGACCCAGCGCAGGCGGACAGTGGGCAGCGCACAGGCATGAGCGCAGCCGAGCGTAGCGAGCACACGACGTCACACGCAGTCCCGCATGAGGCGGCCATGGGGACTCAGGAACGCGCGTCACCTTCCCGAGACAGCACGCAACACGAGCGCAGCGAGTGCAACACGACACAGATCGAGACCCCAAGTCCAGACAGCCGGCATGAGCGAGCGAACCGACCGACCGACCCCGGAACGAGGAGACCGCGCCGCAGGCGCGGACGACGAGAGAACGGGGGAAGGGAGGGAAGGGGAGCGAGCTCTCATCTATGCGGAATGTCGCTCATCCGGTCGGGCTCTCGAACGGCGTGCCGGCCTAGCGGCCAGGCGTCCCCGGTGCGGCGCCGGGGGCGAACGCTACCGGCTCGCGCCGTGGCATTCGCGGAGCGACACGGGGTGCGGTTCCCCGCCGGCGACCGCCGAGTCGGTTGAGCATCTCGCACAATCGCGACGTTACGCGCGCATCGAATGACGTCATGAATCGCGGCGGTTCCGCTTCTGACCGGGATATTTTACGAGCGGGGCGCGCGCGCTACGCGAGTTGCATGACGAATCGGGCGGGGGATCTCGACACGGCGTGCGATTGGGGTAGTCTTCTGGAAGAGCGAACGTGAGAGACTTCTCATAAATCGCCCTCGACGTATCGGATCGCTCCGGTGTCATCGTCATCCGGAGACGGATCGGTGCCGCCCAACGCGTCCGCCGCACACACGTCCCCGGAAACCCAGCCCCGCGGACTGTCGGCGAATCCGCACACCCTGCAACCTGTGTACGGCAGGAAGCGGGATCCCCTGCGCCGAAGGAACACGTTGAGAGGCCCGTGCCCTTGCGGGCAGTGCAGCAGGCTTCGAGTCATCGGAGCAGGCTAATGCCGAGCTCCGACATCCCCAGAACAGCACACGGAACCGGAATCGAACACGCAATGAGAAGAATGTACGCGGACCACTACGAGTGGGCGATGCGCGTAGCCAAGCGAGTCGTGGGTGACCCTCACGAGGCGGAGGACGTGGTGTCGGAGGTGTTCTTCTCTGTGGCGCGCGCCAATGCCAACGGCAGTGCACTCCCGGAGAACCCCCGCTCCTACCTGCGCCGTGCGATCCAGAACGAGGCGACCCGCACGTACGCGCGCCGTCAGCGAGAGATCGTCGTCGCCGAGATCCCTGAATCCGAGTCCCCGCAGAGTGTGGAGGCGATCGTCAGCGCGAAGGTCGACCGAGCGCGCTTGCTCGAGTCGAAGCCGGAGATGTGGACCCGAATGCTCTACGCGGTGGACGTCCTCGGCTTCGACACCACTGAGGCCGCCTCCCGCATGTCCATCACCGTGTCCGCCGCGAACTCCGTGCTGCACCGCGCCCGCAAGTCCCTGGCCATCGCCGTGTGACGCATAGGTCTCTCGCTCGCCACGAGCAGGAGACCTCTATGAAGCACCAGGATTTCATCTACATCAACCCCGACCGGTCCGCCGAAACCGCCGTCCTCGCAAGCCGCGCCGGCAGAGCTCGACGAACGCGGAAGCTCCTGACGTGGCTCAGCGTCCTCCTCGGCGTTGCAGCGCTCCTGCTCGGCGGGGTGGACGGGACGACCCGGTTCGTCGCCCTGGCCGCGGCGGTCGCCATGCTGTACGTGAGGTCGGTGTACTCGGGGAGGATCGCGTCGCTCATCGCCCAGGCGGGCGCCGACCTCATCGACGTGCGGGAGTTGCGGCCGCCGCGCGGCGAAGGACGGGCGGTCATCCGAGAGGACCTCACCTACGAAGAGCTGTGGGTACGGCTGGGCGAGGTCCGTGAGGCATCGCAGACGGTCCGCTCGCGCGTCCTGGCGGGAGACAGCCCCGAGGAGATCGAGGAGGATCGGGCGGCGCTCGATCAGGCCTGGGGTCGCGTCACACAGTGACGCTCCCATGCTCGTCGCCCGCGCTCGATGACTGCCACTCCTGTTCTGGTCGCAGCCACTCCCTCAGCGGTCGCGACGCGATCTCGGTCGCCATCCTGGTGACGGTGGCAGCATGGGCGCTCTCGAACGACTCGGGGTCATCCACCCACTCCGCGGCGTAGCGGAGGCACTGACGCATGGCGGCGTCGGCGGAGTCGGGATCTCCTGGCGTAACCTCAGAGCACAGCTGCTCGACGAGAATCGCCAGTGGCAGGCCGCCGGGCTGGTCGGTCTTCCGCAGCGCCTGCATGAAGGCAGACCGCTCGGTATGAGCGGGCTCGAGCCCCAGAGCGATGCGCACGTACTCGATGGAGTAGAACCGTGCGACGTCGTCGCTCAGCGAGAGACGACTGGCCCTGCGCTCGCGATCGACCAGCGCCGCATTCGCTCGCTCGGCGCTGTTCCGCGCCTCACGAGCATCGGCGCTGGACTTCCAGGCCGCCATTGCAGCAGCGATCGTCCCCGCGGACGTGGCGATTGCGACGACCAGAGCAGCCCATTCCACGTCCGAACTCTATCGGCCCCTCAACGGCGCGCGCGCCTGGGCCGCCCGACCGGCTGACGCCGCATGGAGACACGGCCCGAGCCGAGAACCTCGACTGGGCCGAAGCCGTGCTTCTGGTACCAGGCGACGAGCGCACAGAGCGGAGTGCCCAGCCCGTCGTCGGCGACCAGCTGAACAGGCACCCGCCGAATGTCCGCCTCCGCGAGCAGCCGCCGGAGCTCAGCGGTCCCCAGTCCCGCGCGGCGCTCGCTCTCGGGCACGCTGATCAGGTCGATCGTCATGATCCCGCGCCGGACGTTCATCCGGGAGGAGGCGCTCACGGCTGTGCGGCAGCCCTCGTGACGACCGCCAAGGCCGACCTCATGACGTCTGCTCCAGTGCGAGGTCCATCCAGCGGGCACGGCGGTCGTCGTCGCTGTGCGCAAGGCTACGCTGCGACGTGCGCCATGCCGCCCAGTCCACGTTCTGGAGGCGGGTAAGGACGGCGCGGGCGTGGGTGCGCATTCTCGGCGTGCGGCGCTCGCTCATGGTCATCGACTCGTAGTAGCGCTCCCGCTCGGTCCAGCGTGCCGCGAGGTTCTTCATCTGGCCCTCGTCCATGCCGTGCTTCGTGGCGAGCCAACGGTACGCACCGAGGATCGGGTTCGGCTGCCTGCGCTGGGCGTAGTCGAACTCGGCGCGAGGTTCATGGCGGCTGGACCATCCCGCAGCATCCCCTTCCTGCCGCAGGTAGGGTCCTGGGGCCCTGCCTGAGAATGCCCCGCTCGGGGAGTACCAGACGTAGGGCAGCGGGTCTCGGTTCAGGTCGCGCGGGCTCTTGCTGGCGTACATGCGTGCCGGTCCTCTCGTCGGGGCGTTCACCTGGCTATGCGCGTGCTCCCGGCGGTCGCAGTTCGCCGGGCGCTACACGTGCGCGAGAGTCGATTCGCTCATGCTGAGCGCGGCGCGCAGCTCGTCGACGCGGTCGGTCCGCTCCCAGGTGAACTCGGGGAGCTCCCGGCCGAAGTGCCCGTAGGCGGCCGTCTGCTCATAGCGGGGAGCGAGCAGTTCGAGGTCGTGGATGATGGCCGCCGGGCGCAGGTCGAACACGCTGGAGATCACCCGGGCGATCTCAGCGTCCGAGACGACGCCCGTGCCCCACGTCTCGACGTACAGGCCGACGGGGCGCGCCTTGCCGATGGCGTAGGCGACCTGCACCTCGCAGCGGGCAGCGAGCCCCGCCGCGACCACGTTCTTCGCGACCCACCGCATCGCGTACGCCGCGCTCCGGTCGACCTTCGACGGGTCCTTGCCGCTGAACGCGCCGCCGCCGTGACGGGCGGCGCCGCCGTACGTGTCCACGATGATCTTCCGGCCGGTGAGCCCGGCATCGCCCATCGGGCCGCCGACGGTGAACGGGCCGGCCGGGTTGATGTAGTACTTCGTGGCCGACAGGTCGAGGCCCGTGGACTCGAGCACCGGGTCGATGACTGTGCGCCGCACGGCGCCGGCCAACTCCTCGCCTGCGAAGCCTGGCGCGTGCTGCGTGGAGACGACGACCGAGTCGACGGTCACGGGCTTGTGCCCGTCGTAGCCGATCGTCACCTGCGTCTTGCCGTCGGGCCGGAGAGCGGGGAGCGACGAGCGCCGCGCACCGGTCAAGTGCTTCGAGAGCCGGTGTGCGATGTCGATGGCGGCCGGCATCAAGCGGGCCGTCTCGTTCGTGGCGTAGCCGAACATGATGCCCTGGTCGCCAGCACCTTGCTCATCGAGCGCGTCGTCGGCGTAGCCTTCGCGCAGCTCCAGCGACCGCCCGACCCCGCCTGCGATATCCGGGGACTGCGAGCCAATGGACACGGAGACGCCGCACGAGTCGGCGTCGAACCCCATCTCGGAGGAGGTGTACCCGATGCGCCGAATCGTGTCGCGGACGATCGACGGGATGTCCGCGTACGCCGAGGTCGTCACCTCGCCGGCGACATGCACGAGGCCGGTGGTCACCATCGTCTCGACCGCCACGCGGGCGGCCGGGTCCTGGCGGAGCAACTCGTCGAGGATGGCGTCGGAGATCTGGTCGCAGATCTTGTCGGGGTGCCCCTCGGTGACGGACTCGGACGTGAACAGGCGCAGCTCGGTCATGGCTCTCCTCGGTCGATTGACCGGGATATGCGCGTGCAGCGGGCGCTCGGAGCACCAAGACCACTGCTAGAAGATCCGTTCCCCAGAGGCTCGGCGAAATTAGCACGCAGCTTCGAGAAACGCGCTCCGTGCCAGGATAGCCTGGCTTCCTGCCAGGGGGTACCAGGCCGATGCCGGGATATTCGAGAGGCACTTTGACCTACTCCCGACTGGGGAAGAGCCGGGCCGTGCCAGGATGCCTAGTTAGTTATAGTCTTCCAGAAGAGAAGAAGTAAGTAAGTAGTAGAAGAGGGGCCCTGTCTCTCCCTCTTTCTATATGGATACCTACTACCGCACGCGGTTTTCTGGCACGCGAGCCGTTTTTCTCCTCTGACCTGGGCTTTTGAGCGTTTTTCGGCCTGGCACGTGCCTGGCACGGCTGGCAAGCCCGTCCCTCGTTTCGATCACTTCTCTTTGCTGATCTGGGGTTTTCCCATTTTGGGCGCCCTGGCAGGCTGTCACAGCGGCAGTCTGCTCGCCAGATGCCGCAGGCGGACGGTCTCCATCCAGGCCGTGCGCGACAGTCGATGCCACCGCCGGTCAGTGTCGATCGCTGTCACCTCCTGGGCGGCGCTGACCGCGGACCACAGCTGGTAGACGCGCGTCGGTCGCCCCTCGAACCGGTCCACGTGGATGTGCGGGAAGTCGAGGCCCGTCTCCGAGAGCGCGAACGCCGGGACGCCGAGTGCTGTCGCCTCCTCGAGGGTCGTCAGCTGTGGCAGCGAGGCGACTGCGTCCTCGAACCCGCGCATCCGCCTGCCGGACCGCTCGTGCACGACGGCGACCGGGCGGCCCCCCTCCGTCTCGACGCGCAGCGGGTAGACCTGCTCTGCGAAGAGCCGCCACGCCCGTTCGACGTCGGCGTGGCGCCGGTCCACGTCCTCCCGCCAGGCGAGGACGTCCCGGTCTGAGGAGCAGAAGATCACGTTGGGGCTCGCGGCGCTGTGCGTCGCTCGCCTGCTCGTCGCCGTCTGCACCGGCGGCTCGCCTGATGGCTCGCTCATGGGCCCTCCGGGTGGTGTCGAACTCCGGTTCGATGCTCGTGGGCGCACTGATCCGGAGACAGAAGAACGACAGTACTACGCGCCGCGTACATCATGTGCATGACGTTCAGCGGCGCAGCATTCGACCCGAAGGACCACCCCCGCACGGGCGATGGTCAGTTCACGCACAAGGACCGGTCCGAGCCGGAGATCGCGATCTGTGCTCCGCAGTCGCATCTGCTGAGCCGGGACGAAGCCGAAGCGTCCATCAACCTCGCCTTCCCCACCCCGCAGGCGAACAGTCTCGGCCTGGTGCTTGACGCGGCAGAGGAGGTCCGCCGCGGGGCGCGCAACGGCGACGACATGTCCGACGCGCTCGGCGTGCACCGCTCCGAGGGTGGCTTCTACGCCGCGGCCGCAGGCCTGCTCGGTCTCGTGGACCGCGACGACGTGGATGGGCTCTACCTCACCGAGATGGGTGAACGGGTCCTCGACATGGAGCACCCCGCCGACCGCGAGCGTGCGGTCCTGGAGCTTGCGAATGCGTACCCCGGGGTCCGCGCCTTCCAGGAGGACGGGTACGAGGGGGCGGAGGAGTTCCTCCGCCGGGAAGCTGACCTCTCCGACACGACCGTCGAGCGCCGCACGGAGACCCTGCGTGCGTGGTCCGAGGCGGTCTCCGAGGGTGGTGTCGCTCCGCTTGCCGGCGAGTTCGGCGGCAACCGCGAAGGCCGGGCCGCCCGACGTCGCCCGGAGGAGAGCTCGGCTATGTGCTCGGAGTGCTTCATGCTGATCCCCTCCGGCTACCAGACCTGCCCCGACCACCCGGAGGCCGTCCTCATCGGCTGACCGCCGAACGTCTGTGGGGCCCGCCTGTCCGCTTCTGCGACAGGCGGGCCTCACGCATAGGCGGGCATGAGATACGTCGGCGGCAAATCGCGGATCGCCCGGGCCATCGCAGAGCAGATCATCGCCCGTGTGCCCGACGGGGGCACCCTGTACGAGCCGTTCGTCGGCGGCGCCTCCACGTTCGCGCGCCTCGCCCCGCATTTCCAGCGAGCCCGAGCCAGCGACAGCAGCCTGGACGTCATCCTGATGTGGAATGCGCTTCTGGACGGCTGGGAGCCGCCGGAGCGGATCAGCGAGACCGAGTACGCAGCGTTGAAGGACGCCGAGCCCTCAGCCCTCCGGTCCCTCGCCGGCTTCGGCGGCAGTTTCGGGGGCAAGTGGTGGGCCGGCTACGCCCGCGGCGGCTACAACGCCGACGGGACACCGCGTAATCACCAGGGGGAGTCCGCGCGCGCCGTCTGCCGGATCCGCGACGCGATCGCGGGCCTCGACGTGTCGTTCGTCCATCGCTCCTATGAGGAGATCGACCCGCAGTCGGGCGACACGGTCTACTGTGACCCGCCCTACGCCTCAACGTTCGGGTACAACGCGGTCGGCGATTTCGACAACGACCGATTCTGGGAGATCGCAGCCTCGTGGGCAGAGCGCGGCGTGCACGTGTTCGTCTCCGAGTACGCGGCGCCGGAGGGGTGGGACTGCATCTGGGAGGCGAAGCACCGGCGGAGCCTGCAGGGCGGGTCTGAGCGCAAGGTGACCACCGAGCGCCTGTTCGTCCGCTCGACCGCCACCGCCGTCGAACTGGCAGCATGATCGATCTCGTCTACTTCTCGTCCGTCTCGGAGAACACCAAGCGGTTCGTCGAGAAGGTCGCTACAGCCGTCCCCGTGCGCACCGTCCGGCTCCCTCTGCGCCGCACCGACCCGCCGGTCAGCGTGCACGGCCCGTACCTGCTCGTGACTCCGACGTACGGCGGGGGCCTCGGCCGCGCTCCCGGGACAGGGGCTGTGCCCAAGCAGGTGATCCGGTTCCTCAACGACCCGGTCAACCGCCAGCACCTGGCGGGGGTCATCTCGTGCGGGAACACGAACTTCGGGCCAGAGTACTGCCTTGCGGGCGACGTCATCGCTGCCAAGTGCGGGGTGCCGCACCTGGCTCGCATCGAGATGCTCGGCACCCCTGAGGATGTCTCGCGCATCGTCGGCATCGTCCGTCGTCACGGTCAGCCAGGTGATGACGCACGAGACTAACCGGCCTCGCTCACGAGCCGGTGTCGGCTGATATTCCGTTCGCGAGACCCACGTTCGCGGCGGCCGCCACCTTGGCGATGAACACAGGGTCCCCGGCGAGAGCCGCGGCGACCTCCGCCGCGCTGGGGGAAACCTGGGCCGCCGCCTGCGCACTGCGCCTGTCGAGCTCCGCTCGCACCGCCGCCAGCGCCGCGTCGGCGTTCGGATGCACCGCCCGACCCGTCTTGTCGTCGAAACGGGCGGCCGTGGCTTCATCGACGATCGCGATCGCCTCAGCCTTACCGACAACGGGCTCGGCGACGGCGACGAGGGTCGAGTGGCTCTCGAGCCAGGCCAGCGCGTGCTCGTGTGACCGCTCGATGTACACGCCATCAGCGTTGATCTCGCGCCTGGACCTGAGGACCAGAGGGAGCGCGTTATACGACCGGATCGTTGCGATAAGGCTGCGGACGCGGACGTCCTCCAGCGCAGAGAAGGACCAACCGGAGCGACGCTGTGTCATGTCCGTAAGCTACCAGGACGCCCACGGCCAGGCGAGCGTGGCCAGTCCTGTCTTGCATGGTCGGCGCGCCACGTGACGGCGCCGGCCGTGATGGTGGGCAGCTTGCGATCATTCTGCTGCTGGGCGAGGCCCGGGTCGCACGATTCTCGAGACGCCACCCGCGGTGAGCCTCACTCGGCTGTGGGTCGTCGGCCTGCCGCAGGGTACGACAAGCACGAGACGTGCGCCGCTCGGTTCGTCAGGTGAGTCGTCCACCATGTGGACGACGAGCCCGAGTGGCGCGCTGTGCGCCACGCGCCGCGTACATCTTCATCACCGCTCCCCGCGAGCGGATCGACCCTCTACCCGCGATCAGGAGCCACCGGATGCCGGACACCGCCCCCACGTTCAAGACCGACCCGCGATTCGAGGGGATGGATTATCACGCTCTCAACGCGATGCTCAACCTCTACGACGCGGACGGTCGCATCCAGTTCGACGCGGACAAGGCGGCCGCCCGGGCGTACTTCCTCGACCACGTGAACCAGAACACCGTCTGGTTCACCGACCTCGAGGAGAAGCTCGGCTACCTGTTCGAGCACGGCTACTACGAGAAGCCGGTGTGGGACCAGTACACGCCCGAGTTCACGAAGGCGGCATACAAGCGTGCCTACGACAAGCGGTTCCGGTTCGCGTCGTTCCTCGGTGCGTTCAAGTACTACACGAGCTACACCCTGAAGACCTTCGACGGCCAGCGCTACCTCGAGCGGTTCGAGGACCGCGTCGTCGCCACCGCCCTGTATCTCGCCCGCGGCTCGGAGACTGAGGCGAACCGACTCATCGACGAGGTCATCGCCGGGCGGTTCCAGCCGGCCACCCCGACGTTCCTGAACGCCGGGAAGGCACAGCGCGGCGAGCTCGTGAGCTGCTTCCTGCTGCGCATGGAGGACAACATGGAGTCGATCGCCCGCTCCATCAACGCCGCCCTCCAGCTGTCCAAGCGCGGCGGCGGCGTCGCGTTCGCCCTCACGAACCTGCGCGAGCAGGGCGCGCCGATCAAGCAGATCGAGAACCAGTCCTCGGGCGTGGTCCCGGTCATGAAGCTGTTCGAAGACAGCTTCAGCTACGCCAACCAGCTGGGCGCTCGTCAGGGCGCCGGCGCCGTGTACCTCCACGCGCACCACCCCGACATCATGCGGTTCCTCGACACCAAGCGCGAGAACGCCGACGAGAAGATCCGCATCAAGACCCTGTCCCTCGGCGTCGTCGTGCCCGACATCACGTTCGAGCTGGCGAAGACCGGCGAGGACATGTACCTGTTCAGCCCGTACGACGTCGAGCGCGTCTACGGCGTGCCGTTCTCGGACATCTCTGTCACCGAGAAGTACCGCGAGATGGTCGACGACCCCCGCATCCACAAGACCAAGATCAACGCACGCGAGTTCTTCCAGACCCTCGCCGAGATCCAGTTCGAGTCGGGCTACCCGTACATCATGTTCGAGGACACGGTGAACAAGGCCAACCCGATCGCCGGCCGCGTCATCCAGTCGAACCTCTGCTCCGAGATCCTGCAGGTCTCCACCCCGTCGGAGTACTCCGAGGACCTCGGCTACGCCACGGTCGGTCGAGACATCTCCTGCAACCTCGGGTCGCTGAACATCGCACTGGCGATCGACGGACGTGACATCGGTGGGACCGTCGAGGCGGCCGTCCGCGCCCTGACCGCGGTCAGCGACCTCAGCGACATCTCCTCGGTGCCCTCCATCGCCGAGGGCAACCGGCGATCCCACGCGATCGGGCTGGGGCAGATGAACCTGCACGGGTTCCTTGCCCGCGAGCACATCCACTACGACAGCCCCGAGGCCATCGACTTCGTCTCCTCGTACTTCGCCACTGTCGCCTACCACGCGGTGCGAGCCTCGAACCTCCTCGCCACCGAGCGCGGCGAGACTTTCGCCGGGTTCAGCTCGTCGGCCTATGCCCCGCAGCCGGCGCAGGCGCTCACCGTGAACCTCGACGGTGAGCGAGTGCTGGTGGGGGAGTACTTCGAGCGGTACGTCACCCGTTCGTGGAGGCCGCAGACCGACACCGTCCGCGCGCTGCTGCGCCGATTCGGGTTCACCGTCCCCTCCAAGGCCGACTGGGCGCGGCTTGCTGCGGCGGTCGCCGAGCACGGCCTGTACAACGCGTACCTGCAGGCGGTCCCGCCCACCGGCAGCATCTCCTACATCAACAACTCGACCAGCTCGATCCACCCGATCGTCTCGAAGGTCGAGATCCGCAAGGAGGGCAAGCTCGGGCGGGTCTACTACCCGGCGCCGTTCATGACGGACGAGAACCTCGAGTACTACCGTGATGCGTACGAGATCGGCCCGGAGGCCATCATCGACATCTACGCCGCGGCGACCGAGCACGTCGACCAGGGGCTGAGCCTCACCCTGTTCTTCAAGGACACGGCGACCACCCGCGACGTGAACCGCGCGCAGATCTACGCCTGGCGCCGCGGCATCAAGACCATTTACTACATCCGCGTGCGCCAGATGGCGCTCGAGGGGACCGAGATGGCGAACTGCGTCTCGTGCCAGCTGTGACCTGACTGCCGCGGGGCTGCACGCTGCGCATAGAGTCGTCATGGGATTCAAGCGTCTCCAGCTCGACACCGTCTACGCGCTGCACGGCAGCCCCGCTGTTCTCGTCTGCAAGGACAAGTTCGCCCAAGGGTGCGGCGACAGGCTCACGCCCAGTCCCGCCGGCGCCCACGGCTTCGATGTCCTGCTGGTCAAGTTCAGCGACACTCCTGACGGCGGCTACGGCCCCGAGCATCTGAAGGGCCTTGTCGCCGAGGCGGCAGCACTTCGCGCCGACATTCCGGCACAGACTTTCAGCGAGAACGAGCGCGGGTTCGCTGTCACGCTGACACGCCTCAGCAGCATCCGGCACGAGTGGGCCGACTACGTGGTCTACGAGAAGCGGCGTGAGGAGCGGGAGGCGGCGTGAGGAGCGGGAGGCGGCTGAGGCAGAGCGGCGAGCGAAGGACCGGGAACTGCACGCAAAGGTGTTCTCGGAGTCCGCAACAGAGCCCGCGCTCGCGCCGACGCTTGAGGAGCACCGTCGAATGCACGGCTTGGTCTACGTCGACGTCTGCGTCCCCTACGACAGCGGCCTCATCGAGGAGCGAACGATGTGGAGCGGGGAGGCCTACCTTGACGCGACGAACAGTGTCGGTCTCAACCGCTACCTGAGTGACGAGGCAGATGCGGCGCTTCGACGTGGATTCGGCCCTCTTGCGTACTTCACCCACCTGTCCACACACCGCGACCTCGACGCGGCCACGCGAGGCGAGGAGGGATACATCGTCCCCATCGAGGTCACCTTCGACGTGATCTCCGGCGCCGAGTTCGCTCGCCGGCTGGAAGCGTTCGACTGAACACTGATTCCGCCGGCATCCCACATCCACAGAGTGATCGCGAAGACCGCCCAGCCGCGCACATACCTGATCATGAGCAACATCAGCGCATCCGCCGAGTCTGCCCGCGAGAACGCCCGGGCCGGCGATGGCCGCTTCGGGCCTCAGGAGCGCTCTGCCCCTGAGGCGAGTCTCGACACTGCGGGCTCCCGTGCCGCTCGCCTCGAAGAGGCCCACCGGCTCGAAGCCGAGGCCCGCGGCCTGCGGAAGGAGCGGCGCTACGACACAGCCACGTACCACCGCTTGGAGGCGCTGGACGCACGCATCGACGAGCTGTACGCGAGGCCCAATCGTCGTGCCCGGCCGATCCGCCGTCTGTCCCTGACGCCGATGAACCGCACCGCGCTCTCGTTCCTGCCGCGCGCGGATGAAGACGACAGCCTGGAGCTGAGCCCGCCGTACCAGCGTGGGTCGGTCTGGACCACCGAACAGCGGCAGGCCCTCATCGAGTCGATCCTCAGAGGTCTGCCCATCGGCTCGGTGACCCTCAACAACCGGTGGGAGGCCAACGGGTACACCGGCAAGGTCGGCCGCGCGGTCGTGGACGGCAAGCAGCGCATCGAGACGATCCGCGCGTTCTTCGCCGACGAGCTCCCTGTCCCCGCCGACTGGTTCGAGGACGAGGAGATCGCCGACGAGAGCCCGGACGGTCTCGTCACCTACTCGCAGCTGAGCCGCAGCGGCCAGCGCCGCGCGGAGAACTGGCCGATCCCGACGATCGAGGCGACCGTCCTCACAGTCGAGGAGGAAGCGCACCTGTACGGCCTGGTCAACAGTGCGGGCACCGCGCAGACCGATGGTGACCTCGCGAACGCGCGAGGTGTAGCCGGCGAGTGACGCTCGTCAGACGGCGACCTCGTCGGCGCTGGCTTCGCGCTGCGCTTCACGCAGCCGCACCATTGCCTCCAGACGGTCCTCGAGGTCGGGGACCCAGGCGAGCGTCCGCCTGATCTCGTCGATCCCCGCCACCGCGGTGTCGTGATATGAACGCGCCTTCTGGGCCCAGGCCAGGATCGCCGCCCGCGAGGCTCCCCGGATGGTCTCGGGGAGATCGGCGAATGACTCTGCCCCGCGTGTCAACTCCCGTATGAGCGGCCCGAGCGCGGCCGACGGCTCCAAGTGGTCCACACTGAGCGCGTCAGCGAGGGCGAGCTGACGCTCCGTCAGCGGCACGCTCGTGTCCCCCTTCACGTGCATGAGGATCGCCTCAACGTCACCGAAAACGCCCCCGGCCGTCATCCGCCACGCGTCAACGGTTCCCACGTCTTCGCCCAGCTGCCCGAACGCATCCGCGGCCTGCGACAGGGGCACCGCAAGATCCTCAGCGACCGAGTTCACGGCGTACACGTTGCCCCCCTCGTCGTACCGGAACAGGGCGACGCCAGCACCATCCGCGTACTGGACGGCGAGGTCCGTGAACCCGGCTGCCGCGTAGAAGAGAGCATTCTCGTACCCATGTGCTGCACCACGGAGGCGCTGGACATCGGGAGAGCCGGTCAGCTTCGCGTGGTACTTCACCTGGGCGATCACACCCGTGCCGATGACGTCGATGCCACCGTCAGTGCCGCTCGCGGTGCGTGTCGCGTCCGCGAACCCGAGAGTGCGCACGTGGGCGGCGGCGAGCTCCTCCGCCATCTGCCAGCTGAAGACCATACGCGAAGGGTATCGGCAGGACCGGACACGAGCCCAGTCAGACTCGGTCCCCGAGCACTACCCGCCCGGCGTCGGTCACCTCCCACTCGATGACGATCTCGCCGGGCGGAGGCACGTAATCGCGCAGAGCGATCAGCCCCCGCCGGGCGAGCGCCCGTGCGGTCAGCACGTTCACCGGCGCCCAGCCGCGGACGTCCAGAAACGCGACCGCGTCCCGGGAGAACACGTCGGGCGGCGTCACGATGAGCCCGTGCTCGGCGATGAGCCACAGCGCTTCAATCTGGGGCTGCGTCAGGTGGGGCACAGCGACGACACTACCGACCCCGCACGTCGCCCGGCCGCTGATAGGGCACCGCCGCGTACATGACCGGTATGACAGCCATCGACAATCGCAGCCGGCACGCTGACGGCCGATTCGCCTCGGAAGCGCGGACGCCCGCCGAGGTGACTCTGCCGCCGCACGTGCAGAAGCGGCTCGACGGGGAGGAGATCCGTGCCCGGGCACTGGAGTTCCTGCGGCAGCACCCGACCGTCCGGGGCCGCGGTGGGGACCTGCGGCCCGGCGACTACATCGACCTGCAGACGAACGGGGAGAACGGCCCGTTCGCCTTCGCGTTCGGGCAGGACCCGAACCTGTACCGCGCGTGGCGTGACGCCGGCGCGTCCCCAATCGCCCGCATCGTCGACATCCACGACGCTGACGCCGACGAGCCTGACGATGTGATCGTCGTCGCCGACTTCGGCGGCCGGGAGATAGAGCTGAGCCTCCACAGAGGCCGGGAGGTCTGGTACTCCCGACCCGCCGACGCATAGGGAGGCGAACCTGAGGAGACCTGTTGCTCGCACATCACCAGACGCCCGTCGAGACGGCGGCGAACACCGACATCGCCAAGTTCATCGAGGACGGCCAGTTCCCCGAGTACCGCGCCGCGTACGCACGGTTCCGCCGTCTGCACACCGCGTCGGTGATCACCGACGCCATCGGCCTCATCGCCCTCGTCGGAGGTCTCCTCGTCCAGCTGCCGTTCGTCGCGTGGGGAGGCCTCGCCGCTGTCGGTGTGGGTCTTCTGCTCGGGACGTGCTCGAACCGCGACCGGGCGTTCAAGACGCTGCTCCACGCCCGCTACGGGGCGACCCTCCGCGAGATGAAGAAGGCAGGACCGGTCGTCGAGTTCGCAGATGGCGACACGCCGACGGAGGTCCTTCCCACCGCCTGGGCGGTGCACAGGCGCAGCCGCCCGTAAGCCCGCGGAAGGTGGCTCTCCGCAGGGTTCACAGTGTTCCGCACCACGCGGAGGTTGCCCGATCCTGAAGCCACGAACGCCTCCCCGCCCACCGGGCGGGGAGGCACATTCAACTCTGCCGCAGCGCGGCGGACATTCACACCGAGGAGACCGATGACACTCGAAGCCATCAACTGGAACCGCATCGAGGATGAGAAGGACCTCGAGGTCTGGCATCGGCTGACCCAGCAGTTCTGGCTCCCTGAGAAAGTGCCGCTGTCCAACGATGTTCAGTCCTGGGCGACGCTCACCGAGCAGGAGCAGCTCTCGACGATGCGTGTGTTCACAGGGCTCACGCTGCTCGACACCGTCCAGGGAACGGTCGGTGCCATCTCGCTCATGCCGGACGCCGTGACGCCGCACGAGGAGGCCGTCTACACCAACATCGCGTTCATGGAGTCGGTGCACGCGAAGAGCTACTCCTCGATCTTCTCCACGCTCGCCTCCACCAAGGAGATCGACGAGGCGTTCCGGTGGTCCCGCGAGAATGCGAACCTGCAGCGCAAGGGGCAGCTGATCGTCGAGCACTACCGCGGCGACGACCCGCTGAAGCGGAAGGCGGCCTCCACGCTGCTCGAGTCCTTCCTGTTCTACTCGGGCTTCTACATGCCGCTGTACTGGTCCTCGAAGGCGAAGCTGACGAACACCGCAGACCTCATCCGCCTGATCATCCGCGACGAGGCAGTCCACGGCTACTACATCGGGTACAAGTTCCAGAAGGGGCTCGAACGGGTGTCCGCCGCGCAGCGCGCCGACGTCAAGGACTTCACGTTCTCACTGCTCTACGACCTGTACGAGAACGAGGTGCAGTACACCCAGGATCTGTACGACGGGCTCGGGCTGACCGAGGACGTCAAGCGGTTCTTGCACTACAACGCGAACAAGGCGCTCATGAACCTCGGCTACGAGCCGATGTTCCCGCAGTCCGGGTGCGATGTGAGCGCGCCGATCCTGTCGGCGCTGTCCACCGACAGTGAGAACCATGACTTCTTCAGCGGGTCGGGGTCCTCGTACGTCATGGTCAAGGCTGAGGCGACCGAGGACGACGACTGGGCGTTCTGATGGTCTCGCTGGCGCTCGACCATCAGAACGCACGAACAGCCCGCCGCGATGCGGCGGGCTGTTCTGAGTCGGGGCGTGAGTGTCGCCGGTGGTCGGTGAGCGCTCACCTTACGTGTCTCGCGATGGCGGGGAATCGCAGAGCGAGCCCACTATAGGAATCCTTGCGGATAGACCCACCATCTCGCGGGTCAACGCGGAGGATGATCGCAATGGCCCGGCGGGAGTCCAGCCCCAGCCATTCTTTGATGCGGAATCTCATGTCTCGGGGCGGATTGCGCCACACTAGCACCGCTTCGACCCCGGGAGTGATGTCGGCAACTTCGAATCGGTTGACCTTCCAGAAGCTCTGCTTGCAGTGCTCGGCGATGGACTGGTCCAGAAGCTCTATGCACCCTGCCTTACTGAGCTCCGTCGGGTCCCACACCCAGTGGCCGTCATACTCGTGGGGCGGATAGCCAGGCTCCCAGACGAAGGACCCGAGGTTGGGGCCTCCCACGTTGGGCATCCAGTCGGAATGCGCGTATTCGTGCCTGCGCAGGCTAGCGTTCGGCCACTCCAGGCTGAAGGCCACACTGTCAGCCAGTGCATCCGGTGCAAGCTTCATGTGCATGCCAGGCCGTTCAGCATCGTAGATATGACGGACCGGATCACCTGGACGCTCATCGGGGTTCGTCCAGTACCGCGGATGCATGTCATGCGTGCCACCGGGGTGGAACGACAGTCGCGACGGCCGCGTGCCCGGATCCGCGTGGACTTTCGGCAAGAGTGATCCCACAGCTTGGACAGTACCAGCGGGTTGTGACGATAGTCGGCCGCCGAGGCTGACGGCACGCTCTCCGCAGGGTATGTCGCATGCCAGGTGTGATGGTCGGAGTGGGTGCGGGGATCATCCTCGTGGTCGTCCTCGTCGGTATCGCAGTGCTGCTCCTGCAGCGCCGCGGTGCCGCGCAGACCATCTGTCTCCTGTTGATCGGCGCCGCCCTGTCGCTCATCGCGATCGGTGCGACTCTCATCGCGAACGGGATCACCGCGGCTGACACCGTCCACCTCACCGAGATCCTGACCCCCGTCCGAAAGTAGGAACGATGAACGAGTTCGACGAGATGGACGCGCGCGCCATCCTCCGAGAGGCGCAGAACCCCGCGGCCAGCCCCCGCCGGTTCGCGGCGACGAAGGCAGAGGACGGCTGGTGGCTGTTCACCTGGCGGCCCGGTCGCGGCCGGAAGCCGAAGCAGCAGCAGGTGCTCGTGAGTGAGACCGGCGAGATCACCGCCGTGAAGCGCGGCGAGAGCGTTGCTGCGGCGTAGCCGCAGCACGGGAGCACGAGGCGTGAGCGGGAACTGGGTCGTCCGCGGACGCGGCGACGTGTCGGTGATCCACAGTGAGCCTGCCACCGGGTGGGATGTGATCACCGTGGGGACCGGCGCGGGAGCGATCGTCATCCCGCGCCTGGTCGAACGGGGCATCCCGCAGCTGGGCATGGTACGCCAGCACCGGCACGCGCTCGACCGGTACACGCTCGAGTTCCCGCGCGGAGGCGTCGACCCGCTCGAGGATCCGGCGCAGGCCGCGTCTCGCGAGCTCGCCGAGGAGACAGGGTTCGCCGTATCGCCGAAGCGTCTGCGCCACCTCGGAACGCTGCACCCTGACACCGGGATCCTGGACACGGTCGTCGACGTCTACCTCGCGGCCGTCGAGGCACCGGTCCCAGAAACGCCGGCGCAGGAGGAGGGCATCACGACGATGTGGGTCGGCGAGGGGGAGCTTCTCGGCCTCATCACCAGCGGCCAGGTGACGTGCGGGATGTCGCTCGCGGCGTTCGCACTCTACGAGGTCCGCGGCAACAAGCACGTCGGCGTCCACTCGCTGTAGGAGTTGGGGAGTCGTTCGCGACAGCGGGCGACGAGCAGCGACCGTCAGGGAGCCCGCGCATAGACCGGTGCATGAGCACCAACGCACGCTACGCCCGGTCCGCCACCGACGCTGTCCGCCAGCTTGTCGCAGCCGGCGACCTCCCGAATACGGCAGTCGTGAACCCTCGCGCCATGCGCGCTATCGTGTTCGCGCCCCTGGCTCTCGCGGTCGTCGTGCTCGCCGGCGCCGGGTCGATCGGTGTCCCGTTCGGCAGCTGGCCGCTGGCTCTCGGGATCGCGCTCGCGACCGCCGGCGTGCTGCTCGTCCAGTACGCGGTGCTCGGCGCGCTCATCACCAAGCGCCAGCAGCTGAACGAGAAGCTTGCACCCGCCGGGATCGAGATCACCTGGTTCGGTGCGCGGTTCACCGAGGGACTCCGGCCCCTCGGCGGCGGCGCCGAGCAGCTGCACGCGATGCTGCACGCATAGGCGCCCATGATCCGGACCGTCGGGGTGACCCCGTGCTGAGCTTCGCCGCCGTCGATTTCGAGACCGCCAACGCGAAGCGCGCCTCTGTCATCCAGGTGGGGCTGGTGCGTGTGGAGGAGGGCAGGATCACCGCGAAGCGCAAGTCGTTCGTGACGCCGCCGCCCGGGTTCTCTTACTTCCAGCAGATGTGCATCGACGTCCACGGCATCCGCCCGCACCACATCGCGGGTGCGCCCGGCTGGCCGCAGGTGCTCGCCGGCATCCGGCAGGTCGTCGGCGATCTGCCGCTGGTCGCGCACAACGCCGCCTTCGAGCGGAGCGTGGTGCGCGCAGCGTGCGACGCGACCGGCATCGAGACGCCGCCCTTCGACTACGTGTGCACGCTGAAGATGGCGAGGGCCGTCGACACCGAGGCGCACAACCACAAGCTGGATACGCTGGCGCGCCGCTACAACCTCCGCCAGGACGAGCACCATGACGCGCTCGACGACGCGATCGTCGGGGCACGGCTCGCGATGCACCTGAACAGCTTCCCGGGTGCCTTGGCCGGATGGACCAGGGCGAGGCTCCGATGAACCGCAGCAAGCGTGAGTGCGCACTGGTCCACGGGTACGTGCTCAACCCTCAGCGCCCGCACGCCGCCGAGGCCGCGCGGCTCCTTGCATGGCTGACCCGTGGGAGCCTCGTCATCCCGAGGCTCGTGCGACCGGTGCCGATCGCTTTCCGCGTGAGGTTCCGCGCGCACGCGCTCTCTGACGCCGAGCTGTGGCGGCTGGCCGTCGGCCATGCCTGAGTCCTTCCTTCCCGGCCGGATCCAGCCGAGTGAGTGCGTGCGTGAGGCCGCGGTGCTGAACCCCGGAGTGCTGATCATGGTCGTCGATTCGCAGTACGGGGCGGCGGCAGACCCTCGTGCGCTGATCGGCGGATGGCGGTTCGACGGTCAGCGCTTCGAGTTCTACCCGAACGTGGCCTACCGGCTGCCGCTGCGCGCATAGTCCGCATCGTGACCCTTCCCTTCGCGTTCTGGGGCAAGACGTTCCGCGCCGAGGCCGGGACGAGCCACCTCTACGACCTGCGTGAGCACCTCCTGGACACTGCGGGTGCCGCTCTCGCGGTGTGGGACCTCTGGCTGCGCCCGGGGCTCAAGGACCTCCTGACGGAAGCCCTTTCACCTGGCGACCCGGATCGCGCCCGCAGGCTCGTGGCAGTTGTCGCGGGCCTCCACGACATCGGCAAAGCGAACCCGCTCTTCCAGACCCAGCAGCGCGCCCGCCGTGGCCCGTCGCCCCTGCACACCCAGCATGCCGCCGACCTCCAGGCATCCGGGCTCAGCACGGTCATCGGATGTGACGTCGAACTGGCGCCGGACGCAGCCTCCCGCCACGAGCAGGTCAGCCAATGGATCCTCGGGGCGATGCCGGATGCGGCAAGCGAGAAGGTGGGCGACCGGTGGGCGGGAGCCGCGGCCGGCGGGCACCACGGCAGGTTCGCGCCGGGGATCAGCGCCGACTGCCAGAACGTCAGGTCTGCGATCGCCGCGGCCGCCGGCGACGATGCCTGGGACACCGAGCGCGAGCTGATCATCGCAACGGTCTGCGGCGCCCTGGGCCTCGAGCCATCGGACCTGCGGTTCGAGCTGCACGCCCACCAGGGAGCTGCGATCGTCCTGGTGACAGGCCTTGTCATCCTCGCCGACTGGCTCGCATCAGATGACCCATGCGGCTCGTCTGATGCTCGGAGTCGTCGGGCGCCTGGAGGCGCGCGACTCGCCGGCTCGAACGACCCGTTGAGCACCGCGAAGGGGTGCGCGCAGTATGTGCGGCGCGCCGAGCGCGCGTACCGGCGGTCGATGCCGCGCACGGTCGGCGTGTACCGGGCGCCGGCGAAGCCGCGGCTTGCGGTGATGGGATCCACGAGAATCGAGCCGTACCCGTTGCAGCGGGACGCCGAGACGACTGGGCGCGGGCTCTGGATCGTCGCCGAAACGACGGGATCCGGCAAGACCGAGGCGGCGATGCTCCGGCATATGACCGAGTCGGAGAACGTCATCTGGGGCCTGCCGACCCGGGCGACCGCCGACCGGATGTGGGAGCGCGTCCGCCGCATGTACCGCACCGGGCGGAACGTCGGCGCCCTGCTGCACGCGCATCGGTCACTCGACGGCTGGTACCTCTCTCGCGGCGAGACGGGGAACGGTCTGCAGTACTCTCCGTGGGCGACCGAGGTGCTCGGGAACATCAAGCCGCTGCTGTCCCCGGTCGCGGTCGGCACCGTCGACCAGGTGCTGCTCGGTGCCCTGCGGCAGAAGTGGACGCCGGTGCGGCTCCTTGCGATCGCGAACGCGCATGTGATTCTCGATGAGGCGCACCTGCTCGACGAGTACCAGACGCAGCTGACTGAGGACCTTCTCGCATGGTGGGGGATGACCGGCACCCGGGTCACGATGCTCAGCGCGTCCCTCCCGCAGGTGCTCGTCGAACGATTCGCCTCCGCCTACACCGGCCGGCAGACACCGGTCGAAGGCGCCTACCCGGCGCACACTCTGGTGACGGGCGACCAGGTCACCGTGACCTCGATCGTCTCCGCGCGCAGCTACGAGCTCGACACGACGCTCACCGCCGTCGACATGCGGCACGGGCAGACGCCCGAGCAGACCCTCGCCGCCGCAATCGCCCGGCGCGTGCTCACCGCGCGCCGGAAGCACCCGACGGCGCGGATCGCGGTCATCGTGAACCGTGTCGCCACCTGCCAGCTGGTCGCCGAGGAGCTGCTGCACGCAGGTCTCGTAGACGTCACCGCCATGCACTCGCGGATGGCCGCCGGGCACCGCACCCTCGTCTCCGACGACATCGAACACGTCGCCGGGAAGACCTCTCGCGCGGAGGGGTCCATCGTGATCGGGACGCAGGTGATCGAGGCGAGCCTCGACCTCGACTTCGACCTGATGATCTCCGAGCTCGCCCCGGCCGCCGCCCTCATCCAGCGTGCGGGCCGCATGTGGCGCTCATCCCGAGTGGACGCCGGCGCGTGGAACGGACACTGGCACCCACGGCCCGGGCAGAAGCCGGTCCTCGACATCATGTACTTGCACGACGAGGACGGGGTGAGCGAATCGCTTGCGCTGCCGTACTCGCTAGGCTCCTTGCAGCGCACGCTCGGTGCCCTTCCCGCGGGGCGGGCACTGCGCATTCCCGAGGACGTTCAGGAGTTCGTGGACGCCGCGCACTTCGACCTCGCCCTCGAGACGCTGACGGTCACCGACATGTCGGAGCAGGCCAAGGCCGTCACCCGCGCGGTCGCCGCCTCCGAGGTCACGATCCACGCACGCGACGCCAAGGGGCCCTTCCACGGCCGACTCACCTTCTCGAAACTCGCACGGCTCACCGAGCCCGAGCCGCTGAGCGAGACGGCCACCCGGTTCGCCGACTACGCGCAGGTCCCGATCATCCTCGTCGACGCGTTCACGAGCGGCCGGTGGTCATGGCGGGGGACCATGGACGACGCGCAGGTGCTGCGTGCCCTCGCCACCCGCCTCCCGCGCGAGGTCGCAGGGCTCCTGTCAATGACACTGCGCGTGGCGGCAGACAAGGTGCACGCATCCGGGCCGTTGGTCCCGTTGATCGATGTGGACGAGCGGTTCAACCCGGACGTCTCCCCGTTCCGGGCGTCGGAGCTGCGCGGTGTCGTGCCCGTGCGGATGGGGACCGGCTGCGCGTACGACGAGCGCCTAGGCCTCAGGTACTGAGGCAGTAGCCACGGGCGGGGACGGGCAGACCATGCCACGCGATCGGCGCATAGACGGTCATGGATTTGCTCTCGTTCTGGTTCGGCGTCGCATCCGTTCCCGTCGCCTTCGTGGTGATCTCCGCAACTGCGCTCCTCGTCTCCCGCGCGCTTGACCGCAACCTCGGGATCGGGCCGTGCCTGGTCTGCGACCAGGGATTCACCTGCGAGATCGGGGACTTCACGCGTCTCGGCATCTGGCTGCGCAGCCGGAGACACAACTGGATCGTGCGCAGCCGCCGCTGGCACCGAGATGCGTGGGCCGCCTGCCGGTGGAATCCCTATCGACTTCCCGGTGTCGCAGACGACGGAAGCTCGGCCGCAGCTCGCCGGCCGAAACCGAGTGCGCTGCGCCGGGCGTGGTGGTTCCTCGTCGGATGACGTACGACCTGACCGTGCTCCCGTGGATCCCGGTCCGCAATGGCCATGGCACAGTGCGGGAAGTCGGTCTGCGCGATCTCCTCGTGCATGCGCACGAGATCGGTGACCTGGGAGCCGAGCACATCGAGCGTGCAGCGCTCCTCCGGTTCCTGCCGACGTTCACTGCGCTGATCGCCCGCCGGTACCCGAGAGGCGCCGATTGGGACGAGGTGGCCGAGGAGGGGCTCGACCCGCGCCTCATCGACCTCGAGCTGACTGCCCTCGGTAGCCGGCTCTGGCTCGTCGCCGGCAGCGAACCCGCAGCCCCGTTCTGCCAAGATCCGTCCATTCTGATTCCCGATGATGCGAAGCGGCTCGCCCCGGCCGACTGGCTGAACCTCACCATCCCCGGCGGGTCCAGCAAGGCATGGTTCACGCTGCCCGGAGGTCAGGACCACGCGCTGAGCGCCGCGCAGGCTGCGCGTGCACTCCTCGCCTCCTGGTTCTTCTCCCCGGGGGTCGGCGGGAGAGCCGAAGGCCGCTACGCGGACGCCCCGGATGAGGGGTGGAGACCGCGCGGCACCGTCCGCTACGCAAACGCGGGCCTGCGCTCCTACTGGCACGGGCCGAGCCTGCTGCACACGATCCTCGCGAACATCGACGAGGGGTGGCTGCGCGGCTCAGAGCTCCCCGCCTACCTCGACCCGGCCGCATCCCCGTTCGACGGACCGCTGACCGCCGCAACATGGTCCGGCTCCGCCTATCGGCTGACAGAGCCCGCGGCCGAAGGCAGGTTTTCGCACGTCGCTGTCGCCGGGCGTCGAATCACCGGGGCTCAACCCGGTGAGTCTCGGAAGGCGGCGATCGACACCATCGAGACCGACCTGTGGCGCAGCGATCCGACCGTCGTCCGCCTCCCCGTCCGCCGCGCCGGAGAGGAGACGAACGAGGTGCGCCCGGCCCGCGGCCTGCCTCCGGGCGCGTCTCCGATGCACCTGGTCGCCGACCTGTTCACCCGCACCCTCAGCCACGCCGGAGCCCGCGGACAGCAGCCGGGACTGGTGGAGGTGGGGGAATCAGAGATCCTCTCCATCCGCCTGGAGGGGACACCGGCCGCACCAGAGATCAGCGACATCCGGTTCCTCAGCGCACCCCCCGGCCTCCTGAGCGCCGGCGCACGCTCCCGGCTGACCGCGATCGGCGGGCACGTCGGGAAGATCCGCTCTGCGCTGACTGCCGCAGGCGTGCAGGCCACCGGCGGATTCACCGCGGGGGAGCGCGCGTTCCGCGCCTGGTGTCACCGGGCGGGCCCCGTGCTCGAGGAGTATCTAGCAGATGATCGTCCGGACGTGCCGGGGACGGCGCTCCTGCTGCGCAGGGCCGCGCTCGACGCCTTCGACGAGTTCACGGCGGGCATGGGTGGCCCATCGACCGCGGAGTCGGGTGTGCTCGCGGCCCGTGCGCGGCTGACCGTCACGCTCGCCCTCGGGCATGAGCGGCAGGGGGAGAGGTGGACGGAGGTCGCCGCCTGGGCAGTGGCCGCGCGCGCCGACCCAGTGATCCGCCGCGCCGCGATCCGGGCGCTGACGATCGGAGACGCGGAAGAGCTCACCGCCATCCCGGCGGTGGCCGAACACCTGGCGGCCGTGCACCTCGACGAGTGCGAGGGGCTGACGATGGCCATCGCGGTCACGGTCGCCTCCTCATCCCCGCACCGCGACCGGCCGCTGCACAAGCAGCTCGCGGCGCTGGAGTCGAAGCACATCAGCCGGATGCTCGGTGCGGTTGTCGGCGGGCAGCCCGCGACAGCCGCTCGTGCGTACCTTGCCCTGGCGCAGCGACTGTCGGCCGTGAACTTCGCGGACCTCACCGCCTGCCTCGCCGGGTTCTCCGACGGTCAGGAACACGCCCGGCTCCTGCACCGGGTGCAGATGGCGCATAGTCGCGCATGACCGTCCTGACCTTCCACACGCTCACCGTGCTGCCCCCGCACAACCGCAACCGCGACGAGACCGGGGCGCCCAAGCAGGTGTTCGAGGGCGGTGTGCGCCGCTCCCGGCTTTCGTCCCAGTCGCTGAAGCGCGCCGCACGTGTCGGGTTCGAACGCGCCGCCGAGCACTCATCGGTGCGATCACGGGCGCTCGTCGAGGACATCCTGACCCGCGCCGAGCAGCTCGCGCCGAAGCCGTGGACCTCGAAGGCCCGGGCGACCACCCGCGCGGCAATCGCCACCAGGCTTGCCCGCCTGTCCACTGTCGCGCAGGACGAGGAGTCGCACACCGCGCCGAAGGACACGGTCGTGTGGCTGAGCTCAGATGAGATCGAGGCGTGCGCCCGGGCGTACAGCGGCAGCACCACGGACACGGAGTTCATCACGCAGCGCACCGACTCGCTGGCGATCGCCGCGTTCGGCCGCATGTTCACCGCCGCCCCGCACCTGAACACCTTCGGGGCTGTCAGCGTGAGCCACGCCGTCACCACCCATGCGGCGACTATCGACCTGGACTTCTTCACTGCGGTCGACGACGCCTCGCCGGGGACGGGCGCCGCGCACATCGGCTACAGCGCCCTGACCTCCGGCGTCTACTACCGGACTGTCACCATCGACCCGCCGCAGCTGCACAGGAACATGAACCGCGAGCCGGACCACGGGGAGATCACCTCGTTCCTCCGGCATCTGATCCTCGACCTCCCGGACGGCGCGCTGCACAGCAGCGGCAATGCGCCGCTGCCGTACCTGATCGTCGCCGAACGCCAGGCGCACCGCATCGCCTACGATTTCCACTCGCCGGTCACCCCGGACGAGGCAGGCGGATACGCCGACACGAGCGCCCGGGCGCTCCTCGAGCAGATGGCCGCCGCGCGCGACTTCGACGCGGACCTGTTCGAGGGGACGTACGTCACCGGCACCCGCGCACGCGAGTTCCCGGCGCCAGGGACCGCAGAGCACGGCTCGTTCACCGGTCTCATCGACTGGGCGGCCGCCTGCCTGCAGGTCGCGTCGTGACAGTCTCCCTCGTCCTCCGGTTCGCGGGGCCCGCCCAGTCGTGGGGAGGGCAGGCGACCAGCCGCTGGCGGCCAACGGAGCCGCTTCCCACACGCACCGGGATCGAGGGGCTGCTGCGCGCCGCTCTCGGGCTCCGTCGCGGCGCCGAGCGCCACGAGCTCGCAGACCTCGACATCCTGGTGCGCGCCGACCGCCCGGGACGGATCGAGGAGGACTACCACACCGTCTCCCCACCGCCTGCTGACGTCGTGCGCAGCCGCGAACGCCGGATCATCACCCACGACCGGGCACGCAAGCCCCGCGCCGACTACGTCGTCAGCCGCGCCAACGGCAAGGCGTGGGAGGTCGGCGGGCGGGTGCACACCATGGTCAGCCGCCGCACGTACATCGCGGACGCCGAGTTCATCGTCACTCTCGGCCACCCGGACGACGGTGTGCTCGCAGAGCTCGCCAGCGCGGTCCGCCGCCCCGCTTTCCCTGTGTTCCTCGGTCGCGCTGCGCACCCGGCGACCTTCCCCTTCCACCTCGGGCTCCACGACGGACCCGCCGAGGAGGTCGCGCTGCACATACCGACGTGCAGTGTTGGCCCGCTGCCGGTCTACCGACTCGGGGCGGGGATCGAGAGGACCGCTACCGCGACGCCTGCGGTCTGCGGCTCCCGCGCGCAGTGGCTGCGGGCCGTCGCGGCGCATAGGCGCCCATGCACCACACCCTGCTGACCGGGCGGGCTCTCGCCGGCGTCGACACGAGCGACGCCGACGCCGTGCACCGGCTGACGATGAGCCTGTTCCCCAAAGACCTGCCGGCCCCTGCCCGTGCGAGCGCCGGCATTCTGTGGACCGGGACCGGGGAGGGGATCCTCGTGCAGAGCACTATCGAGCCCTCGCAACTGCCGGCTGATGCGACCCGCCGCCCGGCCCCACCGCTCCCATCGACCGGTGCTGTCGTCCGATTCCAGCTGACTGCGGACACCGTAGTCCGCAGGACGATGCCCGACGGCTCAACCCGTCACCGTCCGACGGCCCGCGCCACCGACTGGCTCACAGAGCGCACGGCCGGCGCGTTCCTCACCCCGGTGCTCACAGGCGTCGGCCGCCGCCCATACCGCCGCCGCGGGCACCTGCTCACCCTCACCCACCTCGAGGGATTCGCCGTCGTCGAGAACCGAGACCGGCTCGGTGCCCTGCTCGCGCGCGGGGTCGGTCGCTCCAAGTCGTTCGGAGCGGGCCTCCTGCGCGTCTGGGCGTGTGCCTGACGGCCCACGCGCGCTCGTGGCCCGCTGCACGGTGACCTGGCGTCGTCCGCGAGAGACTGGACCAAGATCCCTGGTGCCGGGAGGGATCTGCGGCTTGGCGCCGTGAGGGCAACCCCGCGGGCAACCCGAGGAAGCCCGTGTGCGGCGGCACCGCCGCACACCGCGCATAGACCACGCATGGTCACGTTCATGCACACCGGCGACGAGCACATTGACTCCGACGTGCACGGCACGATCAACCCGGCCACCGGCCGCAACACCGCCTGGGAGTCGAACTACCGCACCGTCAGGCACCTCGCCGAGCAGGCGGTAGGACGGGGTGTCGACGCCTTCATCTCTGCGGGCGACGAGTTCAAGAACGGCCGCCCGTCGCAGGAGGCGCTGCTCATGCTCGCTGACGCGTACACGCCGCTGGCTGAGGCGGGGATCCCCGTGCTGTTGCTGGACGGCAACCACAACCGCATCGGCGTGAGCGCCGGCCACCGCAGCGCCATCTGGGCACTGGCGGAGATCCTCCGGGCCCGGGGAGGCGAGGCGGTAGCCTCCGCGACCCCGGAACTGGTGACCGTAGGCCCGATCCAGGTCGCTACCCTCCCGTGGCTGAACCGCAACGCGATCCTCGACACGGCCGACCTGTCGGCAGCCGACGCTGACCAGAAGGTCGCGGAGTACGCGATCGCCGAGCTGGGCCGTCTCGCAGAGCAGGCGGACAGTGGCATGCCGCTCGTCATGGCCGGGCACGTCACGGTCGCGTCGCGCCCGGTGACGCGCGGCTCGTCGCCTGCCGAGGCGAACGACTCACCCCGTACGACAGGGGGCACGCGCCGGGGGAGCGAGCGGGAGCTCACCCACCTGTTCTCCGAGCCGATCCTCGACGTGACACAGCTCGAATCGCTCCCGTTCGCGTACGGGGCGCTCGGGCACATCCACACCCCCCAGGCCGTGGGCGCCGGTGTGTACCAGTACGCCGGCAGTCCGAACCGACTGACCTTCACCGACGAGCCGGACGCGAAGGGCGCGAACCTCGTCACGCTGAACGGCCGGATGACGTTCCAGCGTACGGCGACGCCCGCGCGCGTGCTGCGGACGATCGACCTCGCCGACAGCCCGTCGCTCGGCGACCTCGATCTTGAGGGGGCGCTCGTCCGCGTCGTCCTGCCGCCCGGCGAGGTCGAACTCGATCGCACCGTTCGCTTGCGCATCACGAAGGCCGGCGCCCAGATCGTCGGGACGAAGGCGCGACCGGCCGCCCAGGCGCCGCGCGCGAACCGCGTCGCCCTGCGCAAGAGCGTGGACGCCGACACAGCACTGCGCACCTGGGCAAAGACGCATTCGACCATCGACGCCGACACCCTGGTCACCGCCGCCGCCCGTCTGGATGGGGCCGCATGAGCCTCCGGCTCGTCGCCCGCTACGCGAACCACTCACCAGAAGGGGAGACGCTGTGAGGATCACCGCCATCGAGATCGAGGGATTCTGGGCTCCCTGCGGTCGCGGCTCGTCGCCCGCTACGCGAACGACTCACCAGACGGGGGAGACGCTGTGAGGATCACCGCTATCGAGATCGAGGGATTCTGGGGGTACCGCGAACGCGCTCGCGTCGAGATCGCCGGCATCCCGCTGCTCGTCGCCGTCGGCCACAACGGCTCGGGAAAGTCCGCTCTCATGGTCTCGGCGGTCCTCGCCGCGCTCTACGGGAAGTTCCCGACCCGCACCGTGGAGGAGTCCATCACCACGGGAGCCGATGCGGGAACGGTGACCGTCGAGTTCCAGGTGAACGGGGCCGGCTACCGGGTCTCCCGCTCGCACCGCCGGTCGGGTGCTGCGGTCGCGTCCGTCCACCGGGACGTGGACGGGGACTGGGATGCGCTCACCGAGAAGGGCGTCCGCGAGGCGACCGCGAAGGTCGTCGAGCTGCTCGGCATGTCCTACGAGACGGCCGTGATGACCTGGGTCGCTGAGCAGGGCAAGTACGGACAGTTCGCGAACGCGCTCCCGTCGAACCGGTTCAAGCTCCTCTCCGACGTGTTCGACCTCGGCAAGTACGGCCCCATGCACCGGGCCGCCCTCGAACGACTCCGGTGCGCGAAGGAGGACGTCGCGAAGGCCGAGGGCCGGGTCACCGAGCTCAACGACAGTCTCGTCGCCGACGACGCATCCCCGGTCTCCGGCCACGGCGCACTGACGGACACAGAGCTCGCTGACGCCTCCGAGCACGCTCGCCACGCGCTGGACCATGCGGCCGCTGCGCTGTACGCCCACGAGCAGGCAGACCCTGCGCTGGAGGTGCAGCGCGCCACCGACGCACTGGCCGCCGTCCGCGACCCGCGCCTGGCGCGACTCGCAGCGGCAGAGCGAGAGCTTGCCGCCGCGCGGTCAGACCGAGCTGGGGCACCTGTCCGCCGCGACCAGGCGGTTGATTCCGCCGAGGCCCGGTACACGAACGCGGTCAACGCGCTGGAGGCCCGCACGACGACCGCGATCGCCGCGATCGACCGGCGGCTCGCCGAGGCCGAGCAGTCCCTGAGCCAGATCGCCGCGACCCGCGGATCCCTGCCCGATCTGCGCCGGCGTGCGGAAGAAGCCTCCACCGCTGTGGACCAGGCAGCGGCCGCGGTCAACACCGCGCGCGAGGCGCTGTCCAGCGCACGCAGCGAGGCACGCGACGCCGAGGGCGTGCAGCGGCACGCCGACGAAGCGCTGGCCGAGGCCACCGAAGCACTCGGAACCATCGCCCACGCAGGCAACTGCTACGCCTGCGGACAGCACCTGACCGAGGCCCTCGCGACAAGCCTCCGCGACACGCAGAAGCGGGTGATCGCTGAGCGTCGGGCCGCCGTCGAATCCGCTCGCCAGGACACCGGCCGCCTGCTCGCCCTCGCCGACCAGGCGGCAGAGCGGCTCCGTGAGGCGGAGGTTGCAGTCAGCCAGCCCACCCGCGAACTCTCCGTCGCAGTGGGCGCCGTGACCGAAGCGGAGAACGCGATCGCCGGAGCCACCCACCTGGAGCAGGCGGTCGACTCCGACCGGGCCCGCCGCAACGAGCTGACCGCGGAGCGGAACGCGGAGGTCGCGCGACTGTCCACCGAGCGCGACGATGCGATCTCCACGGCCGAGGAGGCGCTGGTCGCAGAACTTTCCACCGTGCAGCAGCGCGGTGAGGCCGCAGCGGCCGAGGTGAACGCCGCCCGCAAGCCTGGCGAAGCGGAGCAGAGGCTGGAGGCGGCGCTTCTCACTGCACAGTCCAAGGCCGACGCCGCAAACGACCACGCGGTCACCGCAGCGCGCCTGCGCGCAGAGCGCGACGCCGCGAGCGCCGAGGTCGCATCCCTCGACGCCGAGCAGGGGCGGCGCGCCGAGGTCGCGCGCCGCCAGGCCGAGCAGGCCGCACGCATCGAGGACGCGAAGAAGGCGCTCGCGAGCGCACAGCGCGACGTCACCGTCCACGCGGAACTGGCAACGGCGTACTCACCCGCCGGAATCCCGTCGATGATTCTCGAATCGGTGATCGACGACCTGAACGCAGCGATCAACCTGACCCTGGCGGACCTCTCCGCCGGCGAGCTGCAGGTGCGCCTGTCCACCAGCCGGGAAACCACCAGCGGGCAGCAGGAATCGAAGGTCACTGTCTACGTCGACACGCCCACGGGGACCCGCGCGTACGAGGCTCTGAGCGGTGGGCAGCGGTTCCGCGTCGACCTTGCGATCCGCATGGGCCTTGCGTCGATCGTCGCATCCGGCACCGGCACGCCCATCGAGACGTTCATCCTCGACGAGGGCTGGGGATCTCTCGACGAGGACGGCATCCGCTCCACCCTTGAGGTACTCAACCGGCTGTCGGAGCGGGTGAACGTGCTCACGGTCAGCCACATCGACTCTGTGCGCGACGCGTTCCCCGCCCGGATCGAGGTCTCGACCGACGAGGGGACGGCGCAGGCTACGGTCGTCCGCTGAAGGCCGCGCATACCCACGGTGACCGACACCGGAAGGCATGACATGACCGACACCAAACGCATCTTCAGCCGCAACCCGGCCCACATCCGGGAGGACCTCGACGCGTCCCTCAGGTTCGCGCTCGGTCCGAATGCGCAGCCCGAGCAGCTCCGCATCGCGCGTAGCGCCGTCGCGTCCATCGTGGTGTGGGAGGACCTGCAGCCGGCCCTCCGGCGAGTGCTGTGCGAGCTGGGCTCGCGGGTGTTCGGCGCGATGGCACTGTTCCACTTCTCCGCGCGAACGTCCCTCATGGGCCACGTCGAAGTGATGACGAACCGTCGTTTCCTCCGGGACCACGGGCTCGAGGTCCGAGATCTCGGCTGGCCGCTGAGCGTGCTCCACCCCGAGTTCGCCGAGCATGCTGCGCCCGAGGACACCGAACGGGACGCCCGGCTGGTGGCAGCGGTCGCCGCCTGGGAGGTCGCGACCGCCGAGCCCGTAGCGGTCTGATCCGGAGCCCCGGTCCCAGCGGGCAGTCCGCCTCTCCACGACGCGCGAGCTCCCCACCGATGGGGCGACCGTCGTCCTCTGATCGGCTGCCGGCCGCACCAGACTATGTCGCTTGGTCGCGATACGGTACGGATGTGCCCAAACCCCTGTCGCTGAACGAGATCCGCACACGCGCCGCCCGCTTCGCGCTCGACTGGGCGAACAGCCCCGGCGACGAGAAGCAGGAGGCCCAGGGCTTCGTTCGCGACCTGCTTGCCGTGTACGGCATTCGGGAGACCCGCGCGGCGCTGTACGAGCAGCGCGCGAGGCGCACGAGCACCGGCAGACAGGGCTACATCGATGCGCTGGTCCCCGGCGTCGTCGTCATCGAGATGAAGTCGGCGGGCAAGGATCTGGGGTCAGCAGAGTCACAGGCTCTGGACTATCTGGACAGCCTCACCGAGAACGAGATGCCGCGGTATGTGCTGACCTGCGACTTCCGGCGGTTCCGGCTGCTCGACCTCCATGAGGACCGAGATGTGCCGCCGGTCGAGTTTCCTCTCGCTCAGCTGCGGGAGAACGCCGAGCGGCTGGCCTTTCTCGCGGGGTACGGCGAGCGGCAGTTCGGTTCCAAGGAGCAGGCCGAGGCTTCCATCACCGCAGCCCGGCTCATGGCGAGCCTGTACGAGGGTCTCGGCGGTAGTGGGTACGACGACCATGAGGCAAGCGTGTTCCTCGTGCGCACCCTCTTCGCGCTCTACGCCGACGACGCCGGAATGTGGGACAAGGACCTGTTCCTCGAGTTCCTCGAGACCCGCACCTCCACGGACGGTTCGGACCTCGGCGCGCAGCTGACGCACCTCTACCAGGTGATGGGCCGGAGCCCGGAGAGACGGCAGGCGAATCTCGATGAGCTCATCGCCCGGTTCCCGTACGTGAACGGGGGAGTGTTCGAGGACACGCTGTCCATCCCGTCCCTTGATGCGACGATGCGCGCCCGGCTGATCGAGGCAGCGCTGTTCAACTGGGCCCGTATCTCCCCGGCCATCTTCGGGTCGCTGTTCCAAGCGGTGAAGTCGAAGGAGGCCCGCCGAGAGCTCGGGGAGCACTACACCACCGAGGAGAACATCATGAAGGCCCTCGGCCCGATGTTCCTCGACGAGCTGCGCGAGCGATTCGACGCTGCCTACGGCGACACCAAGAAGCTGACCAAGCTGCGCGAGGACATGGGCCGGATGCGGTTCCTCGACCCTGCGTGCGGATGCGGGAACTTCCTTGTCGTCGCCTACCGGCAGATGCGCGCCCTGGACCTCGAGGTGCTCGTGCGGATCCAGGAACTGTCGGGGCAGGCGAAGGGGTACGCCGGCGGGCTCATGCACTTCGTCGAGGAGGACCTGCCGGTCAGGCTCACAAGTTTCCACGGCATCGAGCTCGAGGAGTGGCCCGCACAGATCGCCGCGACCGCACTGCACCTAGTCGAGCACCAGGCGAACCAGGCGATGGAGGCAGCCATCGGCGCAGCCCCGGACTCCCTGCCGCTCGACCGAATCCACACGATCCACGTCGGCAACGCGCTCACTGTCGACTGGGCCGAGGTCGTCGAGCCCACCGACGACCTGTGCATCGTGGGCAACCCGCCCTTCCTCGGTCACGCCACCCGCACCCCTGAGCAAGCCGACGAGCTGCGTGCCGTGTGGAAGCGCAATGACATCGGCCGGCTCGACTACGTCACCGGCTGGTACGCCAAGGCCCTCGACCTGTTCCGCAGCCCCGGCTATGCCGGCCAGTTCGCGTTCGTCTCGACCAACTCCATCACCCAGGGAGAGCCGGTCCCCGCCCTGTTCGGTTCCGTGTTCGCCGGCGGATGGCGCATCAAGTTCGCCCACCGCACGTTCGCCTGGACGAGCGAGGCTCCCGGCGCCGCGGCTGTTCACTGCACGATCGTGGGCTTCGACAAGCCTGCGGCCCGCAATCCCCGCGCGGCGGCGCTGTTCGACTACACCGCCAACGGTCTGCGAGGAGCGCCCGAGCGCGTGCCGGTCACGATCGGCATCAACGGCTACCTTGCCGACGGACCGAACATTCTCGTCGAGCAGCGCAGGACGCCGCTGTCCCCGCTGATTCCACCGGCGTCGATGGGCAGCATGCCCCGCGACGGCGGACACCTCATCATCGAGCCCGACGAGTACGACGACGTCATGGCGGATCCGGTAGCCGCCAAGTACGTTCGCCGGTTCGTCATGGGGAAGGAGCTCATCCGGAACCTCCCGCGCTGGTGCCTGTGGCTGGTGGATCTGGACCCCTCCGACGTGTCAAGGTCGCCCGTCCTCCGGGAGCGCCTGTCCGCCGTGAAGGCGTTCCGCGAGACGAGCAGCGCGGCGTCCACGCGGCAGATGGCCGAGACGCCGCACCTGTTCGGGCAGCGGTCACAGCCGGTCGTGCCGTACGTGGGCATCCCCAAGGTGTTCTCGGAGTCCCGGCGGTGGGCGACATGCGAACTCCTCGGCGCGGATGTGATCGCGGGGGACAAGGTCTACAAGTGCGAGGACGAGGATGGGTTCGCGTTCGCGATCATCTCGTCGTCGGCGTTCATCACGTGGCAGAAGACTGTCGGCGGGAGACTGAAGTCCGATCCGAGCTTCTCGAACACGGTCGTCTGGAATACCTTCCCGCTGCCCCGCGTGAACGGCGCGGCGCGCGATCGGATCATCCTCGGTGGCCGCGCGGTACTCGAAGCGCGAGCCCTCTACCCCGATCGGAGCCTCGCCGCACAGTACAACCCACTCGCAATGGCACCGGAGCTGCTGAAGGCCCATCGCGAGCTGGACAGGGCCGTGGACGCCGCATTCGGCCTACGGGGCGCCGTGGATGAGGTCAGCCGACAGCGCGCGCTGTTCACCTCGTACGAGAGGATGACGGCCGGGCTGCTCCCTGCGGCCACAGCGAGCCTGCGCAAGATGCGCTCCACTGCCTGAGCATCGGCTATTGCGCCGCAGTGGGATCCTGCCGTAGTCTGATCGGCTCGCCTTCTTGCGAATCCGGCCAAGGACCGCGCATAGGAGGTGCGCAGGCGCCCCGGCGGGGCGCCCGCCGGGGACCCTTCGCAGGGTATTCGGCAGAGCGGGATCGTCGAGTGTCGGTGGCCGCGTATATCTTGAAATTAGAGGCCCGCAACGGGTGGGCCCCGGAGGAAGGACTGGCCGTGAGGTCGTTGAGAACAGCTGAAGGGACGCTGATGCGCGGTGCGCTCAGTGCGCTCGATGCTGCCATCGCGACGTCCAAGCACCAGTGGTTCCCCGGAACCGAGAACTCGGTGTACCCGGGCGAGGTGGGTCTCATGTAGCGGGAGAAGTCCCGCGACACGCGAGAAGCCCACCGAAGCCTTGGAGCACCGGTGGGCTTCTCGCATTTTCGGCCACGACAACTGAACAACGACATATGGGTGTAGCTCAACTGGAAGAGCGCTGGTCTCCAAAACCAGAGGTTGCGGGTTCGATCCCTGCCGCCCGTGCGAACGCCCCTCGCACCGCGCAGATGCGCAGGCGGGGAACGCGTACGAGAGCCCTCGGCTCACTTTGATAAGACCACAGCGGAAGATGACCACCTCGCCCGACCGAGCAATCGGCGGGGCGGGGTGATGAGGCGTGGGGCGCCATCCCCACGTCGATGCCTGCGCGCCTCGCGCAGGTCACGGTGGAGTATGCAAGCGGCCAAAGCGAGCTGACTGTAAATCAGCGGCCTTCGGGCTCCGCGAGTTCGAATCTCGCCTCCACTACTTGGCGTCCGGGGTTCGAGGCCCCGGCACTCGGGAAACGGTCGCGCACCGGAGGGAAGGAACGCCCTCTTGACCCGAGCGGGATGGACCACGCACGCGCTTCGGGATGTAGCTCAGCTTGGCGAGAGCAAGCCGTTTGGGGCGGCGAGGTCGCAGGTTCAAATCCTGTCATCCCGACGAGGGGGAGGTGCGGGTTCGAGTCCCGCTCGCGTCTTGACGGCCGCGGTGGGGCAATGGCAGCCCGCCCCCATTCTGGGTCTCAAGCTCAACTGGCCGAGCACCGGATTCTTGCTCCGGGGGTTGGGGGTTCGACTCCCCTGGGACCCACATTCTGTGCGCACCGCGCATAGAGAGACCGCGGGCGACACTGCCTGCACAGGAGGCAGCGCCGTTCGACTCGAGCTGCAGGACCGTGAACAGCTGCGCGGTCCACCCGCCGGTGCGGGTGCTTCCCCTGACCCCGTAGCTCAGATGGTGAGAGCACCTGGTTGTCAGCCAGGAGGCCGCCGGTTCAAGTCCGGTCGGGGCCGCAAGCTGCACGCAGCGGGCGACTGGTTGCCAGAGGTAGCCGCCCAGCGCAGCGAGGAGAGAGCTTCAGCCGCGACGACCTCTGGCGAGAACGCGGACGTCGCCTCTCCGAACGGGATACATGCCGATATGGTGCGGCACCTGTCTTCCAAACAGGAACAGAGCGGGTTCGAGTCCCGCGTATCCCTCGAATCTCGTGTGTCCCCGTGCCACGCAGGGGAAGCGGGGGTTAGCTCCAGCGCCCTCGCCATCATCGAGATCCCACCGGCTGCGCAGTGCTCGCGAGGAACGGCGCTGCTGGTGATCAGTCGTGGCTCTGGTGAGACCAGCCGAGGGATGGCGACGGCACCCGTCTGGAACGCGGGCTGCGCGCGAGAGCGCGCGTGTGGGTTCGATCCCCGCTCTCACCGCGAGCCCCTTCAGGGCATTCGGGAGCGCCGCTGTCCGTCCTGCACCCCGTCTGAGTTGGACGGTCTGAGCGGTTAGCAGCAGGAGTCCGCCAGGTGAACCCGAGCAAAGCTCCCGCACCCGCCACACGCGGGCTGGGGTCGTTGCGCACGTCGCGCGCCCGGCCCGCGGTGTGTGCGCCGCTGCCGGCGACGCGAGCCCGCCTAGCCCAACGGCAGAGGCGCCGGCTTCAAGAGCCGGTCAGTCCGAGTTCGAATCTCGGGGCGGGCACTGTGCCCTGGTAGCTCAGCGGAAGAGCAGCCGTCTCCTACACGGCGTGCCGCGGGTTCGAATCCCGCTCAGGGCTCTTCGCCGGCGCCCGCCACAGCCTGCACGACGAGTGCCTAGGCGCTCCGCGCATCGACGCGTCTGACTGAAGACGACACGTCGAGCGCTCCGCGCATCGACGCGTCTGGTGACGCGGGGATCCTGATGAGATTCTGCAGCGAGGTTCGATCCCTCGGGTGCGCACTGCGGCTGGCAGCCGCTATTCCTCCGTAGCCAAGCGGTAAGGCAGCCGACTGTTGATCGGAAGAGCGTTGGTTCGAATCCAGCCGGGGGAGCAATCGCGAGCGAGCGGACAGCGCGCGACGAGCAGCGCGCGACGAGCAGCGAGGAGGGCGAGCCCACGCATAACGGTTACGACCGGGCGCACCGGCCCGATAGTCCCAGTCGACGCCCCGAAACGAGAGAAGCCCTTGGCGACCAACCTGACGCTCCAGCCTCCGCAGCGACTCCCCGCCCGTGACCGCGGGCGCCTGTGGCGGATCATCTTCAACGTCGTGAGCGTGGTCATCGCGCTGGCGGCCATCAACGAAGCATTCGGGATCACCGGCTTCTTGGACAACGCCGGCGCGTCGAACGACGACGCCAAGGACGGGCTCCAGTCCAGCGTGCTCGACATGCTCTTCGACCCCATCGGCACAGCCAAGATGGTCATGCTCGTCGCGGCGGCCATCATCGTTCACTTCATCTCGAAGGCGGTCCGCCACGACAAGAGCAAGTTCACGCGCGGCTGGATGGTGACGACCATCGTGGCTTTCGTGCTGTCCCTGTTTCGGGTGTCAGCCGTCATCTCGGTGATGTTCGCCGGCACCGGCGGCTTCGCGGCTCAGGCCCACAACGGGTCCGACGTCCGCACACCGGCGGCCAAGGAGTACCAGATCTCCCCGGCGAAGATGGTCACGTACCTCGGCACGAACGGGACACGCGTGACCGCTGTCCTGACGAACAAGAGTCGTGAGCACTGGGAGTCAGCGACCATCCGTGTCGCGCTGAACGATGCTGTGGGAGCCAGGTGCTACACGGGCGAGGTGAAAGCGTCGTTCATCGCGCCGGGGACGAAACAGGCTGTGACCACCGGCTTCATCACGAACCTGAAGTATCGGACACCGTCCTGTGTCCCGGACACCGCGACGGCCGAGCTGAGCGAAATCGACGTGGACAGCCACTCCAACATCGACGCAATCGCCTACCTCGGCAACGCGGCGCCGGCATTCAGCAGCCTCGCACCGAAGCTGGTTGAGAAGCGGGGTAGCGTCCCGAGGATCTCCGTCACCGGGGTCGTCAAGCCGGAGAGCATGGACTACCTCGAGGATGGACAGGTACCCGGCGGGTTCGAGATCGCGGACGCCAAGGGCCGACGGTTCGAGGGCTGCTTCAAGAGCGGCGACGTCGCCGACGACGGCAGCTTCGCGTCGAGCGGGAAGATCGCCCTCGACGTCCTGCCCGGACAGTTCGTCAAGGTCATTCCTGTACCTGACTGCTGACACCGTTCGAACCCCTCCAATCTGGCCGACGGACCGCGCATAGAGAGGGTGCGGCACGAGCCGCCCGATCACGCGCAACTCCACACTGAACGAAACACGCCGCGATAGCTCAGCAGGTAGAGCGCGTTCTTGGTAAGAACGAGGCCCCGGGTTCAACCCCCGGTCGTGGCTCGACGGCGGCGCCTCCGGGCGCTGCCGATCACGGGGATGATCGGTTTCGACATGCTCCGATTGCTTCATGGTGAAGCGTGCCGAGGCTCGCACGGCGGTCTCGTAAATCCCACCGCGCACCAACAACTGCCAACCAGCAGAAGTCCGCTTTCGCCCTCGCGGCGTGAGCCACCGTCCCGCGCTTCCTGACCGGAGGGCACGGGGACACGGTGTCACGATCCGGTCACACGAGAGTGCAGCCCGCGGGGAGCTCTCGCAAGATCCCCGCGGGTAGACCAGCCTGATACGCCGCCCGGCGCGGGACGCAGGGGTCGAGAAAGGAACAGCCGGGATACGCACGTAGAAGAACATGACGCCGGCGCATGCACGCGGGTTCGATTCCCGCCATCTCCACGAGCACACGGCCGACCGAAACTCGGCGTCGACGCGCGCCGGTCGCATTCGAACCTGATGGTCAGGGGAGGTGGGATCGCCTACGGGGTGACGTCCGGGTCATCCACGGTGGTCTTTGGACATCTTGCCGTCTGCGGCGCCCGTCGAAAGACGGGCGCCATCGCAGGACGGTGGCAGGTTCGATTCCTGTCGAATGCACGCGAACCGCCACACGCGAAGCCTCTCGGGGTGTCTCAATCGGCGGCGGATAGCCACGACACGGCGAGCGGTACGGGCGGCATGCGCATGCTGGCCGTATCGCGAAGGGGGACATCGTCTAACGGTAGGGCGCCTGTTTTGCAAGCAGGATATCGGGGTTCGATTCCCCGTGTCTCCACGCGCGCCAGCGGCGCGTATGCGGCACGTCGAGCAGCAGGGACGGATCCATCCCGCTCGAAACGGCCGCGCCAGCCGGAATAGCTCATCAGGTAGAGCGTCCGCCTTGTAAGCGGAGGGCGGCGGGTTCGAGTCCTGCTTCCGGCACCAGCGTCGGGTATGCCGTCGCGACGCTCCTGGGGCCGGCGCCCAGGTGACCTTTACACGGTCGCTGCGCGGGGATCGACACCTCGTGGGAGCACGACCGCCGCCGCCACAGGGGCGTGCGGCTATCGAGGCTTCGGCCGCTGAGCCTGCGTACGCGAATCGGCGGTCATGGAGAGGTGCCCGAGCGGCCTAAGGGAGCGGCTTGCTAAGCCGTCGTGCGGTGCAAACCGCCCGCGAGTTCGAATCTCGCCCTCTCCGCAACGGCTTCGGCCGTTCTTGGTGGGCCAGCCTGCGAGCCTGTCGCGCAAGCGACCTGCGAGTACTGGTCCTACCCCCGGTAGGACCAGCCGATTGGCGGCGGCACCCGATTCGAAATCGGACTGCGTGAAAGCGCGTGCGGGTTCGACCCCCGCTCCTACCGCGAGCTGGTCATGGGAGCGACCGGCGAGAGCTGAGCACAGGGAAGCCGCACTTGGAGGGCTGGCAGAGTGGCAATGCGACCGCCTTGAAAGCGGATGCCCGGGTGACCGGACGGGGGTTCGATCCCCTCGCCCTCCGCAACGCTGAACGGCCGAGCAGTGCAATCCGCGGCCACTCTGCCCAGATGGTGGAACTGGAAGACACACTGCGTTCAGGGCGCAGCGCGCAGACGCGCATGCGGGTTCGACCCCCGCTCTGGGCACATCCACAATGCATTCCCTTGGCCTCATCGTCTAGTGGTAGGACACCGCCCCCTCACGGCGGTGACGCCGGTTCGAATCCGGCTGGGGCTACTCGCGGGGTAGGGGAGCTTGGTCGTCCCCGCCGGTTTCATACGCCGGAGATCGCAGGTTCAAATCCTGCTCCCGCAACCACGTCGGCCCATCAGGGCCGAACGACCGGCTGTAGCTCAGCACGGAAGAGCGCCGCGTTCGGGACGCGGAGGTCGCGGGTTCGGTTCCCGCCAGCCAGACGAGGCCTGTCCGGAGGGATCTTGCGCACTCCTTCGGGCTCTGACGCCACCACGGTTCACAGCTGCCGGGGTTCCGAAAGCGCGTCGAGATGGCGGGGTAGGCACCCGCAGAATGCTGAGGGGTGACAGTGGTTCGCAAGCCCGCTGTCGTCCCGAACCCCCTTGCTGGAATCGGCAGACGGGCTGGCTTGAGGAGCCAGTGCCCTTCGGGGCGTCCGGGTTCGAACCCCGGAGGGGGTACGTGTCTGGCGTAGGCACCCACATAAGAATGCTCGCCGCATCGCGGGAAGGCACAGGGATCCACTCGAGAGGGTGCGTGCATCAGGATCCCGCCGTCACAAAGCCCGAGCATCGCCAGACCGCCTCGCGGAGTAGCTCAGATGGTAGAGCGCGGCACTCATAATGCCGCGGCCACAGGTTCGAGTCCTGTCTCCGCGACGCATAGGCAGCCATGGAGAACATCGACTGCGTCGTCCCGTTCCGATTCGGACGGAGGATCGGGGACAGCTGGGCCTGCGGCGACTGCGGTCGACAGTGGGTCGTCGACAGCAACCAGTTCGACTCGCTGCTGCCGTTCGGTGACTACACCTGGTTCACGGAGGTGGATCCCTCGTCACGGCTCCTCGCCAAGATCTGGGGACCCGCGCGCCGGCGCGCGCAGGTGTTCGAGCCGGAGCCGAGCGGTCGGGATCTGGATCGCCTCGCCCGTCTCCTCCACGTCTTCAGCGCGCTCGGCCTGCCTCATACGACGGCCCTCGCCGCATACGACCACAACCGGGCGGCACACCTGCCGTACCACGGGGCGGCTCACGGGGTCTCGACCGCGCTGCGTGCCATCGACTTCGCTCGGGACGAGGGCGTCGACGAGATCGCCCCGCTCGCTCTGGCCGGCCTGTTCCACGACGCGGACTACATCCCGGGTGACACGGAGCGGGACAACATCGCGCGCGCCGTCGAGTTCGCCGCTCGCCACGCGCCGGCCGGCTACCGGGAGGCGGTCGCAGAGCTGATCCCCCAGACCGAGTACCCGCACCACCCGCCGGCGGACGCGGCTGGCGCGATCCTCCAGGACGCCGACATACTGCAGTGCTCGGAGCGGGATGGGCGCCGGTGGCTCGAGGGTCTCCGCAGGGAATCGGGCGCAGACCCGGATCCGCTGTTCCCGGACCCGGCCATTCTCCACACTGACGCGGCACGTAAGTACCGCGCCCGCAGCCGCTGACCGTCGGTCAGCACAACGGCCCCGTCTGGGGCTGATCCCCCGTGGTGTAGCTGGCAGCACGCAGCGCTCTGGACGCTGAAGGCGAGGTTCGAATCCTTGCGGGGGAGCGCACCGAGAAGGGTCGCCGGCAGCCAGGTAATTGCCGGACACAGGGTGACGACCGACCGTCTGCTCGCGGGCACTGAAATGCCGCGGCGAGAGCCCACGGAGGGAACCGAGCCTCGCGGTGGGCACCATGGCGGCCGTGGCAGAGACGGTCAATGCGCCGGATCGTGGGTCCGGTTCTGTGCGGGTTCGAGTCCCGTCGGTCGCCCGAAGCGAGCCGGTGCGGGTCGCCCTGACGCGGTTGGTTCTGCTGGTACGAACCGCCCGGCTTTCACCCGGGTAGTCGCGGGTTCGATTCCCGCCTGCGCCACCATTTTCCGATGACAGAGAGGAGAGCATCATGAGCAAGACCGTCATCACACTGCCGAGGTTCCTCGGCGCACGAAACAGCGTCCGGCGCCTGATCGGCAGCACCGCAGCACAGGACTTCGTCATCTCTGCAGGGGACGCGGAGTCCGTGTCCCAGGGTGCCGCCGACGAGCTCGTCAAGGCGCTCATCGCCCAGGGCGCTGAGCGCGTGGTCGTGGTGAACGCCGACGCGCGTCTGGAAGGGCACATCCGTGTGTCCCACCGGATCCGAGCGACCCCCGAGCGCACCTTCCTGCTCACGTTCCGCACGGTCAGCGCCGACGCGCTGCTCCGTTCCGCGTGAACATCGCGCGGGCCGCCGGCGCCGGCGGCCGGCACCTGGCGTCGTAGCTCAGCAGGTAGAGCGTGCGACTGAAAATCGCAAGGCCACGGGTTCGACCCCCGTCGTCGCCACCAGACGAGTCGTCCGCGCTGAGTGCGACGAGTCCAAGCGGTGCTCGGTACGCCGCGAGCCGTCATAGGTCAGCGGCAGACCACCCGTTTCGTAATCGGGAAGCCGAGGTTCGACTCCTCGTGACGGCACTCCGCCCACGATGCGGACGTCGTGAGCTCCCGCATGCTACGAAAGCGCTCGCTTGCGCCGCGGGTCTCGCGCCCGACTGGACGGGCTCCGGGCTTTTACCTCGGCATGACAGGGTTCGAGCCCCTGGGGACCCACGACGGCAGCGCGCGGCCGGGACGCGCGCACACGTGGATGTAGCGCAGTTGGCAGCGCGTCACCTTGCCAAGGTGAAGGTCGCGAGTTCGAGTCTCGTCATCCGCTCCACGCCCCTGTAGCTCAGCTGGACAGAGCACCTCGCTACGGACGAGGAGGTTCGCAGGTTCGAATCCTGTCGGGGGCTCCATGCCGCAGCGTGGGGGAAGGCGCCAACCCGGCCGGGGGTGACGCCTTCCGCGACAGATCGTAGCGGGACGGCAGGATGCCGTGCACGCGCGCGCGTAGTTCAGCGGACAGAACGCGGCCCTCCGGAGGCCGATGCCGCAGGTTCGAATCCTGCCGTGCGCACCACCCGCCTCGGTAGCTCATCCGGAAGAGCGGCCGCCTTCTAAGCGGCAGGTAGTGGGTTCGAGTCCCGCTCGAGGCACACGCATAGGCGCTGGTCGAGAGGAAGTCCAATGGAATCCCGGGCCCGCGTTCTCAAGGTCGTCGTCGTGGTGGTCGTCGCGGCCGTCCTCGTCTCCGGGTGCGTTGCCGCGTTCGCACCGGCCCTCGTGTAGAGGGCCGGAACCCACACGATCACCCCGCGCGAGGCGCGTGGCTGGTCTCTGGTGCCCTGGCCGAGTGGTGAGGCGGCGGCCTGCAAAGCCGCACACGCGGGTTCGAATCCTGCTGGCACCTCGTTCGTCATCTTCCGCTGAATGCAACTGAGCATCAGTCATGCGACGAGGAAGGAGAACACGATGCGCCGCATGCGAACAGAAGGTGTCGTCGTGCTCAACGCGTCCTTCGAGCCTCTGGGCATCGTCCCACTGGCCCGCGCGGTCGCGCTCCTGATCCGCGAGCGTGCGGTCATCGTGGACGCTGTGCCCGGGCGGAGTGTACGGTCGGCGGCCGCCGAGCTGCCGCTTCCGCGCGTCGTCCAGTTCCGGGAGATGGTTCGGGTCCCGTACCGCTACGAGCAGATGCCATGGACACGCCACGGTCTCCTCGAACGCGACAACCACACGTGCGCGTACTGCGGGAAGCACGCGAGCACCGTCGACCACGTTCTGCCCCGCTCACGCGGCGGAGGCAACACCTGGCTGGGAACCGTGGCGTGCTGCCAACGATGCAACAACGTCAAGGCCGACCGTACGCCTGCCGAGGCGGGGATGCCGCTGCTGTTCCAGCCGCGCGAGGTCACACGCCGCGACACGCTGGTGCTCGCGATCGCCCGCGCGGGCGTGGACACGGTAGCGCTGGGCATCGCCTGATCCCCAGCCCGCGCATGAACACGAGACGATCGAACGAGGAAGGCATCTGAGATGAACGAGTTCCCTGTCGCCCTGGCTGGGGCCAAAGCGCGGACCCTCATGTGGGCCAACGAATGGGAGGTCGAGTCGCAGGCCGTCCAGCAGATCCGCGACGTCGGTGCCCTCCCGTGGGTGGACGAGCTGCGAGTCATGCCGGATGTGCACCTGGGGGCAGGCGCGACGATCGGCACGGTCATCGGATCGACCACCGCGATCTGCCCGTCGGCGGTCGGCGTAGACATCGGGTGCGGTGTCAACGCCGTCCGCACGAGCCTGACGCTCGAGGATGTCAACGACGATCTGCACAAGCTCCGCCTGCGTATCGAGGCGGCGATTCCGGTCGGGTTCAATTCGCACGACGAGGCCGTGAACCTGCGCGGGCTGGACCTGGCCCACGGCGGAGGGTGGAACCGGTTCTGGGGCGGGTTCAAGGACCTGCACAACGGCGTCCAGCGCATCGAGACGAAGGCACACCGGCAGATGGGAACCCTCGGCGGAGGCAACCACTTCATCGAGTTGTGCACCGATTCGGTCGGCCGCATCTGGATCACGCTGCACTCCGGGTCCCGCAACATCGGCAAGGAACTCGCCGAGCGGCACATCGAGATCGCGAAGGCCCTTCCGCACAACCAGGACCTCCCGGTCCGGGAATTGGCCGTGTTCCTGAAGGGGTCGCCGCAGATGGAAGCGTACCGGCGCGACCTCACCTGGGCGCAGGAATACGCGATGCGTTCGCGCACCGTGATGATGGCGCTGGTCAAGCGTGAGATCGAGCGGCACTTCGCCGGCATCCGCGCCGAGCCCATCACCTTCGACGACGACGTGAACTGCCACCACAACTACGTCGCGGAGGAGACTCACCTCGGTCAGGCGATGATCGTCACGCGGAAGGGCGCGATCAGCGCCAAGAGCGGCGAACTCGCTCTGATCCCCGGGTCGATGGCCACCGGCTCGTACATCGTCCGCGGGCTGGGCAACGAGGACTCGCTGACGAGCGCATCCCACGGCGCGGGCCGGAGGATGAGTCGCGGCGAGGCGAAGCGACGGTTCACCGTCGCTGACGTCGAGGAGTCGATGGCCGGAATCGAGTCCCGGAAGGACGCTGGCGTGATCGACGAGATCACGTACGCGTACAAGGACATCCACGATGTGATCGCCGCACAGTCGGACCTCGTCGAGGTCGTCGAGCATCTGCAGACGGTCCTCTGCGTGAAGGGGTAGCGCATAGGCCGACATGGCATCGGACGACAAGCGGCTCACCGGTCACTGCATGTTCTACTCGCCCGGGTCGCACCGGTACTGCCACGAACGCAAGTACCGGTGCGATTGCCCGTGCCACGCGGACATCGACGAGTTCGAGGTCGAACTGGAAGCGCAGCGAGCGGCAGCCGCTCATGCTGGCGGCTGACGATCAGTGCCCGGCTCGTCGACCGCTGACTCGAGGTCGGAGCGCAGCCGCTCGAACCGGACCGCATGACGGAACACGCCGTGGGTGCGCGCGGAGTCCGCAGACACCTCGGCGATGACCGGTTCGACAAGGGTGAGCCGGACAGGATCGCGACTGGCGTTGAACCGGTCCAGAGTCCCCGGTCCCACCACCTCCGGCCAGGGGTGCGCCCCGGCAGGCTCCCGAAGCAGCGCGCCGAGTTGCCGGGACACGGTCGCGCTGAGCGGCGCGCTGCGGCCGGCGATCCGCAGCTCACCGTCCACGATGAGTCCCACCACCACCTGCTCTGGGGCGCGCAGTGGGCCGATGACGGCGCCCACGACGACATCCTGGTTCTCTCGCCTCTTGACCTTCAGCCAAATCCGCTCCCCACCGGCGTATGGCTGCGATCCACCCTTCACGACGAGGCCCTCTATCCCGGCGGCCGCCATATCGTCGAACCACTCGTGCGCCTCGCCCGCGTCCTGGGTCATCGGCGACAGCGTCAGCGGAGGACGCCATCCGGCTGCCTGCTCGGCGAGCGCCGCCCGCCTCGTGTCGTACGGCTCGAGGCGTAGGTCGGCGCCTGCGAGGACGAGCACATCGAACAGCACCAGGGATGCCGGTGTCGCCCGCGCGAGCGCCGCCGATCGCCGCGCGCTGGCGTTGAGCCGCGTGAGCAGCACATCGAAGTTGAGCCGCCCAACCACCCACGCGACGATCTCGCCGTCGAACAGCGAGTCGTCAGGTAGCGCAGATGCGGCGTCCGCGATCTCGGGGAACGCGGTCGTCATGTCGGTGCCGCGACGGGACCAGATGGTGACCTCTCCCGCCGTGCGGGCGATCGTCGCCCTGAACCCGTCCCACTTGATCTCGTACCGGCTGCCCCCGGGCATCGCATCCGCTCCGGGGATGCGGGACACCGGCCGCGCGAGGACGGTAGCCGGGGGAGTGCGCAGCGGACTGGACGTCAGCGGGTGTCCTTCGCCGAGGTCTCGCTACGGGATCCGGAGTCGGAGTCGCGGAACTTGCCGTCCTCACCCATAATCCGCACCTCCCCGAGTCCCCGTCCGGTCTTCGCGACGATCTCCCGGGCGCGGGCGATCGCCTCGTGCTGGGTCTTGAAGTGCCCGGAGGCGCGCTCGTGCGCTTCCTTCACCAGGTCCCAGCCGCCGTCGCGGCCCGGGACGACGTAGCGGTCCTCATCGTTGTTTGCCATGCCGAGACGCTACTGCCGCTTTCATCTCTGGGAGAGGGGCTTGCGGACCTCCGCGCCGCGCATATACGCGGTGAGAGGCGGTGAACGTGATGATCGACCTGGGCGACCTGGAACGGCTGGCACAGGCCGCAACCCGTGGCCCCTGGAGGTGGGTCGAGTACCGGTACGGCCCGCCGACCCTCGAAGGCCGCGCTGGCGAGCCAGGCGTCTACGAGTACGACACCGAGGTCCTGGACGCGACGCACGACGGCGGCTGCGGATACCGTTCCGCCTGCACACTGGAGCTCAACATCTCCGACGCCGACAAGGCGTGGATCGCCGCGGCGTCCCCGGACGCCGTAGCCCAGCTGATCGCCGAGCTGCGGGAGTCTCGTGCCGAGATCGCTCGTCTGAAAGGGGAACGGTCGTGAGCCGCACCGACAAGGACGCTCCGTTCAAGGTGCGCCACGCACGCGGCGACATCAAGCGGAGTCAGCTGAGGATCCATCACGGCACGGAGCAGTACGAGCTGGAGCGGTACCGCTTCGGGATGGCAGCTGACGATATCCACAAGCGCTACCGTGTGCCTGAACGTCAGACGGTTCGCCAGTCGGTCCATCGGCTGAAGCGGCAGGCGCGGTCCGGTGACCCGGTCGACGATTCGCAGGTCGAGCTGCGCCCGCAGCGCCGGAACAGTGTGTGGGGCGGCGGGTACTATGACTGACCGCTCGGCTTGAGATTTAGTCGCGCGCATGAACATGATGAGACATGCTGACCTCATCGGTTCTCGCCGCGGATGACCGATCGGGGCTGGGCGTCGTCCTCTCCCGCCGCCGGCGCGAGCTCGGGCTGACGCAGAAGGACCTCGAACGACGCAGCGGCATTCCTCAGGGAAAGATCTCGCGGATCGAGCGGGGACAGTCGCACCCGCCTCTTGCGACACTCGCCAAGCTCTCCGAAAGCCTCGAGCTTGAGCTGTGCCTGACCATCGAGGAGCACCTCGGCGGACCGTAACCGGCCACCCTCCGCAGGGTGAGCGGCGTGGCGGCATCCGCTGTCGCGCCCTCGTCGTTCGGAGCGGATCTTGGCCAACCCCTTCCTCGTCCTCGGTGGAGTTGCCGTGGGCATCATCACCGCTGGCATCGGTGTGCTCATGGTGCCCGGATGGGTTCACGCCGCCCAGGATGCGGCGGCGACCGCTGACCTCTCCCACATCGCCGACGCTCAGGCGGTGTCGCTGACCAACGACGGCAGCTACGCCAGCGAGCTCGACACGTCGAGAAGGTCACCAGCCATGGATCCTTTGCCGATGGCTCGGCATTGAGCCCCGAGCATCTGCCGAAGTTCAAGTAGCCGCCACGGCCACTATCTCGTGCCACGAGAGTGTGCCGCGCATAGTCCGAGCATGAGCGCCCTAGCCCCACCGGAATACGACCTCACCTACGAGATCGGCAGTGACGGCGACCTCGGTTCGCTGATGAGCATCGACGCGCACGGGCACCTCGACGACCGTGACATCGAGCTGTTCATGGCGACCGTCGTGTGGGCAGAGACGGACTACCGCGAGTGCGGGTTCGATTTCGGCTTCGAGGTCGAGCACCTGTGGCGGTCCACGCATCCGCTCCCTTGCGAGTGCGAGGGTGACGAGCTGTGTGACCACGACTCCCGCTGGGTCTACGAGTACGGCCACGGCCCCTCTGACGCGGGCGGCAGCCTCACCGTCACCCGGTTCCAGATCGCGTCTCCGTGGTCGCGGCCGGCAACCAGCCCTGGTGCCCCGCGCGCTGAGCGCGACCGGCGGACGGGAGAGTTCACCGTTCTGGGCGTCGACCACTTCCCGCTCCTGTGCATCCATCACCCCGACGAGCCGGCATGTGTGGCGATCCCAATGGAGCGATTCTCGAACCCGGAGGGCGTTGTCGACGGGCATGTGCACTACTGCACGCCGTGCATGCACGACTACGAGGTTCGGCGCAAGAAGGCTGTGATCCGGGCACACATCGAGCTGTTCCTCGAGCACTGGCCGGCCGATACGGAGCTCGTCGCGTGCGCGGGCGACCGGACGCTGCTCTCCGCGGACCTTCGCTCGCTCCTCGTCGGCGACGTGGCGGTCGCACAGCGGGTGGTGGCGTTCATGAGCGGGTGGGACGGCGGTTACAAGGTCGCCGACGCCGGCGAGGGGTACGTGCTCTACGCCTCCCACCTGCGGGACGCGGCGGCCGACTGCGCATAGACGGGACATGACCCCCGCAACCGCGCTCCCCAGCATCGCGTTCGACCTGCCCGTCGCATCGGTCATCCTGTACGCGCGGACCACCGTCTCCGAGACGGCGATGGCCGAGGCTGTCCTGTGCGCCGAGCACTTCACAACCGTCTATCGTGACCGGCTCGACGAGATCGCGGACGCCGCCGAGGATGAGGGGGACCGCTCGTGGACTAACTGCTCGGAGAACGACGCGATCCGCTGTCAGGTGTGCGGGGTCGACTCGGCTGGATCGTTCGACACCGACGACGATCTGCTCGACGACTGACCGCCGCAGGGTACGTGGCATGCCGTTGAAGATCGCAGCCGTCACCCCGTCCGCCGACTCCGACCCGCTGCTCCCGCTGGCCTATGACGACCGGTTCTCCCTCACCTGGATGGTGCGGGACGCCGGGGCCGTCGCCCCCGACGGGGTGAAGGTCTCAACGTCGGCGACGGATGCCGCGGCCGCCGACGCCCTTGTGGTATTCGGGTCGGCGCCGAGCGCCCTCGACGCGCACTTCGCGCAGTTCGCAGCCGGCGTCGGGATGCCCTCGATCTTCGTGCAGACCGGCGGCGCCAGCACGGCAAGCCCTCATCTGTCCGTGTTCGATCAGGTCATCGCGACGTCGCCTGTCGGACGCGCCGGGTACGCGGCAGCCGGCGTCGACGCGGGTCTCGCGTACGACCCGCGCCTCGACGAGCTGCCAGGGGTCATCGGCGTGTCAGCCGACGCGATCCTGGTGCTCGCATCGCTCACCCGCGGCACCCCTGGCAGCGGGCTCGCTCTGTCCCGCATGGTGGAGACGATCGCACGCGACGCGCCGGTCATGGTCGCCGCCGACGAAGACGAAGGCCCGCGCGCCTGGGAGGCTTACCCGCAGGCGCCCTTGGCTCTCGCCGAGCAGCTGAGCCGCGCGGGCGCGGTCATCGGTCACCCGGGGTCTGACCTACACCTGGCGCAGGCCTTCGGGATCCCGACCTACCATCTGTCGTCGGAGGCGTGGATGGCAGAGCGAGCCGCGGAGCTCGGTCTGTCTACCCGACCGCTCACCGCGGCCACCGAGCTGCTCGACGACTGGCGGGCCATGTCGGCGGTGACCACCAGGATGAAGGACACCGGCGGGCTGCTGAGCGTCGCCGACGAGGTGTTCCTGACCACCCGAGGAGAATGATGACCGTACGATCCGCCGGCGAGTGGCGCGCGCACGAGGCGACGGACGCTGCGATCGACCTGTTCCACGCGACGCTCGTCGCACAGCGGCGCTCCGTCGTCCGGTTGATCGCCGCGCTCCGCGCGACACCCGCCGTCCGCAGCCGCCGTCACGCAGCGGACAGGGCGACCACGGCGCCGGTCAGATAGTCCTGGACGATCGACTCTGCGATCTCCTGACGAGTGTGGTCGGGGATCGACTGCTGGCGGGAGCGGCGGGCAAGGAGAGCCAGCCGGTCGGCCGTCTCGTTCAACGGATGTCCGTTGTGACCGCGCACCCACGTGAACGTGACGTCGCGGCCCTCGATGTGGCGCAGGACCTCCGTCACTACACGGTGCTCCACGCGGCCTCCGGCCGCCTGCGTCGCCGCGGTCCCCGAGGACAGGACTGCCACAGCACGCTTGCTGTCAGAGAGGATCTCGAGGCGCGGGGCTCGGTTCGCGGTGACCGCGCTGCGGATCGCGAGGAGCTCCGCGTGGAACGCGCTCACCGCGGTGCACCCGCTGTGCGCCCAGCTGCCGTCCTCATGCACCCAAGCCCATCCGCCGTCGCCGGTCGCCCGGCCACGGCTGCCATCGGTGGCGACCGTCTGTCGCCGCACAAGCACGCCGCGCTCGCGACGCGCGAGCGCGGCAGACGCACGGTCGACCGCGTCCTGGTAGATGGCCTCCCGGTAGGACAGGTCGCTCGCCGGCACCAGCCGATCACGGAACGCAGACTCAGCCAGGACCTTCCGTACGTGCGCGGGCCACGCCCAGATCATCGCACCGCGCTCGACCGCCATGGTCGCAAGTTTCAGCGCGAGCTCGTTGCGGCCCTTGCGACCGCCGCAGGTCGTGCCGGCCTCCGTGACAGCCGCCCCGTCGGCGTCGGAGACGAGGAACGCGTATCCCTGCAGGTCGGAGAGCTCGCTGCGCACGGTGACCAGGCCCACCGACGGGTAGCCGGCGCCGAGTGGCGTGTGAATGTCCATGATTCCCTCCGATCCGAGGAGCGGGGTGCTGCCTCGCACACTGCTATGCGCGTCACGCATAGCAAGGGCATGAACCTCTGGCACCGAATGGTCGTCCCCGGCCTGCTCACCGTCGCCCTGATCGCATCGCTCGTGCTCGGGTCGCGGCCCGTCGGCGACACGCTGACCCTCGCCGGGATGGCGGCCGTCGCCGCAGCATGGGTGTGCGTCTGCACCCAGACGACCATCGGTTCGCTGCTTGCAGCCACGTTCTGTGGTTGGGCGGTCGCGAGCATCTCGATCGGCGGGATCGCCGGGATCGAGCTCGAACCGATGAAGGCGTTGTTCACGGGGGCTGCCGCCGTCGGCATGCTGGTGTTCACCGCACTCACCGAGCTCGGTGTGTTCGACAGGGTGCTCGGCTTCGAGGACCCTGACGACGACGACCCGGGAGACGGCCCGGACGATGATGCCCCCGTCGTTCCCGACGCGCCGGACGGCGGCCGTGAGTTCGACATCGACCGTGAGCTGCAGCTGCTCCTTGCGAGCGAACACCGAGAGACGGCGGGAGCGGCCACATGAGCGCGCACCAGGTCACCTGCTTCGACCTCGAGACCACGGGGACGGACCCCACGACCTGCCGGGTGGTCACCGCCTACGCGGGCCTGCTCGACGCGCAAGGAGACGTCGTCGAGGAGCGCTCCTGGCTCATCCGTCCCGACGGGTATGAGATCCCAGCCGAGGCGACCGCTGTCCACGGCATCACGACCGAGCACGCGCGGGCGCACGGCGCTGACGAGGCCGCGACGCTCCTGGATATCCAGCAGACCCTCTCCGCGTGGTGTGACGGCGGCGCGCCGCTTGCCGGCCAGAACATCTCGTACGACCTGAGCACCATGCTCTCCTCGCTGATTCGCATCGGCCGCACCTCGCCGGAGGCGCTGTCCTGGGCGCGTGAGTTCGTGGTCCTCGACTCGCTCGTGCTCGACCGGCAGCTGGACCGCTACCGGAAGGGCGGACGGCGACTGACGGACCTTGCCCGCATCTACGGCGTCGCTCTGGACAACGCCCATGAGGCGTCCGCCGATGCCCTGGCCTCCGGCCGCGTCGTGCTGAAGCAGCTGCGACACCCGCAGTTCGCCGCGCGCAAACCGCGAGTGCTGCACGCCCAGCAGAAGGTGTGGTTCCGGGACCAGATGACCCGTTACATCGCATACCGGCAGCGCACCGAGCCGTCGTTCTCCACGAGCGTGACCTGGCCGATCAGCGACGCCGCGCTGGCACTGGCCGCGAGCTGACGGATGGGCGGGGCCGCGTACATCACCTGTACACCCTCCCAGAAAGCCCAGCCCGTGAAGCAGAAAGAAGTGCGGCCGTTCGCCGCATACTCCCACTCCCCGAAAGACCGGACCGTCTTCGTCCCGATCGACACGAGCGCGTACCGCCGCGTGCAGTCCGGCGCGCCGATCGAGCCGGCGCCCCAGCACCTGCATCACAAGAAGACAGGCATGCTGGGTGTCCTGTTCCGGCCGACCCCGTTCGCAGGTTCTCCGCTGTCGGCCGAGGATGCGACCGCCTCGGCGCGCGCTGTCGCCGAGGACATGGGAACCGGCTCGATCGGCAACCTGTTCGCCGGCGCCCCCGCGGCAAGCGGCCACAGCCACGGCTTCAGCGCGAGCATCGAGGTGATCTCCGCCTGCGCCCTCACCCCGCTGATCATGGTTGCGACCGAGGAACCTGCCGCTGCGCCGGTGGCCGAGCGCTCCCACCCTGAGACCGGGGTGGTGAAAACGCTCCGCGCGCTGTTTCCCGACGCCGAGCTCCTGCACGGCGCCTTCGGGGTCACGATCCCGGTTCCCGTCCTCGCCGAGCTGCTCACCAGCCTGTCGGCCAGCTGAGGCTGCGGCCCGGTCGCCGCAGGGTAGGCGGTGACCCGACCAGAGGAGCCACCGTGGAATCCCGCACCCTGTCTGATGCCGTCAAGGCCGACTACGAGAGGCTGAGCACCGCCGACGCCGCGGCGGTTGCCTCACTCGCCCGCTGGGAGATCGTGCGGAAGGTGGCCGACTGGTTCACCGGCGGCCTCATGCTGGCCATCCTGCCGATGCTCCTGCTCAGCTGGGCGCTCTCACCGGCGGCAGGGGTCCTGGTTACCGTGATCGTCGGCGTGCTCTGGCCGTTGTTCGTCGTGCCGCCGGCCACCGTCTGGGCGGTCGCCGCGCACACCGTGCGCAAGCACCGACGCCAGACCCGCGACAAGATGTTCGCACAGTATGGGATCACCGTGGACGACCGGGCGAAGCCCGCGGTGTACGCGATCGCTGTCCCGCAGGCTCACCTGCACCCCGACCTCACCGAGACGCGCCGGTTCCTGTCGGAGACCGCGGTGGCACCTGCCGACGCAGCTGCGGACGTCGCAGCCGCATGACCGACGAGGGCATACCGTCGCGGGCCGAGCTCATCACACAGGCCGTCAACGGAGACGTCAGCCGGATCCTCGCGCACACTCCGCCTCAGCCGCTGACGGCTGCCCGTCGGCTGGAAACGCTACGGCGCGGGCTCGCGTGGGTCACCGGCGTTGGGTTCGGCGCTGCGATCGTCTCCGCCTGCGTGACGTTGCAGGTCGGACGCATGGTCCTGATCGCTGCGGTCCTGGCGGGCCTCGCCTACGTCGTGGTGTGGGCGCTCACCATCCGCTACGCGAGGGCGGCGCGTATCGAGCTGCTGCGGAAGTACGGTGTCGCTCAGAACGCCGACGGCGTGTTCGAGATGCTGCGTGCCGCCGAGCCGCATGAGGATCTGGCGGCGACCCGCGAGATCCTCCGCGAGTACAGCGACCACGCATAGACCGCCATGACCGACGCCCTGATCCCCGAGCATTACGACCCCTCTCGTTACCACCGCATCGAGGTGCGGGCGAAGGTCGAGGCGGACGTGCGAGGCGACCTGTTCGTCTCCAGCGAGGCCGTCCGCCGCACCCTCGGCCTCGACGCGGACGCGCCGCTCACCGACGAGGACCTCGTGATCTACGCCACAGAGCACGACGACCTCGACGGTGTGGACCTCGAGGTCGTCGAGGTGACGTACTGGCGCTCGTCCGCCGCCGCGCTGAAGCGCCGCGCGGCCACAGACTCCGCCCTCCCGTCGTGACCTGGAGAGGTCCGCTGTCCCGAGCGCCTCGCGCTCACCTCCAGATCCTGCGGATCATCGTCACCGCGTACCGAGACTGGGAGCGCACGCTCGGCACCCCCGAGCAGACACTGTCACCTGACCTGCCGTCCTCAGCCCGGGCGGGCATCCCGCTGCATGTCGAATCGGAGGTCGCAGCACGGTCCGCTCGCCGGGTCGCCGCACGCCCGGACGCCGAGGCGATCGTGGCCGTCCACCGGGACCTGCTGCAGCGCCGGGACCACCCGGAGCAGTGGACCGCTGACCGGGAACGGGCGGCGATCGCCGGCATCCAGGAGGAGCTCATCCGCATCCGGACCGCCCTTGAACAGATCGCCGCGCATAGTCGTGCCTGACGAGAGGCGAGACGAGATGAGCGACAGGAAGAGCGCGCTGATCGCGCTGCTCACGGAGCACATCCGCGGGATCCCCGGATGCTGCTCCGGGTACGACCGGCCGAGCGAAGGCCACGACGTGAACCCGCCGTGCGCCACAGTCCGGCAAGCCGCCGGCTGCGCCGATGCGATCATCGCCGCCGACGCGACCGCCGAGCACCTCAGGCGGCACAACCGGTCGGCGTATGAGGCACGCCAGCTGCGGACAGAGGTGGCGGCGCTGACCTCCCGTGTCGAGGCGCTCGAGCAGTCGAACGCATAGTGCTGCACCTACGAGCACAGGAGTGACCATGAGCTTGACCCTCTACGGTTGGGTGATGATCGCTGTCGTCGCCGCCTTCGGCGGCGTCGTCGCGACGTTCGACGCCAAGGTCATGAAGAAGCCGGCTGTCGTCAAGTACGCGTCGCTCGGCACTGTGACCGCCGCCGCTGTGGCTGCGGTGGTTGCGCTCCTCGCCGGTGTGATCGTCCTCGCCAGCTCCGACGGCCCGAAGTACGAGGGCCCGAGTGCGACCTGGGTCGCGGAGAGGGGCGAGGTCACGAAAGTCGGTGCGCAGTACGAGGTGGATGTCACCGAGAACGGCGCGATCCGGACGCTCACGCTGCCCGCTGATACCCATGTGTCCATCGGCGACAAGATGGCGGTGCACAGGGTCACGACGCCCAGATCGTGCGACACCTTCTTCCTCACGTTCCCCGGCGCCTGCTACGACACCACGTACGAGCTGATCGTGACGCGCGACTGGATGGCCCACGTGTTTGTGCAGGACGGCGCGCGCTGATGCCGTCCATGCGTATCTCGACAAGCCGCGGCGCCCACGTGTGTCCCGCAGACTACGCGCACGACCAGCGCATCCGACCCGGTGATCGAGTGATCGTTACCACCTACTTCCGGGGCGATGAGCACGTCCGCGACTTCGGCGTCCAGGCGCTCACCCCGTTCCGCGTGTGCGTCATGTGCACCGGGCAGAAGCTGCGGGAGCTCGCGCGAATCGGTGCACTACACAATGTCCGAGGGCTCCGAGTCGCCGACATCGTCGAGCACGGGATCCGCACGGCTGCAGACACCGACCCGCATGCCGAAGGCTAACCGCGCCCCGGGGCAGGCCCTGCGCACAGCGTGGCGGATCGCGCTCGAGTGGCTGAAAGTGCAGGCGGCCCTCGCCGACACCGAGATGTACCAGTTCGACGAGCTGATGATGCCGTTCATGGTCGACGGTCAGGGGAACTCGGCGTACAGCGTGATGCGAACCGCGTCGCTGCGCGAGCTCGACGCCGGAGCAGGTCAGCGCACCGCGAGGTAGATGCCGGCGGCGACCGGCCCCCAGAACAGCGCGGACATCCACACCGCGTTCAGCAGGCCGCGGAACGCAGCCACACTCTCGTCGTACTCATCCTGGCGCCGGTTCGTCATGCGGCCCTATGCGCCGAGGCGACACCGCAGCGAGGCGGGCTAGCTCAGCCGGCGGGACGCACTGCAAGCGGCGCGCGCCGGGGCCACGGAGCTGCGGTGAGAACCCCTGCCACGATGAGCGCGACGGAGGGGAGCACACCCGTGAACGGCACGGAGTCCGCGGTGTCCACGCCCAGGAAGAAGAAGCCCGGGTCAGTCACCGGGTTCCCGATGAGTAACGCGGCGAGCGCCACGATCGAGACGAGCCGCCGGTCCCCGAAGGCGAGCACCGCCAGTGTCACAGCGAGCGCCGCCCACCACAGTCCGAACGTCAGCGCGGCACCTGGTGCACTGTCCATCGTCCGGTAGCACTGGGCGTCGGCCTCCTGCCAGCACGGATGCCACGCGATGACCGCGGCAACGACGCCGACGAGCCCCAGAAGAACGAGAACGGACGCTGCCCCCAGACGCATTCGCATGCGATCACCATAGCGGCCGCGCTTGCCCTCCGCAGGGTAGCTCTCCAACAGCCAGCGGCTGAGACAAAGGAGACAACATGACCAATTCGACACTCACTGACCGGCAGATGCCCACCGGGCGCAAGCACAGGATCGCGGTGACGATCACCGCTGTCCTCGCCCTGGTGATCGGCGTGGCATCGCCAGCGTTCGCAGCCGGCGAGAAGTGCAACAAGAGCATGTGCGGCTCGGTTCACAACATGGGCGTGGACCCACTGAAGATCTCGACGGACTACGTCGGGAACGGGCAGGTGAACCCCGGTGGACGCACGGCGTACGTGATGTCCGGTGCGAACTCCGTGTCCGTCTACGACTGGGATGCGGTGTGGGTTCCGGCGGGTTACTGCGGCACATTCCTCACCGGCGTCGGACACCTGTTCCGGAGTTACGACAGCCGGGTCGGCAAGAGCACGGGCATCTGGCACAAGATCGACGACCTGGGAGCCATGGCAGCCATCCAGAAGGGGAAGTGCATCACCTTCTGACCGCCCTTACCGCGCATAGAGGTGTGCGTGTCTGGGGCCTGGCCTACAGTCGACGCCTCAGAAGAATCGAGCACACCCTTGAGCAACACACCGACCTCCGAGCAGCAGGCCGCGATCACCGCATTCACCTCCGGCGGCAACGTACGCGTGTACGCGGGAGCGGGTACCGGGAAGACGAGCGCACTGCGGTTCATGGCGGAGCGCGCGGCGGGCCGGCGCGGGCTGTACCTCGCCTTCAACAAGTCGGTCGCCGACGATGCACGTCGGCGGTTCGCGGGCACGGGTGTCCACTGCTCGACCGTTCACGCCCTCGCCTATGCCACGCACGGTCAGGCGTCGCGCGCCCGGATGAACCAGAAGTTCCTGTTCTGGCCACAGAAGGCGAAGCTCCTCGGCGTCGACGACAAGTTCGCGATCGGCGGGACGTTCCTCACCCGGCAGACCCTCGTGCGGCTCGCCGAGGAGACGGTGAGCGCGTTCTGCCGGTCGATGGACCGAGAGATCACCGCGGACCTCGTGACCCTCCCGGCCACCGTCCTCGGCACCCAGGGGGAGCGCCGGCGGCTGCGGGAGCGGGTGGCTGAGGCGGCACGTGTCTGGTGGGCGGACTGGATGAACCCCGACGGTCAGCTCGCACACAAGCACGACACGTACCTCAAGCGGTTCGCGCTCGACGAGCCGGACCTCGGCTACGACTACATCCTGGCCGACGAGGCCCAGGACCTCGAGCCGCTGACCGTCGGACTGCTCGGTCAGCAGCGCGCCCAGATCATCGCGGTCGGAGACGCCAACCAGGCGATCTACGAATGGCGCGGGTCGATCGACGCGCTCGACTTGTTCGGCGGTGAGCGGGTGAACCTCACCCAGTCGTTCCGGTTCGGGCAGGCGATCGCCGACGAGGCGAACTTCTGGCTCGACCTGCTCGGCTCCGACATCCGGTTGCAAGGCCTGCAGGACAAGAAGTCCAGTGTGTGGCGCAGCGAGCGGGAGCCGGAGGCCGTGCTCACCCGGACCAACGGCGGTGCGATGCTGGAGGTCCTGGACGCTCAGCGGAAGGGTCTGAGGGTCGGGATCGCAGGGGAGCGGAAGGCGAAGGAGCTCGCAGCCCTCGCCAAGGCCGCAATCGACCTGCAGAGCAAGGGGCAGACCAGTCACCGGGAGCTCGACGTGTTCGACTCGTGGGCGGCGGTCCGCGCGTTCGTGGAGGAGGAGCCGGCGGGCAGCGACATCGCGGCGCTGGTGAAGGTCGTCGATGAGCACGGCGCACAGAAGGTGCTCGCAGCGATCGAGAGCACGGTGCCCGTCGGCAACGCCCAGCAGACGGTGTCCACCGCGCACATCGCGAAGGGCCTGGAGTGGTTCCATGTGCGCATCAGCGAGGACTACAGCGAGCCGCCGATGGACAACCGGACCGGTGAGCGCAAGCCGCTGGCCGCGGAGGAGGCCCGGCTTGCGTATGTCAGCGTGACGCGCGCTCAACGCCACCTCGACGCACGGGGACTTGACTGGGCGCACACCCTCCGGGGCGAGCTGACGGTTGCCGACCGGACACTGGCGCCGGCCCTGGCTGGCGTGTGATCTGATGAGCGCCGTGCGCGAGCCGTTCGGCCTCGACTGACCGACGCGGCGGCCCCTACTTCTTCGCAACTGACCGGCGCTTGGCTGCCGTTTTGGTCTTCGTAGTCGCCGCGCGCTTCTTGGACGTCGCCGCGGCCTTCTTGGCAGTCGTCGTGCGCTTGCGCACGGCAGCCTTCTTGCGTGGTGCCCTTTTCGCGGGTACGCGAAGCTCTGCCCCGCGCCGATCGCCGGGCGTCGGCCGACCCTCACGGAACAGGAGGGGCTCTGACAGCGCCCAGACGCGGGAGAACTCGTAGAGGAACGCGTCGGCGATCACCGGGTCGTCGATGACCATCCCGTTCTCGATGTTCGACTCGGCCCCCGTCGTCAGGTTGAACGAGCCCGTCCACACCCGCACCGGCTCGCCGTCCTCGAGAGCGACGAGAAACTTGTGGTGCATCAGCGCCCCGAACTTGCCGCGCACCGACCACCCGGCGCACCGGACGGCCTCGAGTGTGGTTTCGTCAGCGCCGTACACCTGGTCACCGGGAACCCCACCGACCAGGCGCAGCAGAGGGGCGCGTTCGGGATGCCCGTCCACCCGCAGCCCGAACTCCTTGTTGACGACCAGGGCCACCGGTCGCTGTGAGAGGGCATCGATGAGCCTGGGTGAACGAACCCAGGCGACGCACCCGACGATCATCTCTGCGTCCCGGATGAACCGTTCGACGTGCTGGGCGATGTCGCCGAAGTGGACGGTGACATTCCCGGCGATGGCGCCGCGGTCAAGGTCGTCCCAGTCGAACCGCGTGTTGCGAGCCGGGTGGATCGTGTTCAGGTTCAGGCGCGAGGGCATAGAGCCCTATGCGCGGAGGCGTCAGCCGTTCTCGTGATCGAGTGGAGCGAGCTTCGCGAACAGGGCAGTGAGTCGCTCGATGTCGGCGATGCTCGCGTCGTCGCCGCCGGCGAACCGCTTGGCCGCGGCTGCGAGCTTGGACGCCACTGACCTCCGCTGCTGCGCGCGGTAACGGGCGTCCAGTTCCCGGGTCGGGCGCGCGATGGTCGTCGCGTGGAAGTCGCCGCGGGGAACGCTGAACCCGGCCGTCCGGTCGTACTTGCTCTCGTGCCCGTGGGCAGAGCGGACGATGGCAAGCGTCGCCGTGGTGCGCGTGATCTTCGCGCGCAAGATACCAGAGGTGCCGATGACGTAGACGTTCTCGCCCGCCTCGAACGGTGAGTTCACGAGCTGTCCTCCATGTCTGCGGCCGCTGTGGCCTCGGGCACAGCTATGCGCGGGCTCGCCGCGGACACGGAGTGCCCATGCTGCGCCGGGCTGCACGCATAGAGCGGCATGACAGTTGGAACCCTCCCTCCGGCAGTAGAGCAGATGCTGCGGGACGTACGACCCACCGATCTGCGCGAGAACGAGTTTCAGCCCGAGGGCGGCGTGACCGTGACCGTCTGGCGCACCGACACCGCTGAGCTTCCGAGGCTGACGCAGTTCGACGCGATGTGCCAGCAGCTGTCCACGTTCCGCTCCACGCACACCGGGTGGCCCTCGATCCACTCGATCGAGCATGACGAGCACCGGCTGGCCGCATGGCTGGTGGAGCAGATCGACGCACGCCTCCGATGCCACATGCCCGACCGCGCCAAGCGGCAACTCGACGAGGCGGCGCCCGGGTGGCTGTTCTCCCGCGCCGCGGTGACGAAGGGATGACCCGGATGAGCGCTCTCCGCGACGCCGTGCGTCGGTTCGAGGACCGTGTCGGGCGCGCCCCGATCATCCTGTTCGACGCCGATGGGGTCAAATACGACTGGACGCTCTGGTTCCTGCACGAGTACAACCGGATCTTCCCGACGCTGCCGCTGCGGGAGATCACCACGTTCGGGTTCATCGACGAATACGTCGGCGACCCGCGTGCGGACGCGATCAAGGTCATCATGGACCTCCCCGGCTTCTACCGGCAGATCCCGCTGATGCCCGGCGCCGTGGACGCCTACGACGCGATCGGGGAGGCCGGCGCGGTCCGGCGGACCCTCACGAGCCCGTGGCTCGGAAACCCCACCTGCGCCGACGACAAGCTCCTGTCCATCGCCCGCGACTTCGGAGTGCCGGCCGCGGAGGCAACGGTCATCGCCCGGGACAAGACGTTCGAGCTCGGCGACATCCTTTTCGACGACAAGCCGGAGGTGCGGGGCGGTAACCCGAACCCGTTCTGGACGCACGTCCGATTCACCCAGCCCTACAACGTGGGGCTGCCCGGCCCCCGCATCGACTCCTGGACCGACACGGACGCCTGGGAGGGTGTCCTGGCCGGCGTCCTCGACTCGCTGCACCACACCTTGAGGAAGGAAACCGCGCAATGAGCGCATCGCCCACATCCCAGGATTCGGTTCGCGTGACCAGCGAGACCGGGGCTGCCAAGGAGCAGAAGCTCGCCCGGTTCGATCTCATCCCGCAGCGTCCACTGACTGAGCTCGCGAAGCACTACGGCCGCGGCGCCGCAAAGTACCCGCGGGTCGGTTCTGTGGACAACTGGCGGCTCGGATTCCCGTTCTCGTCGTCGGTCGCGGCTCTGCAGCGGCACCTTTCAGCGTGGATGCAGGGTGAGGACACCGACCCGGAGCTCGGGAGCAATCACCTGGTCGCCGTCGCGTGGCACGCCTTCACGCTCCTCGAGTTCCAGATGACCCCCGGGTTCAACGAGCTGTACGACGACCGCCAGGACACGAAGATCAACCCGATCGGCTGCACGCCGGATGAGGTCCGCGAGCTGATCGCCGGGGCCCTGGCGGAGAAGACCGCGGCCGCGGCAGAGCAGGCCGGGTGAGCGACCCGTACGCCGTCCTGGGTGTCACCCGCCAGGCTCCTGACGAGGTGATCAGGGCGGCGTACAAGGCCCGCATCCGCATGACCCACCCCGACGCCGGAGGGTCCCCGGCAGACGCCCAGGCGGTCAACGCTGCCTGGGCGCTGCTGGGCACCCCGGAGGCCCGCGCACGCTACGACCGGGACCATCCGGCTCAGGCCCCTCGTGGCGACCAGCGGCCGCGCCATCAGCAGACGAATGCCAGTGAACCGCGGGAACCGCACGCGACGCCCGCATCGAACACACGGCAGTGGACTCCGGCGATGCCCCATAACCTGCCTGCCGAGGTGGACATCGCCCGCTGGCAGTGGATCACGGTGGCCGCCGCGATGGGCGTCTCGGTCCTGCTGACCGTCACGAGCATGGTGATGGCGTTCGTCACGCAGCAGCCGATCATGATGGTGCCGGCACTTGCTGCGGTGGCCTGCACGCTCCTGTGGCTTCGCTTCGATCGGCGCCTGTACGCCGGCATGGGATGGGTCGGGGCGACCCTGGCGCTGGGCGCGCCCTTGGCCGCCGACGTGCCGCCGTGGCCGGGTGCCGGCTACGCCGGCATCGCACTGTCCGCGTCGACCGTCCTGCTCTGGTCGTACCTGCGACGTCAGCGCGCGGTCAGACGGGAGACACGGCAGGCGGCGGTGCTCTTGGCGACGGCGGAACGCGACCGGCTGCACGTGTTCGAGGTGTCCCAGGCGATGATGGGCAGGGACGGCATCTGCTACGTGAGCGCCGCCACCACACGCGCCGAGTTCCGATTTCGAGAGCGCGTGTTCCCCGGCGAGTTCTTCCTTGCAGCCGACGACGACGACCGGCCGCTCATCGTCGCAAGCCGTCGCGGGGTGCGGCGCGCCCTGCGGATCTCCGGTCGGTGAGGTGGCTCAGCGAGCGCCGCTGATGCGGATGGCGATGAGCCCCGCGATCTCGTCCGCGCTCAGCTCGCTCTCGGCGAGCACGTCGAGCGCGTAGTCCTGCTCGTTGCTGAGCTGCGCGACGATGCCCGCGGCGAGGTGCTCGGCGCCCAGCTGCGCGATCCGGATGACCGCCCCGGGCTCAGCCGCGTCGGTGGGCAGAGCGTGCCGGACGTCGGTGGGGACGAATCGCTTGGACAGGTACGCGTCCACGATCCGGGCGTCATCATGGATTGTCCCGGACTGGGTGAGCGCATCGCCGGTCGATCGCATCAGCTTGTCCACGTCGGGCGGGCCTACCGGATAGGTACGGCGCGTTTTTGGGTGCGAGGTAGGGCGTGGGAGCCAGAACTCCATGTAGACCGCCAGAGGGCCATCCAGCGGCTCGAACCGGTCCGCACGGTTCTGCGCGGCGACCGCCGACAGCGACACCCGTTGACGCCAGGGCTTCACCTTCTTGCTTGACTCGACCAGGATCGCGTGGCCATCCCTGCTCATGCCCTTGAACGCCTTCGAGCCCTGCGGGGCCGGGATCCCGGGCACCCAGAACGAGAACGACCAGGGGATACCAGCGGGCGCAGTCATGCCCACCTATGCGTGAGACGCCCCGCCTCCGGGGCGCCGGCTCAGCGCCGCCGGAACAGGTGCGGGTGGTGCCGGGCGAGCTCGGTGACCTCGCTCCCGCTGAGGGCGCCCGGAATGATCCCGCGACGGATCTTCTCGTGCCTCTCGTGCGCGGCGATCAGAGATTCCAGTTCCCGGGCAAGGTGCAACGCCGTGTCACCGGCGAGTGTGATGTCGGGGCCTTCGGCCGCGCGCTGCGCCTCACGGATGATCGTCGTGATCATCGGACCGGACGCTCCGCCGTGGACGACTGTCGCGGCCGCGAGAATCGCGCGGGCGAGGTCCTGGGGGATGAGGACGCCGTCCTGCGTCGCCTGCGCGGACGCCGACGTAGGCAGGGTTCGGGCCGCGCGGTTGACAGCCTGAGCGGCACGGTGAAGATGGGGGTGCATGCCAGGGTTATGCGCGGGCTCGTGGCGCTGAGCGCCACTCGCTGTTCGTCGTCCGCTGCGCGAACGACTCACGGTTGTCCGACCCGCGGCGGGCGCCGCGCCGTCCTCAGATCGCGCTGGAGTCGTGGTCTAGCAGGCGCAGGATGAGGCGGGCAGCGGCAGGCGGAACGTCGCCGAGTGTCCCGAGGTAGGAGAGCAGCGACGCCTGGTCGAGCTGGGCGATGTCGAACCGGCTGATCGCGCCTTCGAATGCGGCGACGACGAACACGCCGGTCTGCGCGAACCGGTGGCGCCGGTGGTCATCGACCGTGTACACGCGGCGGGAGGTCCGCGGCTCGGCGACGGCCGCCGCGGACTGGAAGGTGGTGAGGCCGGCCTGGCTGGAGTACCGGAGGACGGTATCGGTCATGCACGCCTATGCGTGCGGTCAGCCGATCTCGCTGAGGATCGCGTCTACGGCCTGCGGGACGGTGACGGTCGCCGGGCCGCCGATCACGATGTCGAAGCCGCGGGAGGTTGGAGCAAGGTTCAGCTCCATCGTTCGCACGCCACTCTCCCGAGCGATGTCTACGAGGCCGGCCGCCGGGTACACCTCGCCGGAGGTGCCGATGGCCACGAACAGGTCGGCGCTGGCGACGGCCCGCTCGATGCGCTCCATCTCGTACGGAAGCTCGCCGAACCACACGACGTCCGGACGCAGCACACCCATGGAGCAGGTCGAGCAGAGCTCGCCGTAGCGGCCGCCGTCCTCGCGTTCCCCGCACAGTGGACACAGGGCAGGGATCAGCGACCCGTGCATGTGGATGAGGGAGGAGTCGGGCAGCCCGCCACGCTCGTGTAGATCGTCGACGTTCTGCGTGACGACAAGCAGCCTCCCACCGAGCGCCGTGCCCAAGCGACCGAGAGCACGATGCGCGGCGTTGGGCAACGCTGCGGCCGCGTCGCGTCGACGCTCAGCGTAGAACTCGTTCACGAGCTCGGGGTTGCGCCGGTAGCCGCCGATGGTGGCGACATCCTCAACATCGTGCTGCGCCCACAGCGCGGCGTCGGCGCCGCGGAAGGTCTGGATCCCGGACTCCGCAGAGATGCCGGCACCGGTCAGGATGACGATCGACGGACGCATGCTCCTACTATGCGCGGGTCAGAACTCGACCAGGTAGGAGAGTTTCACCTGCATCGCGTCCCACACGATCGCCTCGTGGTTGCGGACCCCGCCGGTGCCCGGGCGGACCTCGATCGAGTCGTAGGACTTGCCGCTCTCATCGGGCCGATGGGCGCGGCGGGTCACGGCGATGTGCGACTCGCTGGCCGAGGCGCGGCACTCGTAGCCCATTGCGGTGTGGGTCAGGAACATGAACGCGCTGACCGACTTGTCGCCGCCCCAGTAGCCGACGCTGTACCCGAGCGACTTCGACGCCGACCGGGAGAGGTAGACGCCATCGCCGAACATGCGGCCGGCGATGTGGATGCCGGAGCCGGTGGCCGGCGGGACGAACAAGCCCTTCTGCAGGATGGACAGCACGTTCGCCGCCCCCGTCCCGTGCCAGAGCCGGCGCACGTTCCGCACCCGCTTGTGGGTTGCGGCGACGTCGTCGCCGTGGCGGCGGTCGGTGAGCCGGTACACGTTCTTCGGGGTCCGCGTGCGAGACCAGGAGTGCACATCGGTCTGGGCGGTGTCGGTGTACCGGGAGACGACCTGCTCGTACTCCTCCGTTCCCGGGGCCACGGCCTCGATGCGGTATCGGAAGAAGTCGGCGTCGACGTCGTTGCCGGAGTCGGCGATCGCCGCCCGCCGGGCCGCGGTCGCGTAGCTGACGGAGGCTTCCAGCGCGTCGAGCAGCTCACCTTGCTTCTGGGTGCTCGTCATGGTGTCGAGCCACCCCTGCGCCCACCCGCGGCCGGCCTACACGGGGACCTTCTGCGGGACAAGGCGCAGGTACTTCTCGGTCACCCGGCCGCGCGCGTCCCCTGCGGGGAGCTTCGCCATCTCGGCGAGGAGTGCTCGGGCCTCAGCCAGTGCGGATGCGCCGATCACCCCGAGGGGTGTGGTCACCTGGCCGTCGAGGTTCACGGAGATCATGCCGCCGGAGGAGGCGAGGAGGCTGTGCTTGTTCGCGGCCACGAGCCGGTCGACGAGGCTGACGAGGACCGGGTCGGTCGCCCCTCCGGTCAGGGACACTGTGGCTGTTTCGCGGAGGGCAGCGGTGCTTGCCTCGGCGGCTACCGGCGCCCCTGAGACGACCTGCACCTCGGAGTAGCCCTTCGCCTTCTTCTGGGCGAGCGTGCGCTGGAAGTTCGAGAGGCCGCCGTGCTCGATCTTGGTCTGCCCTGCGGCTCCGACGCGGCCCCAGTTCTTCTTGACGGACCCGTCGTCGAACAGGGTCAGCCGGTAGAACTTGTTCGCGTTCACACCGGACTCGACGAGGACCAGATGCGCTTCCTGGACGGTGCTGTTCATGCACCTCTCTATGCGCGGGCTCGTGCCGCCTATGGCGGCACTCGCAGGTCGTCGCCCGTGAGGCGGGCGCCTCCCATCGGCCGCGCATAAATCGGCCATGAGCACAGAGCTGCACCCGTCGATCACCAACCCCGCCTCTCTGTCCCGGACAACGGTCACATCCGACGCAACGGGGGAGTGGCCGCCCCAGCCGACCGTCATCCGCTCTGTCCTCGATGGGCAGCTCGCGGACCGGGTTCGCCTGCGGATGGGGGAGACCGGCGAGGTGACGCTCACCGAGACGACGACCTTCGGCGGCTACTCGGTGTGGACACAGGAGAACGAGACGGAGTTCACTGTCGCGTGCGGCGGCACGGAGGTGACGTTCCACCCCGACTCATCCACGGCCGACTGGCGTCAGGACGCCGGGCGTGGCTACGACTCGGTGTTCGCCCGGTTCGATGCGTGGCTCAGCGTCGCAGAGCGCCCGCTCGAGCTGTTCAACGAGTGGTTCGCGTTCGACTCCGAGGCCGGCAGGTACGTCCGCTACACGACGAGGCCGGACACCGTGCTCCACCGTGTGATCGCGCGCCGATTCTTCAATTTCGACCACGCGAACCTCGACGGCGAGGGCGATGGCTTTGGCCGCGGATGGCAGCTAGACGCCGTCGCGAAGGCGGACGATTCAGGCTTCGCCGCGATCCTCGGCCAGCTTCCGCTCGTGTACGCGGAGGGCCTTACGATCTCCGAGGAGGTCGCCCGGGCCGTGCTGTTCGATCTCACCGACGAGGTGATGCCCGGCCGATCGCACTGACCGCTGCGCCTACTGCCGGTACATCGGCGGGGCGTCCATGTACGCGTCGTTCATCTGGTGGTTGTGCTCGAGCACCAGGCGCGGCCGGGTCACGTCATGGTCTTCGGAGAAGTCCGGGTCACACCCGGTGAACCCCTCCGGTGGGCTGCACCGCGAGCCGACTCCGACCGGGTAGTCTGCCAGTCGCGCGCGTCTTAGACGCCCGCCGTGCGTCAGCTCCGACTGACCGCCCCTGCCCAGACCCAGGTGTCGTGCGCGGCGCCTCCCTCATCCGTCCACCGGACGAGGACAGCCCGGTGCGTCCAGGCGATGGCCTGGCCCCGCACACGCAGTGGCTCGTCGTAGACCACCCGGCGCAGGATCCACGCGGCGACTGGCACCGAGGCTGCGGCGTCGGTGCGCGGTCCGCTTGCCTGCAGCTCGGCGACCGTCAGACCGATAGGTCGCGCGGCGCGGGCCTCCTTCTGCTCGAAACGGCCGATGTCGCGCTCGAGCGATCCAGGGTGACGGCGGTTCTGGCCCATCAGCGCCACACGTGCGAGATGTGCCAGATGCCCGCGTCGCACTCGACGTCGAACACCCGCGTCTGACCGGCCCCGTCCCGACCAGTGAACCGCCAGGCGTCGCCGGAGAGCCGACTCGGCGAGTCGATGGTGCGCCAGCGCCGCGAGTCCCAGACGATCCGCTCCGGACGGCCAGTTGCCGGATCGAGCCAGACGGCCACCTGTTCGCGTTCTACTGTTCCCGACACGATGGCCTCCTCTGCTCCGAACACCTGTTCGAAGTGTGAGTCTACCCCTCCGCCTTACACCCCGGTAGTCGTCAGGAACTCTCGCATCTGCTCGACGTGGTGCGGCGTGAGTCCGAGGTCACTGTGCGGCGCGATCGCCAGATGCGGGATGCCGGCGAACTCGCGGGCGACGGTCTCTCGGTGCATGGGGACCTCATCGTCGTCCACCCAGATGAACGGGCGGGGATCGTTCCGCAGCAGGCGCCGCAGCAGAACCAGCTTCCAGTCATACGGCAGGCAGCCGTCCTCGTCGCGGCCCGGGAACGCGAGGTGCCAGGCGTCCGGGAACCAGGTGCGGCCTTCGGTCGCCTGCGTGAGGAAGCTGCGAGATGACTCGTGCTCGAGCCAGGTGGTCAGCATGACGATGTCGGCGGGCAGCTCGGTGAGGTCGTTGAAGAGCCTCGGGGACACGCGGACGTGCGTGCGGAACAGCACATGCTCGCGACGGCGTCGATGGCCGGTCGGACCGCACCAGGAGCGGGGGATCATCGTCGGATGGACCTCGGCGGTGGGAATCCGTTCCTCGATCACACGGGTCTGCTCGAACCCGTACTTCATCCGCGGCGCCTGCAGAACGCCGTCGATATCGAGGACGAGGAAGGGTCGCGGGTGAGCCATACCGCTCCTATGCGCGTGCCTAGGATTGAGGCATGCTCACCGGCCGGATCCGCCCCACCGAAACGCGCACGCTCACAGCACAGGGGGAGTCGGTCGCCGAGGTGCGACAGATGGTCCTCAACCAAGTGCCCGAAGGGTGGGAGCTGACCGACGCGCCGGTGACGATGGCCAAGGCGTCGACGACTGTCTCCTGCGAGGCGCAAGTCGTCCGCCGTGATGAGGTGCGCGACATCGCCGCTCCCGACATGGACGCTCTGCGTCAGCTCGTGCCGGAGGGATGGCAGCTGCTCAGCGTGCGCACGCAGTAGCCGTTCGCGCATAGGGCCGGCATGAGAAGCCCCCGCGCCATCAGGTCCGAACCCACCGTCCGACGCGCATTCGGCATCCCCTTCACCCTCCGGCGACGCTGGCTTGCCGGCATCGTTGGCACCCTCGCGCCCGCGGGCCTGTCCGTCGGAGCCTGGCTGCTGGCAGGCGGTGTTGTGACCCCGATGCTCGCTGTCGCGTTCGTCGCCAGCATCCTCGTCTCCTGGGTGCTCGTGTACCGCTCAAGGCCGTCTGGCAGTGGCCCGGAGCCTGTGCGGTTCTACGTCGGAGCGCTGATCGCTGCGGCCGCGGTGATGCTGCTCGCACCCCTCCTCGTCGGAGGGTTCGCGATCGCCGCCGGCATCCATTACGAGAGCGTGGCGGCGGCTCTTGCCACGATTCTCGGCCCGTTCGCTGGGTACCTCTACGTCCCCGCACTCACCTGCCTGGCGCTTGCTCCCATGTACGCCCAGCGGTATGAGTGGCGCACGCTGACCGAATCGCAGGCCGACGCGCTCGACGCCCGCACATCCGACCTGGCTTGGGCGCCGGGGATCTTCTGGGGGATCGGCGCGGTGATCGTCGCTCTGATCTCTGTGGCGGCGACGGCATCGAGCCCGGAGAAGGCCGCCGTGACATCCGAGACGCACGAGTACGCGCTGCTCCAGCAGTCCGGCCATCACTACACGGTGGACGACTACGGCAAGGTGAAGATCCGGTACGTCGATGGACACGGCAAGCCTCAAACCGAATGGTTCAGAGGCGACGCGGTGACCTTCTCCAAGCATCATGATGAGGGCAGCGTGACGGTGCGCACGAGGACGACGGCGACTCCCACGCACTCCTGGTCCGTCTACCTGTGGGAGCACGTGACGCATGAGGCCGAGATCACCCTGGCGATCGAGTAGACGCCGCGCATAGTCCAGACAGACAGAAGGGGAGCACATGGACACGCTCGACATCGTCATGCCCGACGGCGGCCGCGGGCCGACCGCCGTGCACTACCTGAGCCCCAGTGGGACGTACGCTGTCGTGAAGCTCGCCGGCACCCCGCACAAGGGCACGATCGACGTGTTCCATGTCGGCACGGGCCTGCGGACCACACCGCCTCGCCACTTCGACAAGGTCCGCACCCAGAAGGTCGCCCGGGCCCTCGCCGATGACCTCGATGCCTATGACCCCGTCGATGCGGACGGCACGTTGCGCGTGGACCGTGAGGATTACCACCGGCACATCGACGAGGTCGTGGGTGCGCTGTGAATGACTACACGTGGGGCGTCCTGACCCCTTTCCTCGCGCTAGCAGGGCTTGCGGCCGTCGTGGGTGTCGCATACCTCCTTGCAGCTGCGGCCCGGCACCTCTGGGGGCGGGCGCACTACATGCTGTTGGCGCGGGTGAAGGTGGCGGAGAACCCGTATCGGTTGCGCATGAAGGGCGACCCACCCGACGACCGGCCCGAGTACGCCGTCGCCGCGAACAAGTTCCGTGACGCGCTGCTCAAGTCCCCGACCATGTACTCGGCCGCCGGCCTGGGCTGGCGGATGATCCTCGTGCGCGAGACTCGAGCCTCTGAGATGACCGATGAGCACTGACGCGCCCGAGCCGACAGAGATCGTGGAGCGGGTCTTCGACGCCTTGGATGCGGCCGCAGGACAGACACCGGCCGCGCGTATCGTCGCTGCGGCCGACGCGGGCGCCGTCCTCTCGGACAGCTGGTACGGCGTCGCACTGAGCGAGGGCGATGGCGTGACGACCTTCTCCGCCTGCACGAGCCGGCAGGAAGCGGAGGGCTACGTCCGGCTGTTCCGGGCGCACCACCTCCAGCCGGACACTGTTGGGCTGGCACGCCGGCGCGCCGGCGGTCGGTGGGAGGCGATCCCACTCGCCATCGGCGAGTGACGGCGGCCTGCACCGCGAGGCGCACGACGCGCTCGGCTGTGGCCGCGTGAGTTGTCATATGACGATTTCGGAATATAGCACCAGGCAGCAGCTGATCACGGGTGAGTCGTTCGCCTAGTGGCGAGCGACGAGCCGCGAGTGACGCGCAGCGCCACGAGCCCGCGCATGTACTGGTCAGCGCACCGACCGGTGCGCACGCTAAGGAGCATCATGACCACCGTTGTCAAGGCCGCGACCACCGCCCAGTTTCTCTCGCACGTTCCCGCTCTCCTTGGCTTCGTTCCAGAGGAGTCGCTGGTCCTCGTGCCGTTCGAGTCGAACCGCACGATCGGCGCGATGCGGATGGACCTGCCTGGCGACGACCAGATCGTCGATGAGTACGCGGCGACCGTCATCGGGTACGTCTGCAAGCTCGAGCGCACCGACGGAGTCGTGGCCATCGTTTACGGCAAGGAGAGCCGAGAACTCCTGAGCGCGATCGGAGCTCGTGCTGCCCAGTGCGGCCTTCGCGTCGTGGACCTGGTGTTCGTCACGGCCGAGGGGTACGGTTCGATCCTCGACGGCGAGCCGGCACGCCCGGTGTCTGAGCTGCTAGGTACCGGGCGCACGGCGCTCTCACCGGCGGCGGCCGCTGACGTCTTGCCCGCCGACCCGGAGGTGGTCGCAGCGGTCACCGCCTCTGACTTCCCCTTGCCGCCTTTCGACTCAGAAGGCGCACTGCTTGACGAGATCTTCCTCTACGCGGACTCGGAGAACCTCGACTTACAGCAGCACGTCCGCATGTGGTGGCTGCTCGAGCGTCCCGCGCTCCGCGATGTTGCGCTGGTCGGCTGGTGCCGCGGTCGCAGGATGGGTCAGCGCGCGCTCACCGTGCAGCGGAACTTCATGTCGGGCGCCGATGTCCCGGAGAGTCTCGGTCGCGTCATGTGCGGCGAAGGGCCGCGCCCCAACCGCAAGCGACTCGACGCCGTCATCGAACGGCTCCGCCAGCTGGAGGCCGCGCTAATCGAAGCACAGCTCCCGACAGCCGGCACCCAGGCGACCCTCGCCTGGCTCACTTGGGCGCGAGGGCAGTCCTCGGCCGCCGACGTGTTCGCACACCGCGCGCTGACCGCGCAGCCCGGCCACGGGCTCGGGCAGATCGTCGAGGCCATGGTGTCCGGCGGCAAGCTCCCGGAGTGGGTGTTCGAGCGCTGAGCCTGAGGGCTTGTTCCCGTCCGGCGGCCTCACGCGCATAGAGCGGCTGTGAGCACCGTCTTCTACACCAGCGACCCGCATATCGACCACGAGCTGCTGGCACGCCTGCGCGGGTTCGTCAGGCCGGACGGGCACGGCGACACCGCCGCGCACGACGCCTGGTACGCGCAGATGTGGCGGGCTCAGGTGACCAAGCGCGACACCGTGTTCGTGCTCGGGGACCTGACGAACGGCAAGGCGACGTCAGTCACCGCGGCGCTCCGCCTGTTCGAAGAGCTCCCTGGCCGGAAGGTGTTCATCCTGGGCAACCACGACCCTGCACACCCGGCCCACAAGGACTCGATCCGCCGGGAGGTGCAGCAGTCGTGGCACGCCGTGTTCGACGCGGTGCAGCCGTTTGGCCTGCGCCGGGTGTCGGTTGCCGGCGTCCGCCGGCACGTCCGGATGTCGCACTTCCCGCTGTTCGGCGACCACACCCGGGAGGACCGGTTCGATGAGTGGCGGCTGCGGGACAACGGCGGGTGGCTGCTACACGGGCACACGCACAAGCCGGGTCAGCGCGTCCACGACGGCCACCAGATTCACGTCGGCATCGATGCGTGGGGGAGGCTCGTGCCGCAGGAGGACATCGTCGCCCTGATCGCTGCCCGCGAGGAAGGCGCGCTCCGCCAGCACACGGAGGCGGATGGCTCTGGCGCGTACGTCACACCGACCGGCCGCATCCGGTTCGCCCCGTTGATCAGCGCGCCAGATGCCGAGGACGCCGACTGATGGCAGCGGGGCGCGAGAGGAACGACGAGATCCAGGACGCGGTCTGGGCGGCGCTCGAGCCGCGGCTTGAGGACGTCATCCGAAGCGACCTCAACGACACCCGGGGAAACCTCGCGTTCCAGGCGCTCGTTGCCCAGGTCGCCGACTCCGTCGCCACCGCCGTCAGTAGCCGCCTCTCCGCCGGCGATGCGGAGGTCGCTCGGCTGCGGCGCGGGGCGCGTGATGCTCACGACACGCTGGTCGGAATGGCAGCCAAGCCGTGCTGGGCGACCGACGGCCGGCTGAGCACCGCGGTCCGCCACGCTGAGGGAGTCCTCCGTGTGCGCACCCAGCAGCGGGACGCGTTAGAGGCCGGAGGGCGGCCAGCGGCTGGCGCCGCGTGAGGGAACGTCACGCATAGCAGACCTGTACCCCGTCGCAGGGTACTTGGCGGAGCCTACGGATGGGCTCCGTGTCCACATCACCCATCTCATGGAGGAACAACCTTGGGTATGCAGATCAACACGAACGTGTCGGCCCTGAACGCCTACCGCAACCTGGCGTCGACGCAGAACGACCTGTCGAAGTCGCTGGAGAAGCTCTCGAGCGGCCTGCGCATCAACCGGGCCGCGGACGACGCGGCGGGCCTGGCGATCAGCGAGGGCCTGCGCTCGCAGGTCAGCGGTATGAACGTCGCCGCCCGCAATGCCCAGGACGGCATCTCCGTCATCCAGACCGCAGAAGGCGGCCTGACCGAGGTCCACTCGATCCTGCAGCGCGTGCGCGACCTCGCCGTGCAGGCCGGCAACGACTCGAACAACGCCGACTCGCGCACCGCCATCCAGACCGAGGTCGACACCCTGGTCAGCGAGCTCGGTCGCATCGCCGACTCCACGAACTACAACGGCATCCAGCTGCTTGACGGTTCGGCCGGTGTCGGAGGCGACGGCAAGCTCAGCTTCCAGGTCGGCGCCGGAGCGGACGCCGCGAACCAGATCGAGGTCGACCTCGGCAGCGCCAACATCAACGCGATCGTGACCACGATGGGCACCCTTGACCTGTCGAGCCCCACGGGCTCGACAGCGGCGATCACGGCGATCGACACGGCGATCAAGAGCGTGTCGACTGCTCGCGCCGACCTCGGTGCGTCGCAGAACCGCTTCGAGTCGACGATCAACAGCCTCAACGTGTCGGCGGAGAACCTGTCGGCCGCTGAGAGCCGCATCCGCGACACCGACATGGCGTCGGAGATGGTGAAGTTCACCGCGAAGAACATCCTGTCGCAGGCCGGCACCGCGATGCTCACCCAGGCGAACCAGGCCAACCAGGGCGTGCTGCAGCTGCTGCGCTGACCCCGGGCGAGAACAGCGCCCGCCCCGGTACTCGGGGCGGGCGCTGTGTTGTCGCAGGGTGAGCGGCATGGGACTCATCTTCCGTAAGACCGCACGCCTCGACGAGCACACGCGGCTGAACGTGTCGAGGTCGGGGATGTCGGTGACGCGCCGGTTCGGGCCTGTCTCCGTCAACAGCCGCGGGCGTGTCACCCTGCGGCTCGGGCGGGGAGTGTCGTTCCGGCTCTGACGCATAGGCAGGCAACCCGCTCCCGACCGAAAGCAGATCGCATGACCTATGAGGACCTCCTGGCTGATGTGCTGGTCACCGGCACGCACAAGGGCGACCGTACCGGCACTGGGACGACGAGCGTGTTCGGCCGGCAGCTGCGGTTCGATCTGGCCGACGGGTTCCCGCTCATCACGACGAAGCGGGTGCACTTCCGGTCGATCGCCTACGAGCTGCTGTGGTTCCTGCGCGGCGAGTCGAACGTCCGGTGGCTGCAGGAGCACGGCGTCACGATCTGGGACGAATGGGCGGCCGATGACGGCGAGCTCGGTCCGGTCTACGGCGTGCAGTGGCGATCCTGGCCAACGCCGGATGGCGGGAGCATCGACCAGCTCGCGGAGGTCGTCGAGCAAATCCGTTCGAACCCGGACTCTCGCCGGCACATCGTCACCGCTTGGAACCCGGTGGACGTCCCGCACATGGCTCTGCCGCCCTGCCACGCGCTGTTCCAGTTCTACGTCGCCGATAGCAAGCTCTCCTGCCAGCTGTACCAGCGGTCCGCCGACCTGTTCCTCGGCGTGCCGTTCAACATCGCCTCGTACGCACTGCTCACCTTGATGGTCGCCCAGCAGACCGGCCTCGATCCGGGGGAGTTCATTTGGACCGGCGGAGACTGCCACATCTACGACAACCACCGCGAGCAGGTGCGCGAGCAGCTGACTCGGGAGCCGTACCCGTGGCCGCGGCTCCGGTTCGCCCGGACGCCCGACTCGATCTTCGACTACGAGTACGCCGACCTTGAGCTCGTGGACTACCGCCACCACGCCGCGATCGCTGCACCTGTCGCGGTCTGAGTCTCGGCCGAACGCATCGAGGAGAACATCTCAGGTTCTGGGCGGCCGTCCTCGCGCTCGGCGCTCTGAAGATGCTCGAGACGAGGAGCGACTGACCACGCGCATAGGGCCCGCATGAGCCGAACGCGCAGGCACCGCCCGTATTGGGTCCAGTCAGTCGACCACGGTGCGGATGAGGATCATCGGCACGAGCTGTTCGGCCAGCCCCTCACCGTGTCCCGCAGGCTCCACGATGAGCGTGGGAGGCTGCTCACCGTCGAGGTGCCTGACCGCATTTCGATCGAACGCGCTGTCGTGCTGAAGGCCCCCGAGGGTGCTGACGAGACGACAGCCGAGTCATACCGGAAGGTCCGCGCCCTGGCCGCCTAGCTCCGTGCCGCCGGCGTGCCTGCCTGGCATCTGATCGACGCGCCGTACACGCGCGCAGTGACACAGAAGCGGGCCGCGGTCATCGGGCGCTACGCCGACGCGTGCACCATCGACATGCCGGTCGACCGTGACGGGCGGGTCCGGGGGAGCAGCGATCTGTACGCCCCGTGCACGCGTAGCCTCACCGGCCAGCAGACCATCGGCGCATTCAGCCGCGGGGGAGAGAAGGGCTACGGCGTCTACCGCGACGGCCGCATCCCCTCCCGTCGCACGGTGCGCATGGCAGCACGGCGGAGCGCCAGGGAAGCCGACGACGCTTAGCGGGACGCGAGCTGCGGCAGCTGGCTGCGCACCGACTCCGGCGCGTCGGACAGGACGACGATGTCCACCCGGCGGTTCTGCGCGAGCGCCAGGGCACCCGTCCCCTTGGCAAGAGGCCGCGCGTCCCCGAAACCGACGGCCTTCACACGCTTGGATCCGACCCCCCGCTTCTCGACGAGGTCGCGGAGCACCTGCGTGGCGCGCGCCGTGGACAGCTCCCAGTTCGTCGCGTAGGGTGCGACAGCCGCGCGGCGGTCCGCGTGACCCTCGACCGAGATCTGGTTCGGGGCCTTGGCAAGGACCGGACCGATCGCACCGAGCACCGTGGTCGCCTTGCGGCTGAGGGTCGTGCTGTTGGTCCCGAAGTAGGCGTCGGCGCCGACGAGGCCGACGGTCAGCCCGCGCTCGTCGATGGTCAGCGTCACGTCGTGCTGCATCCCCGCCTCGCCGAGCGCCCACCACAGCTTCTCGCGCAGGGCGGCGAGCGTGTCGTACTCCGCTCGTACCGGATCATCGCTCGCACGCGGCTCTGGTGAAGGGGTAGCCGCAGCGGTGAGGACGGGGGAGTTGAACCCGTCGGTGAGCGACGCCTTCAGCGCCTCGAACTTCTCTTTGTCCACGGTGGACATCGCGAACAGCACGAGGAACAGGCACATGAGGACGGTCACCATGTCGAGGTACGAGGCCATCCACCGTTCGTCGGGGCCGGTGTGCTCCCCGGTCTCGGTGTGGCGTCTGCGGGTTCGGGTTCTCATTCCCGCCTATGCGCCGACCGCGCGATCCTCGGGGGAAGGGCGGCGAGCAGTGACCGGGGCTGCGCATAACGAGACCATGAACCTGCCCGACGCCCTGGCCGCCGCCGTGAACGAAGCTGTCCTCCGTGTGACCGACGGCACTACCCGATTCGACGACGACCAGCTGCGGGCGATCGCGAACGAGCTGATCTACGGGGAGAGAACCTTCCCGAACGGATACGAGGTGTGCTTCCGCGGGAACATCATGGTCATCCGCCAGAGCGAGGAGATCATTCCGCCCGCCCGCCGCCGGCCCGCGCCGACGGTCGAAGAGGTCTGGGCGGCACACCCGGACGCGCACGAGCGTCATGAGCAGGCACTCAACAGCACCGAGGAGGGGTACCGGCAGTTCGCGCTCATCCCGCAGCCGACGTACAGCCCAGACACGCCGTTCGAGGAGCTGCCGGAGTACATCATCCGTCAGTGCTGCCGGGGAAAGACGTGCGGCGGGACCACGCTGACCAAGACACGCAGCGAGCAGGTAGAGCACCACGTCCCCACCACTCGCTACAGCTACGTTCGCGCCTCCAACGAAGAGGACACCGCCGGGTTCGGCGCGAGCACCGTTGCCGAGCTCGTCGCGCAGCTGAACGACCCCAGCGCGTGGCCGAACCACTGGCACGCGGACGTCCTGTTCGAGGACCTCCACGGCATCAGCGCCTACTCGCCGGCACGCCCCTGAGGCATCGGACGGGCGCCATGTGCCGGAGCCCATTTGAGCAGTGCGCGAATCTCACGCTCGGCGCATAGAGAGGCATGTCCGAGCCCGAGAAGACTCTGCTCTCCGTTCGCACGCACCCGAAGGTGCTGTTCGTGCCGCTCGTCGCGCAGCTCCTCTTGATCGCCGCGCACGTCGCCGTCGTGCGATACCTGCCGCACGAGATCGGGCTGGAGGTGTTCGACCAGTACGGTGCACTCATCATCCACTCCGCGATCGGCGTCGCCGAGTTCGCTTACGCGATCCTCCCTGCCCTTCGGTGGTGGAACTCCACCTTCACGGTCACCGAGCACCGGGTCACCGCACAGTGGGGTGTTCTCTACAAGAACTCGCGCGAGATCTCGATGGATCGGATCGTGTCGCTGGACATGGAGCGCGGGATCCTCGACCGCGTCTTCGGATGCGGAACGCTCGTGTTCCATGACGCGGCCGTCGCGGGCCACCAGCATCAGCAGAACGCTCTCACTCGGCAAAGCGGCGGGCCGACCGGGACCGGCATCCGATTCCAGGACGTTCCCCAGGTTCGGCATGTCCACCAACTGATCGACGAACTGCGCTACGGACACGCGGACCACTGAGCGCCCGCGCGCATAGAGGCTCCACGAAGCGTGACTTTGCCGGGCACTCACCCTGGCGGGGCTGTGCGTCCTCGTCTGCCTCCGCTCCCTTCCCGGGCAGCAGCCGTGGATGGACCTGTGGTATCTCGCGATGCTGATCGCGGTGTTCTCCGGCGTAGCAGTGGCCATCGACTGGTAGCGAGACGGATCGGCCGCCATGAGGCCCGCGCATAACAGGGGCATGAACGCCGATCTCGCCGCCCAACTCGCCGCCGTCGAACTCGCCTGGTCCCTGCCCGATGGGACGGCGCCGACCCCCGAGCAGCGGTCGATCCTCGAGACGTTCGCCGGGTGGGGAGCGCTCGCGCCCGCGTTCGCGAAAGCGCCGACGGGCCAGTGGTTGGAAATCGCTGACCGCCTGGACGAGACGGTGCCGGCGGAAGCGATCGCCGCGGCGCGCGACCAGGTGGACACGTCGTTCTTCACCCCGCGCCTGGTCACCGACACGGTCTACGGGATCCTTTCGGCTGCCGGGTTCACTGGCGGCGCGATCCTCGAGCCCGGCTGCGGGTCCGGCGCGTTCATGAGCGCGGCGCCCGCCGGCTGGGACTGCTCGTGGACCGGTGTCGAGGTGGACCCGACGAGCGCGCGTGTCGCGCGCCTCCTGCATCCCACAGCCGACATCCTCACCGGAAAGCTGGAGGAGACGGCCCTGCGCGACGGCCACTTCGACGCTGTCGTCGGCAACGTCCCGTTCTCCTCCGCCCGCGTCTACGACAAGCAGGGCCGCGGCGGTGCGCTCCACAACTACTTCATCGAGCGTGCGGTGAGCGCCGTGCGCGAGGGCGGCTACGTGGTGCTCATCACGAGCCGCCACACGATGGACGCAACGAGCGGCCTGCACGAGACCATCCGCGGGATGGCGGGCGCCGCGCTCATCGGAGCCGTGCGGCTGCCGGCCGGCGCGTTCGCGACCGCGGGAACCGATGTCGTGACCGACCTCGTCGTGATCCGGAAGAACGACGCCGTGACCCTCCCGGCCTGGCCGACCCCCTCCGACGTCGAGTACGGGCCCGAGGAGTACGACTACTACAGCCGCCGGATCACCCGCCAGGCGCTCGACCAGCGGCCGCGGATCACCGAGCCCGCGCGCGACGGGGTCACGGTCGCCGACGCGCCGCGGGTGTCCCGGTACTGGGAGGCTCGCCCCGAGCATGTGGCGGGCCGGATGCTCGCCACGGGCTGGTCGCGGAGCCCGCTCACTGTGCACAGCGACGACCCGGCCGCCGACATTGCGCGCGCAGCGAGCGCACTGCACCCGTTCCTCGCTCCGTACGCTGAGCGGGCGGATGTCGCCGATCTCTCCGAGGTCGTGCTCGCCGACAGCGCGGGACGGAAGGAAGGCAGCTTCCACCTGGTCGACGGGCAGATGTTCCGCGTGACCGGCGGGAAGCTCGCGCCGGCGCGTGCGAACAAGGAACTCGCGGCGCTCATCGGCCTGCGTGACCTCGCCGTGGGACTCCTGGCCGCCGAGACCGACATGCACGCACCGGACGCCGAGATTGCGCCGCTGCGGGATCGGACCCGCGAGGCGTACGAGGCGTACGTGCAGCGGTTCGGGCACCTCAACCGCGGGACCCTCGTCGAGGGGAAGGTCGACGAGGAGACGGGCCTTCCCGCTCTCTCTTGGCGCCGCCCGGCGATGGGCGGGTTCCGCCGTGACCCGGACGCCGCTCTAGTCATGGCGCTCGAGGTGTTCGACCAGGAGACCGGCGAGGCCGGCCCCTCCCCGATCCTCCTGCGCCGTGTGAACCGCCTGCCCGAACCCGTGCACAGCGTCGAGTCGCCGGCCGAAGCCCTCGCCGTCAGCCTGGGGGAGAGCGGGCGGGTTGACCTCGTGCGCGTCTCCTCGCTCCTCGGCCTCAACGACATGTCCGCCGCCCGCGACGCTCTCGGCGACCTGGTGTTCGAGGATGCCGGCCGTCTGGTGCCGGCGAGCGAATACCTCTCCGGCGATGTGCGCCAGAAGCTCGAGGACGCGAGGGCCGCAGGCCTCGAGCGCAACGCCGCGGCGCTGGAGAAGGTCGTCCCCGTAGACCTTGGACCGCTCGAGATAAAGATGTCGCTCGGCTCCCCGTTCGTCTCGGTGGGTGACGTTCAGGCGTTCCTCCGCGAGGAGATGGGGGTGGCCTGGCCCCAGGTGGCTCACGAGCGCTCCCGCGGCGTGTGGGAGGTGGGGGAGTCCATCTCCTCCGCCGAGGCGCAGCTGACATACGGGACGACGGACGCGAGCCCCGCGCACCTGGTGGAGTGCGCGCTGAACGCACGCGTCCCCGAGATCACCGACCGGGTGTGGAGCGCGGCGCACCAGGACTGGGTGTCCGTGCGCAACGTGCAGAAATCGGCGGCCGCGAACGAGAAGCTGGAGCAGATCAAGGACAGGTTCACCACCTGGGTCTGGGAGGACGAGGAGCGCGCCGCCCGCATCTGCGAGGACTACAACCGGAAGCTGAACAGCCACGTCACGCGGGTCTATTCGGGAGCGGGGCTCACCTTCCCCGGCCTTGCCTCCGACTTCACCCCGTGGGCGCACCAGCGGGCCGCGGTCGAGCGGATCGTCAGCACACCGCGGGCGCTCCTCGCGCACCCGGTGGGCGCCGGCAAGACCGCTGAGATGTTCATGGCGGCGCGGACGCTGCGCCAGTTCGGGCTTGCGAACAAGCCGCTGATCGTCGTTCCGAACCACCTCCTCGACCAGATCGCCCGGGAGGGGCAGCAGACCTTCCCGACCGGCCGGTTCCTGATCGCGACGAAGGAGGACCTGGCGCGCGATGCCCGCCGGCTGTTCGCGGCCCGTTGCGCAACCGGCGACTGGGATGCGGTGATCATGACGCACTCCGCGTTCACCTCGATTCCTGTCCACCCCGATAACGAGCGCGAGTGGCTGGCTGAGCAGAAGTTCGACCTGCAGTGCGCGCTGCAGTCCTCGACTGGCGGGCGTAAGGAGAAGGGCCCGAAGGCGATCGCCCGTGCTATCCGCGCGCTGGAGTCCCGCATCGGGAAGCTGCGGAGCAACGCGCTGACCGACACCGGCGCGATCTGGTTCGAGCAGCTGGGCGTCGACTACATCATGGTGGACGAAGCCCACCTGTTCCGCCGGCTCTCGACCGACTCGACGAACCGCGACTCGGGCCTTGGCAGCGGATCATCGAAACGCGCGACCGACCTGCTCGTGAAGATCGAGACGTTGGCCGCTCGCCGGCCCGCTGGTGCACCGGTGATCAGCCTGTTCACCGGCACCCCGTGGTCGAACACCCTCGCCGAGACCTGGGTCTGGCAGCGTTACCTCCAGCCCGACACGCTTCGGGACCTGGACCTCCTGGCTTTCGACGCGTGGGTCTCCGCGTTCATCCGGTACGAGACAAGCATCGAGGTCGCCCCCGACGGCTCCGGATTCCGGATGCAGCGTCGCCCCGTCGGCGTCGTCAACGCCCCGGAACTGAAGACCCTCCTCGCGCAGGTGGCCGACATCATCGACCCCGCCTCGCTCGGGCTGCACCGTCCGTCGCACACGATCGAGACGGTCGTCGTCGAACCGACCGAGGAGCAGAGTGCCTTCGTCGGTGACCTCGCGGAGCGGGCCGATGCGATCCGCGGCAAGAAGGCCGGGCAGCGGGCGACGGTGGACGGCGGGCAGACCGACGACTCGATGCTCCTCGTCTGCAACGACGGCCGGAAGGTCGCCCTCGACCCGCGGCTGGTGGGCATCGACGAGATCTCCACGAAGATCGAAGAACTCGCCGAGCGCGTCGCCCGCACGTACCACCAGTACAAGACCCGCACCTTCGGCAGCCATCCGGTCCCCGGCGCGTTTCAGCTGGCATTCCTCGACCTCGGCACACCGAAACCCTCCGACTCGTCCACGTACGGCCGGCTGCGCCGCGCAGTCGTCGACCGCGGCGTGCCGGCGCACATGATCCGGTTCGTGCACGAGGCGACGACCGACAAGGCGCGCGCGGCCCTGTTCGCCTCCTGCCGCGACGGCGAGGTGGCCCTGCTCATCGGGTCCACCTCGAAGGTGGGGATGGGCACCAATGTGCAGACCCGGCTCACCAACCTCTGGCACGTGGACGCCCCGTGGCTGCCCTCCGACGTCATCCAGCGGGACGGCCGCGGCATCCGGCCCGGCAACCGCTCCGGCCATGTCACCGTCACAAGGCTCGTCACCGAGGGCACGTTCGACGCGTACATGTGGCAGGCGCTCGAGCGGAAGTCCCGCTCGTTCGACGCGCTGTACGCCACCGGCGCCACCGCCCGAGAGATCGAGGACGTGTCGGCGGCCACCATCAGCTACGGCGAGGTCAAGGCGCTCGCATCGGGCAACCCGCTGCTGCTGGATCAGGCGACGGTGCGTGCCGAGGTCAAGAAGCTCCAGCTGATGCGCTCGGTGCACATGCAGTCGATCCGTAAGGCCGAGGGCTCCGCGAAGACCCTCGACGAGCGCGCGACAGCGCTCCTCAGATCGGTCAAGCTCGGCCGGGAGGCCCTGCCTCGGATCACCGAGCGCACCGAGTCTGAGGCCGCGGCGCTCGTCGGCGTGGTGGAGTCGTGGACCGGCGACCACGCACCCGGGCTCGGCTACTCGTACGCCGGGCGGGCACAGTGGCGCGGCATGGTCCTGCGCCCGGTCCACGAGAACCGGCGCCTGGTGCGCGTGGACGTGGACCACGGGTACTCCTCGCTCGAGACGGTGCCGCTTGCCCCGAAGCTCCTGCGCCGTGGCGCGATGGTCATTGCCACGGTGATCGCCGAGGCCGCCGACCGGCTCCTCGACGGTCTGGGTGACCGCTGCGACGGCTGGGAACGGCAGGCGGCGGCGATGTCGCGGGAGGCCGACGAGCAGCGGTACGTCGCGGCGACCACCTCGTTCCCCGACGAGCAGAAGCTGCAGGATGCGCTCGCCCGTCTCGCGGAGATCGACACCCTGATCGCCGCCGATGCCGAAACGCATCGCCAGCCTGTGGCGGTGGCCGCATGATCCGGCGCCGCCGGCCGAGGCTCAGTGGCGCGGACCAGCTCTACCGTCACGCGCGGATCGAGGGAACCGTGCTCCTCTACCGAACCCGCGGCAACCGCGACCGGGGCCTGCGGCGCAAGGTCCGTGCGTGGATGGACGCGTGGACGATCACCGAGCGACGGTATCGCGACAGCGACGGTGCGGCGCACACCTGCTACATCCCGCACCGGGTGTGGGACGACCGGCGCCGAGAGCTCGCCGACACGTTCGCCACCTACGCGGAGGCGGCGGCCGAGATCGAACGCCTGACCGGCGAGCCCTTCGTTCCCTGAGCGCACGCCGGCGCCCGCGAGGGCGGTGCCCCTCAGCCGGCGTAGCTACCCGCTCCCCGCAGCGCCGTGTACAGCGTCTGCCGGGACACGCCGAGCTCGCGGGCGATCGCCGCTTTCGGCACATCGTCTGCGATCCGCTGTCGGGCATGCGCGATCTGCTTACCGGTGAGCTTTGGCCGACGGTCGTACACGCCCCTCGCCTTCGCGAGCGCGATGCCCTCTGCCTGCCGTTCGCGGATCGTCGCGCGTTCCAGCTGCGCGACGGCCGCGAGGATCGTGAGCATGAACTCGCCCTGCGGGGTGTCGGTGTTCAGCGACGGGCTGTCCACGAACTCAAGTTCGACGCCCTTCTGACGCAGCGCACCGACGATCCCGAGCAGGTCGGTCGTTGACCGGGCGAGCCGGTCCACGGACTTCACCCGGACGACATCGCCCTGCCGCACGTAGGAGAGCATCTCCTGAAGCTCGGCGCGGTCCGCGCTCTTGCCGGACACCTTCTCGGAGAACAGGCGATCGACCTCACCGATCGCCTCCAGCTGCCGTGCCTCGTTCTGGTCGGCGGTGCTCACTCGCACGTAGCCGACGACCTGCCCCTTGTGTTCACCCACGTCTAGACCCTTCGACGGAAGTGTCAGAGTACACCGGGTCGGGACCCCAATGGACGTACGGGCCGCGCGCGGCGCGCACCGTCAGCCGGCGTGTACCCGGTTGGACGGGCGATCTACCGCACGCGGATCGGCTCGGCGGTCAGGGTCGCCATGTCCAGGAGGACCATGTTGTTCGCCATGGTGTCGCGGTCGAGCGACATCACGCGACGTCCGTCCTCGGTCTGCCCGCCACCCGCGACGTGCATGTGCCCGTGCACCAGCAGCTCCGGGTTCACGGCGTCCCAGACGCGGCCGATGCGCCGGCGGGACTCCGCGGAGTAGGCGAGCGCGTCGATGGGGAAGTGGTGCGGGTTCGTCGCGAGGACGTTATGCACGGCGCGTACCGGACTGCCATCGGGCGACTCGTGGGTGATCATGAGGTCCGCCGGCCCGCCGGCGCTCGCCCGGTCGCACTGTTCGTCGGTCGGCATCTCGTCGGGCCACCAGTCGCGCCCCTCGGTCCGCCACTGCCGGTCCACGGAGGCGGCGCCGCCGAGGGAGAGGACGGTGCGTCCTCCGAGCTCGAACCGGTACGGGCGGGGGAGGACCGTCACGTGCTTGGACACCTGGACCGGGGCGCCGCCGGCGATGAGCGGTCTCAGCTTGCCCCACGGCTCGTGGTTGCCCAGGGTGACGTACACGTGCAGGTCACGCGCGCTCTCGTTCCCGCTCTTGGCGCTGGCGTAGTAGTCGACGGTGTTCAGAAAGGGGCCGGCCGGCCAGAAGTCCCCGACATGCAGGATCGTCGTCACGTGCGGGTCGGCGCGGCGGATCGCGGGGATGGCAGTACCCGCCCAGCCCGCATTGCCGTGCCAGTCGCCAGCAACGGCGACGACGGGGTCGGGAAGCGTTAGTGCGTGGGCCATAGGGTCCTATGCGTCAAGCGAACAGCGCACTTGTCCCCCATGTGGGGGACAAGTGCGCTATGCTGTCCGAGCGTGTTCATTTCTGGGGATGCGCTCGAAGGTGCCTCTGGGGCCGGCGCTGGGTGCCGGCGCTCGGGGGCGCCTTCAGCTATCCTACGGGCGGCCACTGACGTGCGGCCTGGACCCGGCCATGTCACGGATCTGGCGCATTCGTTCCAGATTCGTCACAACGAGCGCGGAGAGGCGAATCGGCCACCAGGACACCGTCAGATACGGTCGTATGCATGGCAAAGCGCTCCACCGTCATCCTGACCGACGACCTCGACGGCTCGCCGGACGCACGCACTGTCACCTTCTCGCTCGACGGTCGGTCCTACGAGATCGACCTGACCGACGAGAACGCAGGACGACTCAACGAGCTCCTTGACCCCTACATGACGGCCGGTCGCCGCGCAGGCGGCCAGGGACGCGCGAAGGCCGCACCGTCGAACTCCCGCCCCGGCATTGTCGGGTGGGCGAAGGATCAGGGGCTCGTCAGCCCGACGCATCGCGGGCGCCTGCCGAAGAGCGTCTACGACGCCTACGACGCGGCGCACTGACGGGTCGCGACCACACCTCAGTTTCGTGGTCGCGGACGACGGACACCAGGGTCTAGGACGGATCGCTCTTGATCGTGGGCGTCGTCCACTGACTGCCGTTCCAGAACCGCTTCTCGTCCGGCACGTCGTACCAGCCGGCAGGGGCCGATGGCGCGGGCACGTCAGGGGCGACCGGGCGTTGGCTGTCCGCGCTCCCGTTCCTCGAAGAGCGAGAACCCCGGGGGCTGACGGAGCTCGCGGAGCCTCCTGAACTGCCACCGCCACCACGCCACCAAGAGGAATACGACGGACGCCACGCCGACGATCCACGGCACTGCATCTGACACTTCGCTCACCGTACCCGCCCCCATCGCGATCAGCGCAGCTCTGCGCGACCTGCCCGACCAGGATAGGGCCTCTGTCGATCGGTGCATTCCCAGGCCCGCAGCGATCCGTGTGGCACCTCTCGGTCTCTACGACGCCCCGCGCCGGAGCGGGGGAGCGGGGCCTGCTAGGCCGCTGGCTCGTCGTCCGCTTCGAGTGCCGCCAGTGCTTGCAGCAGCCGCTCCCGCTCGAGAGCGCGGGCGACGGCCTGCTGGTCGACGTCGGCGACGCCGCTGAGCTTCGTGAGCTCCTCGTTGACGCTCTGCAGCATCTTCGACGTCGAGTTCGCGGCGGTCCGCTCGTGCTCCTCGTCGAGGTGGCCGTAGATGTCGATGGTCGTCTTGATCGACTCATGGCCGAGTCGTCGCTGCACGACGGTCAGTGGCACCCGGTCGGCCACAAGCCACGACGCGTGGGTGTGCCGGAGGTCGTGCACGCGGGGGAACTTCCCGATCGGGGTGACGGCGGGCGGCTGTTTCCACCAGGACCCGACCCTGCTCGTCCATCCGGCGTCGGGGTTCGCCTTCGATGCCTCGAACGCGGGCAGGCCGTTCGCCATCCGCACCGCCGGCTTCCAGTACCCCTCGTAGAAGCGCTGCTGGCGCAGCGGACCGCCCTGCCTGTTCGTGAACAGGAACTGCGTGGGGTTCGCGAGCCGGCGTCTGAGCATCGGCATCAAATCGATGGGCAGCGGCACGGACCGGTTGCTGCGGGTGGACTTCGGGGATCCGATGTACCACCCCTTCTTCGCGTGCTTCCACGCCTTGCTGACCCGGACGGTCTGCCGGCGCAGGTCGATATCCGCCGGGGTGAGAGCGCTGACCTCGCCCCACCGCAGCCCAGTCCCGGCGATGAACAACGCGACCTCCCGCTCCGGCTCGGGCAGGAACCGGATGATCTGCGCGAACTCGTCCGGCATCAGGAACACCGGCTCCTTGCGCCCGGACTGGGGGAGCTTCACTCCGGTGCACGGGTTCACGGCCACCGCACCCTTGGCTGCCGCGTAGTTGAACACGGACGCGATGAACCCCATGCGGTTGCGGATGGTCTTCGGGGCCCGGCCGAGCTCGGTCTGCTTGTTCACCCAGGCGGAGATCTCCACGTCGGTGATGTGGCCGATGCTGATGTTCCCGAACGCGGCGGAGATCCCGGTGCGCAGGAACATGGCGTAGTCCTCGACGGTCTTGTCCTCCACGGCCGAGCGGCTCGCGATGTACGTGCCGGCGTAGTGGTCGAACGTCTTCCACTGGGCCGCCTCGACCTGGGTGTCCGAGTCCAGCTGCCGCAGCGCGATCTCGGGTCCGTGGAATCGGACGACGTCACACCACCTGTCGGCGAGCTCCCGGTCGGTGAATGTCCGGCTCATCTGCTTGCCGCGGTGACGGAACGCCACCTCCCACGCGACGCCGTTCTTGCGACGGCGTGTATGCACGGTCGCCGTGCACACAACCTCCGGCTCGACGTCGGGTGCTCTCTTGGCCATGACGGGACTCCTTTCCGGTGTGGATGTACGCGGCATCCAGGCCGTCCGGAGTCGATTTGTTGGTTTTTCTGTTGGTTTTTCCGTTCAACCAACAAGTGCCATGGCCCGCGATCCCTTGAAAACACTGGGATCGGAGGGGGTACGAAAATGTGCCGGTGGTGGGAGTCGAACCCACACGCCCTTGCGGGCAACCGAGTTTGAGTCGGTCGCGTCTGCCATTCCGCCACACCGGCGCACGTCCGGTTGAGCATATCGCAGCTCAGCCCATCGACTCCGACGCTGACGCGTCTCCGTCGATCGAGTTTGAGTCGCCCCCACGGCCACTCCACACACCGCTGCGCGGTGCGCGGAGCCTCCGGCCGCGGGGCCCCAGCGTCTGCCATTCCGCCACACCGGCGCACGTGTCTGCGGCGCCTTCACGCCGAGGTTCGACGATACCGTAGGATTCTAGGGTGACTGAGCAGGAACAGAACCCCGGGTCCGCATCATCCGCACCGCGCCGCGTCGTCGTCGCCGAGGACGAATCGCTGATCCGCCTCGACATCGTCGAGATCCTGCGCGACAACGGATTCGACGTCGTCGGCGAGGCCGGCGACGGTGAGACAGCAGTCGCCCTCGCGACAGAGCTTCGCCCCGACCTGGTCATCATGGACGTGAAGATGCCGCAGCTCGACGGCATCTCGGCAGCCGAGAAGCTCAGCAAGAACCACATCGCCCCGGTCGTGCTCCTCACGGCCTTCAGCCAGAAGGAGCTCGTGGAGCGGGCGAGCGAGGCAGGCGCCCTGGCGTACGTCGTGAAGCCATTCACGCCGAACGACCTGCTCCCGGCGATCGAGATCGCGCTCGCTCGCTACGAGCAGATCATCACCCTCGAAGCAGAGGTCGCCGACATGGTCGAGCGCTTCGAGACCCGCAAGCTCGTCGACCGCGCCAAGGGCCTCCTGAACGAGAAGATGGGCCTCAGCGAGCCCGAGGCGTTCCGGTGGATCCAGAAGGCTTCGATGGACCGTCGCCTCACGATGCAGGATGTCGCGAAGGCGATCATCGAGCAGCTCGCCCCCAAGAAGGCCTGAGCCTTCGCCCGCAGCTGCGCGGCCGCTGCGGCTGCGCATCGATGCGGCTGATCCTCAGCCGCGCGGATCGTCCTTGATCAGGTTCGTGATGCGCACCGTGGAACAGCGTCGGCCCTGATCGTCGCTCACCACGATCTCGTGGACCGTCATCGAACGGCCGAGATGTATCGGCGTGCAGACGCCGGTCACCCGCCCGGTGGTCGCAGAACGGGTGTGCGTCGCGTTGATGTCGATGCCCACCGCGAGGCGGCCGGGGCCGGCATGGAGATTGGCTGCCATGGAGCCGAGAGACTCGCCGAGAACGACATATGCTCCGCCGTGCATGAGTCCGACGGGCTGGGTGTTCCCCTCCACGGGCATCGTCGCGACGCAGCGCTCGAGGGAGAACTCGACCCATTCGAGCCCCATCTTCTCGGCGAGAGCACCCATGCCGCGCTCCATCGCCCATTCGATGCCGGGGGACGGTGCGGGCGCTGTCGCGCCGCGGTCTTCTGCCATCGTTCGCCTTCACTGCGGGGCCGGTCGGGATGTCCGTGCCGCTGACTAGGCTTGCAGGGTGACGGACTCCGCAAAGCCTACCCTCCTGGTCGTCGACGGCCATTCCCTCGCATACCGGGCGTTCTACGCCCTCCCGGTGGAGAACTTCTCGACGAAGGACGGGCAGCACACCAACGGCATCTACGGCTTCCTGTCAATGCTCGTGAACCTCATCAAGGCGGAGAAGCCGACCCACATGGCGGTCGCCTTCGACACCTCCCGGACGTCGTTCCGCACCCGCGAGTACGCGGAGTACAAGGCCACCCGCAGTGAGACTCCCGCCGAGTTCCGCGGCCAGATCCCGCTCCTCCAGGACTGCCTGGCGGCGATGAGCATTCCCGTGATCACGAAGGAGGACTACGAGGCGGACGACATCCTCGCCACGCTGGCGACGCAGGGCGCGCAGTCCGGCTACGACGTCCTCGTCTGCTCGGGCGACCGCGACAGCATCCAGCTCGTCACGGACCAGGTCACCCTGTTGTATCCGAGCGTGCAGGGCGTGTCGCAGCTCAAGCGCTACGACCCGGCGGCGGTCCGCGAGCGGTACGGCGTCGAGCCGGCCCAGTATCCCGACATCGCAGCGCTCGTGGGCGAGACGAGCGACAATCTGCCGGGCGTCCCGAAGGTGGGGGAGAAGACCGCCGTCAAGTGGCTCACCCAGTTCGGCTCGCTCGACGCGATCCTCGACGGTGCCGATCAGATCAAGGGGGTCGTCGGCGGCAACCTGCGCGAGCACATCGATGACGTCCGTCGCAATCGTCGTCTGAACCGCCTGCTCTGCGACGTCGAGCTTCCCTACGGTCCCGACGATCTCGCCGTGAAGCCCATCGATGCACAGGCCGTGCGCGACATCTTCTCCCGCCTCGAGTTCCGCACCCTGCTGCCGCGCGTGTTCGAGGCGACCGACACCCCCGACACGGGTCAGGACGATGCGCCCGTCGTGGCCGCACCGACCCCGTCCGAGCTCGACCCCACGGCCCTCGGAGCATGGCTCGACGCGGCCCCAGGCGAGGTCGGCGTCACCCTCACGACCGCAGGCGGGGTACCGCACCGCATCGGCTTCTCGACGGCGGACGCCGCCGTGGAGGCGACGTGGACGGATGCGGTCGCCGCAGCCGTCGGCGGGTGGTTCGCGGCCGCGACGCCCAAGGTCTTCAGTGACGCCAAGCCGCAGCTGAAGGCGCTGCGCCGCGCGGGCCTCGCCGTCGACGGACTCGCGTACGACGTCCTCATCGCCGGGTGGCTCGCTCGACCGAGCTTTCCCGACAAGACGCTCGGCCACCTCGTCGAGCGGTATCTCGGCGAGAAGCTCCCGGAGGCGGATCCCACGCAGCTCGTCCCCGAGACCGAGGGCGCGACGCCCGGTCAGCTCTCGTGGTACACGCTGCGCGTCGCCGCATCCCAGCGCGCGGCCCTGCCGGAAGCCGTGTCGCGTGTCCTCATCGACATCGAGCTGCCGACGCTGGTGACCCTCGCCGACATGGAACTCGCCGGCGTCGCGGTCTCGCACGAGAAGCTCGCGGGCTTCTCAACCGAACTCGGTCAGCGCGCCGATGCGCTCGCGCAGGACGCCTACCTCGCGATCGGACGCGAGGTGAACCTCGGCTCCCCGAAGCAGCTGCAGGAGGTGCTCTTCGAGGAGCTCGCCCTCCCGAAGACCCGCAAGACCAAGACCGGCTATTCGACCGACGCCGGCGCCCTCGTGAACCTGCAGGAGTCGAACCCGCACCCGTTCCTCGATCTGCTGCTGCAGCACCGTGAGGCGACGAAGCTGCGCCAGATCATCGAGTCGCTCGACGTCGCGATCGGTGCCGACCGCCGCATCCACACGACCTATGTGCAGACCGGCAGTCAGACCGGACGCCTGTCGAGCACCGACCCGAATCTGCAGAACATCCCCATCCGCACGGAAGAGAGCCGCCGCATCCGCGCCGCGTTCGAGGTCGGCGAGGGGTATGAGACGCTGCTGACCGCCGACTACTCGCAGATCGAGATGCGCATCATGGCGCACCTGTCCGAGGACCCGGGGCTCATCGAGGCGTTCAACTCCGGGGAGGACCTGCACCGTTTCGTCGGCTCGCGCGTCTTCGGCGTTGCACCGGCGGAGGTCACGCCGTTCATGCGCACGAAAGTGAAGGCGATGTCGTACGGCCTCGTGTACGGTCTTTCGGCGTTCGGACTGTCCAAGCAGCTGCGCATCGAGCAGTCCGAGGCCAAGCAGCTCATGATGGAGTACTTCGCGCGTTTCGGGGCGGTGCGCGACTACCTCCGCGCGTCGGTCGAGAAGGCTCGCGTCGACGGTTACACCGAGACGATCTTCGGCCGGCGTCGCCCGTTCCCCGACCTCACGAGTCCCAATCGGGTGCTGCGCGAGAACGCGGAACGGGCCGCTCTGAACGCGCCCATCCAGGGCAGCGCCGCCGACATCATGAAGATCGCGCTGTTCCGCATCCACGAGGAGTTCCGCAACGCAGGCCTCGCGTCGCGCGTGCTGCTGCAGATCCACGACGAACTCGTGGTCGAGGTCGCACCGGGGGAGTGGGATGCCGCACGGCGCATCGTTCACGATCGGATGGGAGATGCGGCCCAGCTGTCGGTCCCGCTCGACGTGCAGATCGGGCGCGGACGCAACTGGGACGAGGCCGCCCACTGATCGTTGCCGCCTGAGGGCGCGGGCTTCTAGGCTCGAGGGATGACCGAACCCGCACGCACGCCCACGCCCATCGACACGATCGCTGACGGGTGGGTGGACGATCTCGCCGAGCTCTCTCCGACCCTGGCCACCTACATCGGCCGCTCCGAGTACAACGATCGCTACGACGACTTCTCGCCCGCCGGCGCCGCCGAGGTCGCCCGGCGTGCGCACGCGCGCCTCGCACAGCTGCGGACGGCGGAGCCCGTCGACTTCATCGATGAAGTCACGAAGGAAGACCTGGGCCGCGAGCTGGAGCTCACCGGTGAGATGCACGACGCCCGCACGCACCTGCGCGATCTCAACGTCATCGCGTCGCCGGCGCAGGAGATCCGCAACGCGCTCGACCTCATGCCGACCGCGACGGTCGACGATTGGGAGACGATCGGGAAGCGGCTGAATGCACTTCCGGAAGCGATCGACGGCTACATCGAGACGCTGCGGACGGGCATCGACGCGGGAGTGGTGCCGGCCCGTCGGCAGGTGACCGAGGTCGTCACGCAGATCGCACGCTACACCGCCGAGGACGGCTTCTTCGCGCAGTTCACCGGCGAGGCCGCGCCCGACGAGGGGCAGCTCCCCGCTTCGCTGGCGCGCACGCTGGCGGATGCGTCGAACGGCGCACGTGTCGCCTACGACAAGCTCGCCGACTTCCTCGGCGCCGAGCTGGCGCCCGCTGCGAGCGAGGAGGACGGGGTCGGCCGCGAGCTCTACTCGCTGTTCTCCCGGCAGTTCCTCGGCGCCACCGTCGATCTGGACGAGACGTACGAGTGGGGGCTCGAAGAGCTCGCCCGGATGGTCGCCGAGCAGGAGGCGATTGCGCACGAGATCAAGGCGGGAGCCTCGGTCGAGGAGGCGATCGCCCTCCTCGAGGCCGATCCCGCGCGCCGCCTGCACGGCACGGCCGCGCTCCAGGAGTGGATGCAGACCACCGCCGACCGCGCGATCGCCGACCTGGGTGCCACCCATTTCGACATCCCTGGGCCGGTGCGGCGCATCGAGTGCATGATCGCGCCGACGCAGGAGGGCGGGATCTACTACACGGGCCCGACCGACGACTTCTCCCGGCCCGGCCGCATGTGGTGGTCGGTGCCGGAGGGCGTCGAGGACTTCGACACCTGGCGGGAACTGACCACCGTCTACCACGAGGGCGTTCCGGGTCACCACCTGCAGATCGCGCAGGCGGTGTACAACCGCGGAGAGCTGAACTCCTGGCGCCGGCTGCTCGCGGGCACGTCGGGGCACGCGGAAGGATGGGCGCTCTACGCCGAGCGGCTCATGGAGCAGCTCGGCTATCTGGAGGACCCGGCGGACCGGCTCGGCATGCTCGACGGACAGCGGATGCGCGCGGCTCGTGTCGTTCTCGACATCGGCGTGCACCTCGGCAAGCCGCGGCCCGCCGCCTGGGCGCATCTCGGCGATGGCGGCGAGACGTGGGACGCCGACTTCGCCCTGGAGTTCATGCGGCACAACGTCAACATGTCGGACGAATTCGTGCAGTTCGAGGTGAACCGCTACCTCGGCTGGCCCGGGCAGGCGCCGTCCTACAAGGTGGGGCAGCGCATCTGGGAGCAGCTGCGCGACGAGTATCGGGATGCCGCGGGTGACGCGTTCGACATCAAGACGTTCCACAAGCGGGCGCTCGACATGGGAGGAGTGGGCCTGGACACGCTGCGCAGCGCACTGCTGCGCACGCTGGCGTGAGGACCGCTCGTCGTCACGCTGAGCGGCCGGCGGCGAGGAGCCGGGCGACCTCCTCATCGGTGGTCTGCGTGAAGTCGTCGTAGTAGGCGCCGACCGCCCAGAAGTCGTCGTCGGTGTGCAGGCACACATAGTCGTCCGCGACGCCCGGCTCAGGGCGCCAGGATGTCGGCGCGACCGGCACCGCGAGCGCGACGCGGGCGGCCCCTGCCGCCCGCGTCGCGCGGCAGGCGACGTTCGCGGTGGCGCCGGTAGCGATGCCGTCGTCGACCAGCAGCGCCGTTCTGCCGCTCACCTCGAGGGCGCCGACCAGATCCTGCCGGCGCGCCAAGGTGGCTCGCTCACGCTCTTCGACCCGGGCGAGGTCTGCGGCCTCGACCCGAGCTCGGGTGATCGTCGCATCGTGGACCACGCGCTCCCCAGCGGCGATCGCACCGAAGGCGACCTCCTCGTGACCGGGGATGCCGAGCTTGCGCACCGCGACCGCCGACAGCGCCAGGCCGAGGGCATCGGCGACGGCAGCCGCCACCACGACGCCGCCGCGGGCGATGCCGACCACCAGGGCATCCGCATCCACCAGCCCGCGCTCACGCATCCGCTCGGCGAGCCTGCGGCCCGCCGCGACTCGGTCGGCGAACAGTGCCATGCCGCAACCCTAACCGCACGGGAGGGTGACGGCGCCGCTCTAGGCTGGGGGAGTGACAACGGTGCGTTTCGTGGCGATCGGCGACTCCTTCACCGAGGGAGTGGGTGACGATCTGCCCGACGGCCGTGTGCGCGGTTGGGCGGACCTCGCCGCACAGGGGTGGGCGGATGCGCTCGGTGAGCCGATCGAGTACGCGAATCTCGCGATCCGCGGCAAGCTCATCGAGCCGATCGTCGCAGAGCAGCTGGAGCCGGCCCTCGCGCTGAAGCCCACTCACCTGTCCTTCAACGGCGGCGGCAACGACATGCTGCGGCCCCGCACCTCGATCTCCCATGTCGCCGACCTGTTCACGCATGTGCTGCGACGGTGCGACGAAGAGGGCGTGACATTGATCGCGCTCTCCGGAGCGAACCCGTCGGGTCAGCTGCCGCTGCGGCGCGTCATCCAGCGCCGGGGCGACGTGCTGTCAGCCGCTGTCGCGCAGCGGCTGGCGGATCGGAGAGACGTCGTGACGGCCTGGAACTGGCCCGACCGCGAGCTGAGCCGGCCGCCGTACTGGTCGCAGGATCGCCTGCACATGAACGCGCGCGGCCACCACCGGGTGGCGGCACGGGTCCTCACGGCCCTCGGCGTGGAGGCGCCGGCCGGCTGGTGGTCGCTCCCCGAGCTCGCCGACGCGTCGCTGCGCGGGGCCGCGTACTACCGCACGCACGTTGTGCCGTGGGTGCAGCGGCGTCTCACCGGGCGCTCCTCAGGCGACAACCGCGAGGCGAAGTACGCCGAGTGGATTGCACTCAATCCGACGAGCTGAGCCCCGATGGCTCTCGCTCATCGGGTCCCTCGTGCGCGGCGCGCACGTGGGGCGTCCATCCCGAGGGCGACCCGCGTGCGACGCCGTTCGACGATGATGAAGAACGCGCCGATGAGCCAGAGCGGCACCTGCGTGAGGAAGGCCAGGCGGAACGCATCGAGGCTGTAGGTGGCGGGAGTACCTGCGCCCTGCAGGTCGAGTGCGGCGCCGATCAGGAAGATGGCGACGAGTCCGGCGATGAAGCCGCCGGTGTTGGTGATCCCGGTCGCCGTGCTGAGCCGATGACTCGGGTTGTGGGTGCGCGCGTGATCGAAGGCGATCATCGACGCCGGGCCTCCCGTGCCCATCGCCACCGCGAGGAGGATCAGAAGCCACAGCGGGGCGCGTCCGGGCCATGCGATCACGGCGAGCCACGCGACCATCTGGAACGCGACGGTGGGGAGCACGAGCATCCGTGAGCGGTGATTCGGCAGGCGACCGGACAGCACGCCCATGACGGGGCCGAGTGCCATGCCGACGACGACGTACACGCTCGTCACGGCTGCGGCGCCAGCGGGGGAGAGGCCCTCGCCCGCCGTCAGGAAAGGGATGCCCCACAGCATGATGAAGGCGGTTCCGGCGAACGGGGTCGTGAAGTGCGACCAGAAGGCCAGCCGCGTGCCCGGATGCGACCAGGTCGCACGCACCCCGATCCGTGTGTCGACGGTCGACGTGACGACCCGCACCGCACCGGTGTCGGTGTTGACCGACAGGTCGGCGGACAGCGCGGGCGGGTGGTTGCGGACGATGAACAGCAGGAGGATCGCGAACAGCACGCACAGCCCGGCGACCGAGCCGAACGCGATGGTCCAGCTCGTGGCGTGCACGAGGGCCGCGAGCGGAGCGAGCGCGAGGAGCTGACCCGTGAGGCCGACGATGCCCGTCAGCTGCACCATCAGGGAGCCGCGTTGTGCCGGGAACCAGGTGGCGACCACGCGCAGCACACTCGGGAAGATCGCCGCGTCGCCGGCGCCGATGAGCATGCGCGCGCCGATCGCGATGCCGACATTCGGCGACACCGCCATGACGAACTGCCCGACGGCCATGAGCACCATGCCGCACACGATGATGGGCCGGGTGCCGACCCGGTCGAGCAGCACTCCGACGGGCAGCTGCATCGCTCCGTAGACCGCGAGCTGCAGTACGGCGAACATCGACAGCGTCGAGGCGTCGGCGTCGAAGCGGTGTGCGGCGTCCACGCCGACCGCGGCCAGCGATGTCCGGTTCGTGACCGAGAGGATGTACGCCGCGACGGCGACTCCCCAGATGAGCCAGGCACGCCACATGGGCGTGGGGGAGAGGGGAAGTGTCACGCGCGTCCGTCCAGAGGTTCCTGCGAGACCAAGCGTAGTCCCCGTCTCCGGACGGACCGCGTGAGCGTCGGCGCGTTACCGGCTGTCGCGGATGTCGCGTGCGAAATTCACGACGTTCCCGAGCAGCGCGGCGATTCTGCGCTCGCGCGCCGCCTCACGGTCGAAGCCGGGGTACGCGAGCGGCGGGAGCCGGCGGACGTTCCGCGAGCACTCGAAGCGCTCGCAGACGAGCGTGCCGACGGTGTTTCCGTCGCGGCCCGACTGTCCGCCCCGTTTCGCGCTGAAGAAGACGACGTCGTTCGGCAGTGTGACGTCTTCGCACCAGGAGCACTGCGGGCGGGTGCGCGCGCGTTGCTCGGATTCGCGGAGCAGGATGCCGACCGGCTCGTCGTCGACCGGGACGACGATGTATCCGACGGGCGCGATCTTCGGATCGCGCCAGCCGAGGAAGTCGATGCTCTCCCAGGGCAGGTCGTCGAAGTCGTCGGGGAGGGTGAGGCTCTTTCGTTCGCGGAGGGAGGCGTTCACGAACGACGCGCGGATGTCCTTCTCGCTGAGGGCGTGCATGATGTGGTCTCTCTGTTGTCGATGGGATGCGGATGCGGGTACGCCCGACGGGCGTTCACCGCTGTTCGCGGGAACGCCGTAGGGCGAGGTCATCTCGGCCCGGCGCCGGAAGCGCCGACCACCCCTTGCCGCCCGATCGGGCATCGCACAGACACATGCACGGTCGGCAGTCTACGGGATGCCCGATGTCGTCGGCTCCTGGCAGAGTGGGAACATGAGCATCGTCGAGAAGGCGCGCGCCTTCATGATCGGAAGTGGGCGCACGCTCGACCGCCATCGGTTCGACGCACTCCTCGTCGGCGATGCCTCGGCATCCGCAGCCGTCCTGCGCAGTCTCGGCGCGTACCGCAACGCCGACGGTGGATATGGGTGGGGGATCGAGCCCGACCTGCGGGCTCGGGAGAGCCAGCCCGCCGCGCAGGCGTTGCGAGCGGCGCGGGCAGACGCATCCGTTCGCCACCATCCGTGGCTCGCTCGATCCGTGGATTACTGCTTCGACGAGATCGCGCGGCTCGAGGAGCAACCGTTCGCGTACGTGCTGTCGTTCGCCCTGCAGTTCCTCGACATCGCGAGTGACTCCTCCTCACGTGCATCGGAGCTGTTGGAACGACTGTGCCGCTTCGTCCCGGCCGATGGAGCGATCCCCGTCGCGGGAGGCGCCCCGGGCGAGAGCCTGCACGCGCTCGACTACGCGCCGGAACCGGGTCGGCCGATTCGGGACCACCTTCCGGCTGCTGCGGTAGATGCCGACCTCGATCGCGTCGAGGCCGGCCAGCAGCCTGACGGCGGATGGCGGACAGACTTCACCAGCTACTCGGATCTCGCCGCTCTCGAGTGGCGCGGCTATACGACGGTGCGGATGGTCACGCTGCTCCGCGCGAATGGACGCGTCTGAAGCATCGGATCGATCAGCTCTGTCGCGGCAGGTCAGCCACGGCAGAGCGCCTGCAGGTGTGCGTACGCCTCGCGCATGCCGGGGTTGCCGATTCGCTGGTCATCCGACGTCCCGGTGCGGACGACATCGTCGATGTAGCGGCGATCGGCGTCGAGACGCGCTAGCGCATCATCCCCGATGGTTCCGTGGCCCGGGATAATCGACCGGGCAGCGGCGGCGAAGGGCGCGAGGTGGTCGAGCGCTGCAATGTACGCGGGGAGGTCGTCAGGCCAGAAGGGGAGTGGCAACTCGATGTCGCTGAGCATGTCGCCGGCGATGAGCACGTGCTGATCGGCGAGCCATATCGCGGTGTGTCCGGGCGCGTGCCCGTCGTGAACGATGAGCTCGCTCGCGAAGCCATGCGGCAGTGATGATTCAGGGAGCTGCTCGTCGACCGGGTCGACCCGCCCCATCAGCTCGACCAGCGGTTTCGGGAAGTCGTCGCCGAGAAACGAGACCAGGGCGGCCCGCTCCGATCGGGCCAGTTCCGCAGTGGCACGCGACGCCCAGCGCGGTGCATCCCCGAATCGCGGGTGCCACAGCAGGTGATCGTGATGTGCATGCGTGGCGAATCCTCCGGTCACACGCCAGGCATGCTCGGAGATCAGGTCGGCGAGGTGATCGAGTTCGTCAGGCACCCACGCGGGGTCGACGAGGAATGCGGAGCCTGACCCGGCAAGCACGGTCGAGGTCGTGTGCATCCGCCGACTCACCGTCACATGCACGCCGGGTGCCACCTCGATCAGTTCACGCACGCTTCAATGCTAGGACTGTCTGCAGCGGTTCGAGCAGTGCGAGGATGGGGACACGGCTTCCGATCCGATTCGCCAACGAAGGAGATTGAGATGAAGAAGGACACTCCGCACGCCACCGGTTCCACCACGCAGGCCGGCATCCCCGCCGTCAGCGATCGGAACGCGCTGACCGTGGGTAACAATGGGCCGATCGTGTTGCATGACCACCACTTGATCGAGACCATGCAGCACTTCAACCGGATGAACGTGCCCGAGCGCCGCCCGCACGCCAAGGGTGCCGGCGCCTTCGGCACCTTCGAGGTCACCGAGGATGTCTCGGAGTTCACCAAGGCCGATTTCCTGCAGCCCGGGAAGAAGACCGAGCTGCTGGCACGCTTCTCAACCGTGGCCGGTGAACTGGGATCGCCGGACACCTGGCGGGACGTACGCGGATTCGCGCTGAAGTTCTACACCGACGAGGGCAACTTCGACATGGTCGGGAACAACACCCCGGTCTTCTTCGTACGCGACCCCATGAAGTTCCAGCACTTCATCCGGTCGCAGAAGCGTTTGCCCAACAATGGGCTGCGCGACAGCACCATGCAGTGGGACTTCTGGACCCAGAATCCCGAATCCGCCCATCAAGTCACGTACGTCATGGGCCAGCGCGGCCTTCCCAAGACGTGGCGGCACATGAACGGCTACAGCTCCCACACGTACTCGCTCGTGAATGCCGCGGGGGAGCGGTTCTGGGTGAAGTGGCACTTCCTGACCAACCAGGGCATGGACTACCTCACCAACGAGGAGGCCGAGCGACTGGCCGGCGCCAACGCGGACTTCCACCGCCAGGACCTGTACGAGGCGATCGAACGGGGAGAGCACCCGTCGTGGGATCTGTACTTCCAGATCATGCCGTACGAGGAGGCCCAGCAATATCGGTTCAACCCCTTCGACCTGACGAAGGTCTGGTCCAAGAAGGACTACCCGCGCATCAAGGTCGGCACCCTGACCTTGAACCGCAATCCGGAGAACTTCTTCGCGCAGATCGAGCAGGCGGGCTTCTCACCGGCCAACATGGTGCCGGGCACCGGGAACTCGCCGGACAAGATGCTGCTCGGCCGCACCTTCTCGTACCAGGACGCTCAGCGTTACCGCATCGGAACGAACTTCCAACAGCTGCCGGTCAATAGGCCGATCAACGAGGTCCACACGTACAACTTCGAGGGCAACATGTGGTACGACCACACGGGAGCGCGCTCGGTGTACGCACCCAACTCGTTCGGCGACTCCTGGTCGGACGAGGAGGGGCCTGTGGAGAACGGCTGGGAGGCCGACGGGGAGCTCACCCGGCACGCGTACGACTTGCATCAGGATGACGATGACTTCGGCCAGCCCGGCACCCTCGTGCGAGAGGTGTTCAGCGACGCCCAGCGTGACGAGTTCGTGAAGACCGTGGCGGGCGCTCTGGAGGGCGTCAAGGAGCCGGTCCTGTCCAACGCCTTCCGCTATTGGAAGAACGTCGACGAAGCGATCGGGCAGCGCATCGAGGACACTGTCAAGGCCAACGCCGGAGGCACGACCGTGCCGGGCATGGGCACCGACGCCGACTAGAACCCGCGTCGACCGGGCGCGCCACGGAGATCCGCTCTCGGCGGCGCGCCCGGTCGGCGGCACTCTCATGCGGCGCGGACGGCATGGGAGAGTGCCGGTGAACATCTTGCCCTCGCTGGCCTGACATAATGTGCATTATCGGCGAAACGATGCAACTGCTGCTCGCGCTCCAGGCCCAACCCGACGCGCGGTCCCGACTATTCGCCAACGGTGCTCAGCCAGGCGCGCGCCGCCGATGGATACAGCGGAACCGTGAGCTCCGCGTCGTCGAACGGACGCCACACGACCGGGACGGTTGAGCCGTCCGACTCGGTGAGCAGCCCGCCTTCTTCGCCCGGCGTAGGAATAAGCCGACCGCTATAGAGCGCGACGACCTCGTGGCCAAGTTGGCCGTTGAACGGGAAGATGTTCTCAACGACCGCCACGTGGACGAGGTCGACGAGCTTCGCGCCAAGTTCCTCGTCAACCTCGCGGATGATGGCGTCACGGTGCGTCTCGCCGAGTTCGACATTTCCACCGATCAGTCGGTGATACCCCGAAGGGTTCTCCAGCGTCGGCGCATTCCTGCTGACGAGGTGATGGGATCCGGCAGCGTTCGGCGCGATGAGCATCGCCTTGACGCGAATGAACGAACGATCGACAGACACGACTCCATCATGCCGAACGGAATCTGTGCGACCAGCCCTCACGCACCGACGTAGGCCGCGAGGTGCTCTCCCGTGAGTGTGGATTTCGCCGCCACGAGGTCGGCGGGCGTACCTTCGAAGACGACGCGGCCGCCGTCGTGGCCTGCTCCCGGGCCAAGGTCGATGATCCAGTCGGCGTGCGCCATGACAGCCTGGTGATGCTCGATCACGATCACGGACTTGCCCGCGTCGACGAGCCGGTCGAGCAGGGCGAGGATCTGGCCGACGTCGGCGAGGTGGAGCCCAGTGCTCGGCTCGTCCAGCACGTAGACATCGCCCTGCTCCCCCATCTGGATCGCCAGCTTCAGTCGCTGGCGCTCCCCGCCCGACAGTGTCGACAGCGGCTGGCCCAGCGTCAGGTATCCGAGCCCGACATCGTCCATGCGCGAGAGCATCCCTGTCACCGCCGGGATCTTCGCGGCTCCCCGGGAGAAGAACTCCCGTGCCGCCGCGACGGAGAGGTCGAGGACCTCCGTGATGTCCTTGCCCTCGAGCGTGTAGTCGAGCACCGCCGCCTGGAAGCGCTTACCCCCGCAGTCCTCGCACGGCGTCTCGATCGTGTCCATGAAGCCCAGCTCGGTGACGATGACTCCAGCGCCCTTGCACGAGGGGCATGCGCCCTCCGAGTTCGCGCTGAACAGCGCCGGCTTCACGCCGTTCGCCTTCGCGAACGCCTTCCGGATCGGCTCGAGCATCCCGGTGTACGTCGCGGGATTGCTGCGACGAGACCCCTTGATCGCCGTCTGGTCGATGACCACGACGCCGTCGCGCGGCGCGACGGAACCGTGGATCAGTGAGCTCTTGCCCGACCCCGCCACACCGGTGATCACCGTGAGGACACCCAGCGGGATGTCGACATCCACGCTCTGCAGGTTGTTCTCATCAGCACCCCGCACCTCGATCTTGCCCGAAGCGGGCCGCACCTCCGGCTTCAGCGTCGCCCGGTCGTCGAGGTGGACCCCGGTGAGCGTGCCGCTTCGTCGCAGCCCATCGACGGTTCCCTCGAAGCAGATCTCGCCGCCGGCGCTGCCCGCACCCGGTCCGAGGTCCACGACGTGGTCGGCGATCTCGATCATCTCCGGCTTGTGCTCGACCACGAGCACAGTGTTCCCCTTGTCGCGCAGACGCGCCAGCAGGTGGTTCATCCGCTGGATGTCGTGCGGGTGGAGGCCGATCGTGGGTTCGTCGAACACATACGTCACGTCGGTGAGTGACGACCCGAGGTGGCGCAGCATCTTGATGCGTTGCGCCTCTCCCCCCGACAGCGTGCCCGACGGACGATTCAGGCTCAGATACCCGAGACCGAGCGTGACGAACGCGTCGAGCGTCGCGGAGAGCCCCTCCAGCAACGGCGCCGCTTCCGACCGGTCGAGGCCGCGCACCCACTCCGCCAGGTCGGTCACCTGCATCGCGCACGCATCCGCGATGCTCACTCCATCGATCTTCGATGACCGCGCCCCTTCGGTGAGGCGCGTGCCGTCGCACTCCGGGCACGTCATGAACGTCGCCACCCGCTGCACGAACGAGCGGATGTGCGGCTGCAGCGCATCCAGATCCTTCGACAGCATCGACTTCGTGATCTTCGGAATCAGACCCTCGTAGGTCATGTTGATGTTCTGAATCTTGATCTTGCGCGGCTCACTGTAGAGGAATGCGCGTCGCTCCTTCTCGGAGAACTCCGAGATCGGCTTGTCGGGGCTGTACAGGCCCGACTCCGCGAAGCCGCGCACCATCCACCCGTCGGCCGTGTACCCGGGCACGAGGATCGCGCCGTCCAGGAGCGACCGGCTCTCGTCGATCACCTGGGTCAGGTCGATGTCGCTGACCGTGCCGCGACCCTCGCAGCGCGGACACATCCCGCCGAGGTAGATCGCCTCCTTCACGATGGTCTTCTTGCCCGTCGCCGATGTCATCACCCCGCCCGCCTTCTGCGTCGGGATGTTGAAGGAGAACGCGGTCGGTCCGCCGATGTAGGGCTCCCCCAGCTTCGAGAACAGGATGCGCAGCATCGCGTTCGCATCCGTGACGGTGCCGACGGTGGATCGGGGGTTCGCCCCGAGCCGCTCCTGATCGACGATGATGGCGGTCGTCAGCCCTTCCAGCAGGTCGACATCGGGTCGCGAGAGGCTGGGCATGAAGCCCTGGACGAACGCGCTGTATGTCTCATTGATCATGCGCTGCGACTCTGCGGCGATCGTGGCGAAGACGAGGGAGCTCTTGCCCGAACCGGAGACGCCGGTGAAGACGGTGAGCCGGCGTTTCGGGATCTCGACGTCGACGCCCTTGAGGTTGTTCTCTCGTGCGCCGCGGACCCGGATCAGCTCGTGGGTGTCGGCCGTGTGCATGCCGCTCAGCGTACGGGAGAGCGCCGACGGACGCAGCGCCGGCGTGCGCCGCTCCCCCGCGTGTCTGCTGGATCCGTCGCACCCCGCGGGTCTACCCTGAGCGCAGATTGGCCTCACAGGAAAATCCCAGAAAGGCAGTCACCATGACCGGAGCAACCTCCCCTGTCGAAAAGTCCGCCGTCAACGGCGTGCGCACGCTGCTCGGCATCTCGGGCGTCATCGCCCTCATCGTCGGCATCCTCATTCTCGTCTGGCCGGGCAAGACGGCTATGGTCGTCACCGCGATCGTCGCGATCTACGCCATCGCCGGCGGGCTCGTGTACCTCGGCCTCGGCATCTTCTCGAAGAGCATGGGCGGCTGGGCCCGGGTCGGTCACATCGTGCTCGGCCTCGTCTTCATCGTGGCGGGCATCATCGCGTTCATGAACCTCGCGCAGACGGCGGTGTGGCTTGCGGTGTTCCTCGGCATCCTCGTCGGCGTGATGTGGATCGTCGAGGGCGTGGTCGCCCTCACCACGATCGGTGGTGCGAGGTCGAAGGGATGGACGGTGTTCTTCGCCGTCCTCAGTATCATCGCCGGCATCATCCTGCTGTTCTCCCCGCTGTGGGGCGCGATCGTGCTCTGGTGGCTGCTCGGCATCTCGCTGGTGGTGCTCGGCATCCTGCAGATCATCCGCGCCTTCACCTTCAGCGCGAAGGACATCTGACCCGCTGATCTCACGAGTAACGGCCCCCGGAATGATCTCCGGGGGCCGTTACTCATGGACGCGTCACTCGGCCGCGAACGAGGACGTGTCCCCCACGAGGCGGATGTGGGCGGCAGGGACCGCATCGATCGCCGCCTGCGCGACCTCCGCGGCGAACTCGGCGACGTTGTAGAGCCGTCCGGCCTCCTCGCGCCGCGTCGCGATCGCGTCCGGGTTGAGCCGGTTCAGGAGCGTCGCGGTGATCGTGCCCTCGATCATGTCGCCGGAGACCACGACGAACTCGATGCCCTTCGCCGTCAACACGGGGATCCGCTCGCGCAGGGCGTCTTCGCCGGCGCGCTTGGACAGGGCCACCTGCTCGTACTCCGGCATCGTCGGTGTCGTGCGGATGAAGTGCGCCTGGTGACTGGTCACGAAGACGACACGCGACCCAGGCGCCATCAGCGGGAGAGCCGCCTCGAGCACCCGCACCTGGGCGTCGCGGTTCAGTTGCAGCGCGTAGTCCTCCGCCATCCCCGACTCCATGCCGCCCGACGCGTTCAGCACCAGGATGTCGAGGCTGCCGAACTCCTCGCGCACCCGTGCGAACATCGCGTCGACAGACTCCTGATCGGTGAGGTCCGCCCCGATCGTGAGGGCGCGCACCCCCAGATCGCGCAGCTGCGCCGCCAGCTTCTCGGCCCGCGGAGCCTTGTTGCGGAAGTTCACCACGACGTCAGCCCCGGCCTCCGCGAGGTAGCGCACCGTGTCGGCGCCGATGCCGCGCGACGAGCCGGTCACGAGCGCGGTCTTGCCGCGCAGGGCGCCGGCGGGGAGGGTCTGGGACACGGGGTACTCCTCAGTCGCGGGAACGGATGCCTCGACCTCGCCGCGATCGGGCGCGAAAGGCCCTTCGACCTTACCAATCCCGGGCCCGGCGCCCGCCGCCATGCTAGGTTCGGAGCACACTCCCACCGGACCCGAGGAGGAGGCTGAGTGGAACTCATCGCGGGGATCGAGCAGTTCGCTTGGATCGGGTGGATCGTGCTCATCGCGATCTTCCTCGTGATCGAGATGCTGACGCTCGACTTCACGTTCCTGATGCTCGCCATCGGCGGTCTCGCCGGGCTCATCTCCGACCTGTTCGGGGCTCCCCTGTGGGTGCAGGTGGTCATCGCCGCGATCCTGGCCGTGCTGCTGATCTTCGTGCTGCGCCCACCGCTCCTGCGACGGTTGCGACGTGGCGAGGATCCCACTCCGTCGAACGTCGCGGCACTCATCGGGATGCCCGCCCTGGTGCTGTCGACCGTCAGCCGCCTCGGGGGCCTCGTCAAGCTCGACAACGGCGAGACGTGGACGAGCCGCCCCGACGACCCCGCCGAGACCATTCCCCCGCAGACTCACGTGCGCGTCACCCGCATCGACGGCGCGACGGCGTACGTGCGTCTCGATCCGACGACGCTTCAGGAGGGCCAGGCATGACCGCCGAGCAGCTGATTCCCACCGCGATCGGATGGCTTCTCGCCCTCGCGATCGCCATCTTCGTGCTGGTGGTGATCATCCGTGCGATCCGGATCATCCCGCAGGCGACGGCCGGTGTCGTCGAGCGGCTCGGCCGCTACCACAAGACGCTCGAACCGGGCCTGAATCTGCTCGTGCCGTTCATCGACCGGCTGCGCCCGCTCATCGACATGCGCGAGCAGGTCGTCTCGTTCCCACCGCAGCCGGTGATCACCGAGGACAACCTCGTCGTGTCGATCGACACCGTCGTCTACTTCCAGGTGACCGACGCCCGTGCCGCGACGTACGAGATCGCGAACTACCTCGGCGCCGTCGAGCAGCTCACGACGACGACGCTGCGAAACGTGGTCGGTGGGCTCAACCTCGAAGAGGCGTTGACGAGCCGTGACGAGATCAACACGAAGCTGCGTGTCGTGCTCGACGAGGCGACCGGCAAGTGGGGCATCCGCGTGTCCCGGGTCGAGCTGAAGGCGATCGACCCGCCCGTCTCGATCCAGGACTCGATGGAGAAGCAGATGCGTGCGGAGCGTGACCGCCGCGCGGCCATCCTCACCGCGGAGGGCTCCAAGCAGTCGCAGATCCTCGAGGCCGAGGGCCGCCGGCAGGCGGCGATCCTGCAGGCCGAGGGTGACAAGCAGGCTCAGGTGCTGCGCGCCGAGGGCGAGGCGCAGGCCATCCAGCAGGTCTTCGACTCCATCCACAAGGGCAACGCCGACGACAAGCTGCTGGCGTATCAGTACCTGCTGACCCTGCCGAAGATCGCCGACAGCCCATCGAGCAAGCTGTGGATCATCCCCAGCGAGTTCACCGCGGCGCTGCAGGGCCTGAGCGGCGCGTTCGGCTCGAAGCTCGCCGACATGGCGTCGAGCGCCGGCGCCCACCCCCGGTCAGCCGCGCAGCCGTCACCGCACAGCCCGGAACCGCCCCTCACTCCCCCGACCCCGTGACGCACCCCTGGCTCTCGGCGGGCGGAAGACCTCGCGTTCTCGCCCACCGGGGGCTGGTCACGCCGCAGGCGGCGGCGCACGGCGTCGCCGAGAACACGTTCGCGGCGGTGGCGGAGGCGCACGCTGCCGGCGTGACGTACGTCGAGTCGGACTGCCACCTGACCGCAGACGGTGCCGTGGTGCTCTTCCACGATGCCGATCTGCGGCGGGTCACCGGCGACGCACGCCCCATCGCGGCCGTGACGTCGCGCGAGCTCGAGGAGCTGATGGCCGATCGCGGCGGCCTGATCACCCTGGAACAGGCGCTCGACGCGTTTCCCACGCTGTGCTTCAACATCGATGTGAAGACGGATGCCGCGGCCGTCCCGGCGGGACGGATCATCGCCGCTCACGCCGAGCGCGTGCTGCTCACGAGCTTCGACGACAGGCGCCGCCGCGCGGCCCTCGCGGCGGCGGAATCCGCGGGCGGGCATCCGGCGACGTCTGCCGGCCGGCAGACGATCGTCCGGGCGCTGGGTGCCGTGACGCTGGGCTCCCGGGCGATGGCGCGCGTGGTGCGCGGCATCGACGCGCTGCAGGTCCCCGAGCGTCACCGCGGGATGCGCGTGCTCTCCCGACGGCTCATCCGCGCCGCCCATCGCGCCGGTGCAGAGGTCCACGTGTGGACCGTGAACGAGCCCGACGACATGCGCCGTCTGCTCGCGATGGGTGTCGACGGGTTCGTCACCGACCGGGCCGATGTCGCCCTCGCGATCGTGGCCGACCGGACGCCCTGAGCATCCTCTGTGAAACCCCGGCGGCGGCCCGCCGTTCGGATGATGCGCACAGGTCGCAGCGTTATACCTGTGTAGCGACGAGAGGACCACACGATGGCAGACCGCAGCCTGCGCGGCATCCGACTCGGCGCCCAGAGCCTACAGAGCGAAGAGGGCGTCGTTTTCCATGACCGCATTCAGAAGACCTACGCCTGCACGGTATGCGGGCGCGACACCACGCTGACGTTCGCGGCGGACGCCGAGATCCCCGAGGCGTGGGAGTGCCGCGTCTGCGGCGCGGAGGCCGTCCTGCGCGTCGGCGACGGCACCGCGACCGTCGACCACAGCGCCGACAAGACCCCGCGCACCCACTGGGACATGCTGCTCGAACGCCGCACGATCCCGGAGCTCGAAGAGCTGCTCGAAGAGCGCCTCGCCTACATCCGCGCACGTCGCGGTGCGGGCGACGTCTCGAAGCTCACCGCCTGAGCTCAGGCTCCCCCTCCGACGCCGGCCCCTCGGGGCCGGCGTCCTTGCTTTCACGTCGTGTGCGAACCGCCGCCAGGACGGCGACCGTCGCCAGCGCTGCGGCACTCCCCCAGCCCAGCACGAGGCTGATGGCGGGGCCGGCGACGACGGCCGGCGTGAGCCCCGTGCGCAGCGGGACATCCTCCAGGAGGGCCCCTGCCGTGTCGATCCCGAGCTGAGCGATCTCGGCGCCATCGGGGGCGATCATCTGGCTCGTCCCGACCGTGGAGAGGTTCACCACCGAACGGCCCGTCTCAATTGCCGCCATGCGGGCGAACGCCAGCTGCTGCAGGTTCTCGTCGGTGCCGCGGAAATCGGCATTGTTCGTCTGGAACATGAACACCTCGGCGCCGCCGCGCGCACCATCCCAGATGACGTCGTCGTAGATCACGTCGAAGCAGATCGCGAGCCCCACACCCGCGCCGTTCACATCGAACACCGGCGGGCGGGTGCCGGGCGTATATTCGCGTTGGATCAGGTCGATCAGGTCCGGCGCGAAGAACCGATAGAAGGGCCGGTCGGGCACGTACTCGCCGAACGGCACTGGGTGCCGCTTGTCGTAGGTCGCCACCGGATTCTCCCGCCCCGCCTCCCACAGCAGGGACGAGTTGAACAGGTCGGCGCCGCGTTGGGTGACGGCTCCGACGACGAGCGGAGCGTCGATCTGCGCGGAGAGGGCATCGAGGGCCGCCGCTGTCGCGTCGTCCCGCGTGGGGTCGGAGTCGACGCTGCCCTCCGGCCAGAGCAGCACGTCCATCTTCTGACCGATCAGCGGCGCGGTCGCCGTCAGCTGGGCGTTGAGCACGTCGCCGGGTCGCCGCTGATCGAAGTATCCCGTGGGTCCATTTCCCTGCACGGCGCCGACGCGCATCGTTCCGGCCGCGGTGGTCGGGAACTGCGGAACAAGGGCCAGCACGAGGACGGCCACGGCGAACGGGATGGCGGTGTGCACCTCGCGCAGCCGCCGCAGTCGCACGTACTCGATCCCCGCCGCACAGGCGAACACGACGAGGAAGGACAATCCGTTCATCCCCGTCCACGACGCGACCTGCGCGAACGGACCGTTCACCTGGCTGATCGCGATCCGCCCCCATGGGAAACCGCCGTACGGCCACGTGCCGAGCACCTCTTCCCGCATCGTCCAGAGCCCGGCGACGAGGAGCGGCAGCAGCGTTACCCGAGCCCAGGCCGCCGGCACAAGACGTGGGAGCCACCGGTAGGCGAGAACGATCGGCACGGCGAAGGCGGCCGTCAGCGCCGCTTCGAACAGCGACAGCGCCAGCCATGGCACGGGTCCGAGGTAGCGAGCGGTGAACGACACGTTCACGAGGAAGAACACCGTGCCGAACGCGAACCCCACCAGCACCCCGCCCCATACCCGGCGGCCGATCATCGTCAGCAGCGTGAGCGGCACGGCGACGAACGCCATGGGCCACCAGCTGAGGGACGGGAACGCGAGAGTGAGCAGAAACCCTGCCGCCGCGGCGACGAACGTCGCGATGCCGAGGGGCAGGATCGGGCGCGGCAGGGCACGGCGTTCGGGCACCGCTCAAGCCTAAGCCGCGATGCTGTTCACAACCGCCGGGGGAGGTGACTCAGACGGTGGAGTACGCGACGATCCCCCGCCGCACCGCGTCGAGCGCCCGGCGGGCGGTCACCGGGAGGTCGCCGTCGGCGACCAGCGAGAGCTGATCGAGCAGGTCGATCGTCTGCTTCGCCCAGCGGACGAAGTCACCGGCTGCCATATCGGCTTCGGTCAGCACCCGTTCGAGGCTCATGCCCCTCGCCCAGGAGGACATCGCCTGGGCGAGCCCGGCCGACACCTCCGACGTCCCCGGCAGCTGATGGTCGTGCTCGACGTCATCGAGTTGCGCCCACAGGTGCTGCGTGCGGGTCAGCGCGTTCCGGAAGGGGCCCCGCGGCAGCCCGCGCTCGTCGGCCGCGTCGTCGCGGCGAGGCTCATAGACGAGGCAGCACACCAGCGCGGCGAGTCCGGCGACGTCGAGGTCGTTCCAGATGCCGCTGCGCAGCGATTCGGCGACGAGAAGGTCCCGCTCGCCGTAGATGCGGCGCATCGTCCGCCCGGCATCCGTCAGCGTCGTGTCGCCGTTCTCGTCGATGCGCGCGTAGTCCAGCGCGACGAGCACATCGACGACACGGTCGAACTGGCGCGCGACGCTGCCCGTGCGCCGTTCGATCTGGCCCCGGATGCGGTCGGCGGTGCGCTTGAGCTTCCAGTACCGCTCGGCCCATCGGGCGTGGTTCTCGCGATCCGGGCACGAGTGGCACGGGTGGCGCTGAAGCTCCCGACGGAGTCCCTGGATCTCGCGCTGCCGGCGCTGGCGCACCGCGTGCGTGGCGCTGCCGTCCTTCCGGTTCAGCTTCTCGAGGTCGCTCAGTCGACGGCGCAGCCCGGAGTACTCGACGAAGTCGCCGCGATCGCACGTCATCGACGTGGCGTAGCCGGCCAGCGAATCCTCGATCTCGCGCACCTGCCGCGCGAGCCCGACCACGGCGCGGTCGGCCTGGAACTGCGCGAAGGACGACTCGAGCACCTCGCGGGCCCGCTCGCGCCCGAACTGGTCGATGAGGTTCACCGCCATGTTGTACGTGGGCCGGAAGCTGGAATTGAGCGGATACGTCCGGCGCGAAGCGAGGGCGGCCACCGACTGCGGGTCCATGCCCTCGGTCCACTGGATCACCGCGTGACCTTCGACGTCGATGCCCCGGCGCCCTGCGCGGCCGGTCAGCTGGGTGTACTCCCCGGAGGTGATCGCCACGCGGGCTTCACCGTTGAACTTCTCGAGCTTCTCGAGCACGACGGTGCGCGCCGGCATGTTGATGCCCAGGGCGAGCGTCTCGGTCGCGAAGACGACCTTCACGAGCTTGCGCTGGAAGAGCTCCTCGACGATCTCCTTGAACGCGGGCAGAAGCCCCGCGTGATGAGCGGCGACCCCCCGCTCGAGGTTGTCCTTCCACTCCCAGAAGCCGAGCACCTCGAGATCCTCGTCCTGCAGCGTGCGCGTGCGCTCATCGACCAGCGCGCGGATCTCGCGCCGTTCCTCCGTGGTCGTGAGGCGCACTCCTGCCCGCCGTACCTGCTGCACCGCCGCCTCACAGCCCACACGGCTGAAGATGAAGAAGATCGCCGGCAGCAGCCGATCGCGCTCGAGCAGCTCCACGAGGTCGGGGCGGTCCATCCGCTCGATGCGCCGCACGTTCGCCGACCGTACCGGCCGCTGGCCGCCGCGCGGCGGGCGCCGGCGGGACGCCTCGTATCCACCCGAGCTGCGGAACTGCTGCGCACGGCGGTTGTTCTCGAACGTCGGCCCCTTCGTCGACCGGATGCGCATGAGCTCCTGGTTGACCTGCGCCGTCGCGACGCCGGCGCGGTCGTCGAACAGGGGCAGCAGATCTCCGCGCACGAGGACGTGCTGCTCCAGCGGCACGGGCCTTGTCTCCGACACGATGACCTCGGTGTCACCGCGGACCGTGTCGAGCCAATCGCCGAACTCCTCGGCGTTCGACACGGTGGCCGACAGGCACACGAGCTTCACGGTCTGCGGGAGGTGGATGATGACCTCTTCCCACACCGCCCCGCGGAACCGGTCGGCGAGGTAGTGCACCTCGTCCATCACCACGAACCGCAGCCCCCGCAACGCCGACGAGTCGGCGTAGAGCATGTTCCGCAGCACTTCGGTGGTCATCACCACGACCCGAGCGTTCCCGTTGACGCTGACGTCGCCCGTGAGAAGCCCCACATCGTCGGGACCGTACACGTCGACGAGTTCGCGGAACTTCTGATTCGACAGAGCCTTCATCGGCGTCGTGTAGAACGCCTTGTCGCCCGGCTCGAGCATCGCGAGGTGGATCGCGAACTCGCCCACGACGGTCTTTCCCGCCCCGGTGGGCGCTGCGACGAGGACGCTGCGGCCATCTTCGAGGGCGTGGCATCCGGCGATCTGGAAGGGGTCGAGCTCAAACCGCTGCGCGTCGGCGAAGGATGCCGCGAGCGGATGCCGGGCTTCGTTCTGCGCGCGCTCGTACCGCTCGGCGGGGCTCAGGGAACTCACGCCGGCGACTCCAGCGGACTGTTCTTGGCCTTGCGCCGGTCGAACAGCAGCGACAGGATCGCGGCGGCGAAGTACAGCACGCAGAGGATGCCGGCCAGCAGCAGCATCGAGAAGACGTCGGCCGCGGGTGTCGCGGCGGCCGCGAAGACGACGATCACGATGATCGCGATACGCCATCCCTTGAGTATCGCGCGACCGGACATGATGCCGGCGAGGTTGAGTGCGACGAGGAAGACCGGCGTGACGAAGGAGACGCCGACGACGAGCAGCAGCTTGAAGACGAAGTCGTAATACGTCGAGTAGTCGTAGAACTGCGCGACGCCCTTGCCGTCGGGGACGAACATCGCCATCACCTCGACCATGTGCGGCATGATCAGCCAGCCCACGTAGAGACCGGCGGCGAACAGCGGGATGGCGGCGGAGACGAACCCGATCGTGTACCGGATCTCCTTCCGGGTGAGTCCCGGCATGATGAACGCCCAGAACTGCCAGAGCCACACCGGCGCGGAGATCAGCAGACCGATCGCGAAGGCGATGCGCATACGGAGGTCGAATCCGCTCGTGACAGTGCCGAAGTTCAGCGCCGTGTAGCGGTCGCCATGTGCGGCGGCGATCTGCGCGATCGGCTCGGAGATCAGCTGCGTGACCGGCTCGCTGATCACGAAGCCGATCACCATGCCGACGATGAGCCCCGCAGCGGCGATGAACAGCCGCTTGCGCAGCTCGCGGAGGTGGCCGCCGAGCGACATCCGCTTGTCATGGGGCGGTGTCGCCGGCTCCCCGACGCGCGGTGACCCGGTCTGTGTCACGTCCGGCTACGGCTTGGGATCGCCTGTGCCGCGCGTGACCGGCGCGTCGGCCGAGGCATCCGTCGTCGGCGCGGAAGTCGGCTCAGCCGGGCTGGCGTCGTCGTTCTTCATCGCCTTCATCTCGCCCTTGAAGACGCGGGCGGACTGCCCGAGGCTCTTCGCGAGGGCCGGAAGCTTCGCGGCACCGAACAGCAGCAGGATCACCGCGAGGATGATCAGCAGGTGCGGCCATCCGAATGCGCCCATGATGTCTCCTTCTCGTGCGCTGATTCTCCAGTGTAACGGCTCCCGCCCGGCAGAAGCCGACGCCGCCGGCGGTTCAGCGACTCGGGTTCTGGGGCTGGTCGGGATACTGCGCGAGTCCGGCGCGGGCCCATTCCACGGCGGCGGCGCGGGCGGCGACCGGCTCGACGATCTCGACAGCGCCGCCCCGACCGGTCACGAGCCGCTTGAGACTCTGGGCGTCGGCGACCCGCAGCGTCGCCGTCGTGACCCCGTCGGATGTCGACGTCTGCGCCCGGGAGAGGTATCCGCCGAGGAGCGGAGCCACCTCGGCGGCGAACCGCAGCGTCACGACGATCTCGCCCTCGCCCGTCTCGAACAGGTCGGGAACCGGGTCTTCCCCGTGCGTGATGGCGATGTCGGTGAGCGCGAGGTCGCTGACCCGATCGAGGTGGAAGGTGCGCATCGCCTTGCGCAGATGGCACCAGCCCTGCAGATACCACTGGCCGTCGGCGATGTGCACCTTCACGGGGTCGACGGTGCGGGTCGTGACCGGCGCGTCCGGCGCCTTGTAGGAGAACGACACCGCCACGCCGGTGCGGAGGGCCGCGTCCACCGTCACGCGCACATCGTCGACGGGGTCGGGCACGACGACCACGTCGGCCGGCGTGCTCGACGCGCCCTTCGCGAGCTTCGCGATGAGGCCCGCGATGACGCCGCTGTCGCCGACTCCCGGCAGCGACTGCGCCAGCTGCAGGCCTGCCAGCAGCGCCGCCGCTTCGCGCGCCGTCAGCCGCGGCGCATCCTCGAGCCCCACGGTGTTCGTGATGACGATCCGGTCCTGCTCGTCGAGCAGGTCCCAGTCGATGTCGAAAAGGTCGTTCGCCATCTGCCAGTACCCGGATTCGCCCGGCCGCCCGATCACGGTGAGCTTCTCCACCATCGCCCGCATCTGATCGGGCGTGACATCGAATTCGCGTGCCGCCTCTTCGACCGACACCTCACCCTGGTTGATGAGGTACGGCACGAGCTGCAGCATGAGCGCCGCACGGTCGGTGGCGAGGACGGGGCGCTGCGAGCTCACAGTTCTCCTCCGTGTGCGGCGTAGGCGGCTGCGAGGCGGCGCACCACCTGATCGCGCAGATCAGCGGGCTCGACAACCCGCACCTCCGGCCCGTAGGTCGCGAGCTCGTCGGCGAAGATGTGCACGTCGACATACGGGACGCGGATGCCCTGCTCGGCCGGCTCGCCGCGTCGGCTCAGGCGCAGCGCCGCTTCGGTCCCTGGATTGACCTCCAGCAGCGCGCGGTGCGTGGCGGCGACCTCGGCCAGCCCGGCCAGGGCGCGCTCCCCCGCGCCGACGCGCAGCGCCGGGTCGAACTCCCGCCGGGTGATCTTGACGTCGCCGACGATGCGGGACAGGAGGAATGTGCGGTCGGCCTCCAGGTCGACGTCGATGCCGAACACGTGCCAGCGGGCCTCGTACTCGACGAGGGCGAGCGGCCGGATGGTTCGCGTGCGCGGGGAGTCCTCCCCCGGCTTCAGGTAGGGGAACGTCACGATGCGCGACTGCTCGATCGCGCGCTGAAGCGGTGAGAACGCCGCGTCACGCAGGCTGATCCGCGGAGAGTAGCCGATGATCGGCTCGTCCACCGCGATCCCGAGTGCCCGGATCTTGCGCAGGCCGCTGCGCGCGTCCGCCGACATCGAGCCCTGGCTCCAGACGCCGCCGGCGAGGTTCAGCACGGCGATCTCTGCGGGAGTGAACGTGATGTCGATGGGCAGCGCGTATTCGGCCCTCGGCACGCGGTACCGCGCCTGGCGCAGGTCGTCGGGGTCGAGTCGATCGCCGATGGTCTCGATCGGCACGCCGAGCCCGCGCAGGTTCTCCTTGTCGCGCTCGAACATCTTCTCGAGCGCATCCTTCTTCGCGCCCGCCTCGCTGAGCTCGCGGTAGCCGGTCACCGAGCCGAGGATGGTGTCCTTCGTCAGGCCCTGCTCGGTGGCCATGAGCGCGACGACCAGGTTGAGCAGGCGCTCCTCTGGGGCGCTGCGCTCGGCGGCGGAGGATGAAGAGGACGCAGACACGACCCCCATACTAGGGGTGGCTCGCCTCGCGGCGTCGCTATTGCGCGTTCGCCGCGGTGCCGATCCCGAGGATGTCGATGACGACGACCTGCGTGTCCTTGGCGTCCGAAGATCCGTCCGCCTTCGGGATGACGGCCAGCACCTGGGAGCCGACGGTCTTGCCCTCGACCGCGGCCTGGAAGCCCTTCGATTTGGTCGACAGCGTGACGAACTGCGGCTCACCGTCCCACGTGGAGTCGGCGACCGACTTGTCGGTCCAGTTGACGATCGTGTAGTTCAGCAGCACCGTGTCGTCGGCGGCCACCTTCGCACCGTCGCCCCGCTTCAGCACCTGCACCTTCAGCTCGCTCGGCGCCGCGCCGTCGGGCACGATGACGCCGGGTCGGCCGCCGGGTGCGCGAACGACAGCCGGCATCCCCCAGCCGGAGTTGTAGACCGGAGAGCCGTTCGCCGCCGCGAGGTACACCTTGCGCACGTCGATCACGGCGACCGCTGAGTCCGTCGGGGCGAGTCCGAGGCTCTGCGCCGACGCCTGCTCGATCCCGCCGGGGGCGATCGCCACCGCGACGCGGGTGCCCGCGGTCGCACAGTGCAGGGCGGTGCCGAAGGCCGGGAAGGACTGCGTCCAGCGCGAGAGGGCGAACGTCGACTGGTCGCCGCTGTAGCTCGTGCTCACGAGCGGCTTGCCGGTCGTGGCACTGATGAGCGACACATCGAGCGACACCATCTGGTCGGATGTCGAGATCGGCACCGAGCCGGTGCCCTCTGCGACGTCGGCGAACTGCGTCGTGGTGGTGTGGAACGGCGTGTGCACGTTCACCGTCGGGGCCGCTCCCTCCGCGCCGGTCACCGAGATCTGGTCCATCACGTTCGAGCCGGCGTCGGTCGTACGGGGGCACGATGCAGCCGGGTCGGACGACGAGGCGCAGCCGACGAGGGCGACGGCGCTCAGGGAGAGGACGGCGAAGACGGCGGGAAGTTTGCGCACGGAATCAGTCTAGGCGTTCGGCTCCGGGGCCCCTGAACCGGCGCCGGAGTCGCGCTGGGCTGCGGCGCCGCGCACGCCGTCGGCAGCACGCTGCGCGTCGCGGATGCGCTTGCGCAGGTTCTTGTCGGTGATCTGGCGGTCTCCGACGGCGCCGGGCGTCCACAGCTCGACGTCCTCGTCGCCGTACGCCGTCTTGCGGATCGCGCGTTTGCGAACGTCGGGCGGGACGGCGCCGGGAGCGAGCCTGCGTGCCGAGATGAGGAAGCCGGTGTGCGCGACCATGCGGTGGTCGGGTCGCACCGCGAGGCCCTCCACGTGCCAGCCGCGGACCATCGTCTCGTTCGCCTCGGGTTCGGTGAACAGGCCGGTGCCGCGCAAGTACTCCGCGACACGGCTCAGCTGGGTCGCCGTCGCCACGTAGCAGAGGACCACGCCGCCGGGCGCGAGCGCCTCGGCGACGGCGTCGATGCATTCCCACGGCGCCAGCATGTCGAGGACGACCCGGTCGACGGTTCCCGCGGGCACCGCGGCCGAGAGCTGCTCGCTGAGGTCGCCCAGTACGATCTGCCAGTTCTCCGGCTCCGCACCGATGAACGTGGTGACGTTCGCACGAGCCACGTCGGCGAACTCCTCCCGGCGCTCGAAGGACAGCAGCCGACCCTCGGGCCCCACGGCGCGCAGCAGCGAGAGCGAGAGCGCCCCCGAGCCCACGCCGGCCTCCACGACTACGGCGCCCGGGAAGACGTCGGCCTGCGCGATGATCTGGGCGGCGTCCTTGGGATAGACGATGGCAGCGCCGCGCGGCATGGACATCACGAAGTCACGCAGCAGCGGACGCAGGGCGAGATACTCCGCCTCGCCGCCGGAGACGACCGAGCCGTCCGGCATTCCGACGAGGTCCGCGTGCTTGAGCACACCACGGTGCGTGTGCAGCTCCCCACCTTCGCGCAGCGTGATGGTGTGCAGCTTGCCCTTCGGCCCGGTCAGCTGCACGCGATCGCCGTACCGGAACGGACCGCGGGGGCGGGGTGCGACGGCGGTCATGCGGTGCCTCCTGGGCGTCGTTCGGCGCGAAGCGTGGTGAACAGGTCGGCGATGTCCTCGGCCGATCGGCCTTCGAGCGTCGGCCAGATCGCGTGGGCCCCCACGCCGGTCAGCGAGACCATCAGCGGGACGCCGAGCGCGACGGCGCCCGACGCGACCGCCGAGCGGAGACCGTTCGGCGAGTCCTCGATCGCGACGGCCTCCGCGACGTCGACGCCGAGCTCCTGTGCCGCCTGCAGATACGGGTCGGGGTAGGGCTTCGGTCGCGTGACGTCATCCCCCGCGACGATCACGTCGAAGGCGTCGAAATCGATGAGGTCGACGATCGCCCGCGCCATCCGATGCATCGACATCGTGACCACGGCCGTCTTGACCCCCGCGTCGCGAAGGCCGCGCAGCAGCTCTCGGGCGCCCGGTCGGAACGGCACTCCGTCGCGGGCGAGGCTCGTGAGCACGTCGTCGGTGAGGCGTTTGACGATGGCCGACGCCTCCATCCGCACGCCGTGCGCCTGTAAGATGCCGGCGGCATCCATGAGACCGAGGCCCACCATCTGCAGCCCCTGCTCATGCGACCATGTGCCGCCGAACTCCTCCACGAGCGGCGTCTCCGCCGCCATCCAGTACGGTTCCGTGTCGACGAGCGTGCCGTCCATGTCCCACAGGACTGCGGCTGGAAGGCGGGAGGTCATCCGTCCATCGTATCCGGGGGCCCGGTGCCGCCCCCGACGGCGGCAGTATCCTGGAGGGATACGCCGAACCGGAAGGAGCGCGTGTGGAGGGACTGGGCCGGCGGATCGTCGTCACCGCCTTCGAGGGCTGGAACGACGCGGGAGAGGCTGCGACGTCGGCCGCGACGCTCCTGCGCTCGAGCAGCGCCTACGAGCCGGTGTTCTCGGTCGACCCGGAGCTGTACTTCGACTACCAGTACAGCCGTCCGCAGATGGTGAGCGATGCCTCCGGCCGCCGCATCCTGCGCTGGCCCGAGACCACGCTGCTGCGGCCGACGCAGCGCACGCGGGGCACGCAGCTCTGGCTGCTCGTCGGCGTCGAGCCGGCGCGCGCCTGGCAGGCGTTCACCGGCGAGGTGATCGACGTGCTGCTGCGCGAGGACGTCACGGGTCTCGTCGCCCTCGGCTCGATGATGTCGGACGTGCCGCACACGAGGCCGATCTCGGTGTTCGCCGGCAGCGACAACGAGAAGCTGCGGTCGTCGCTGGGTCTTGAACGGAGCACATATGAGGGCCCGGTCGGAATCTTGAGCGCTCTCGCCGCGACCGCGGAGCAGTCGGGAATCCCCACGGCGGGGCTGTGGGCGAGCGTTCCGCACTATGTGGCCGGGCAATCGCCGTCGCCCAAGGCCACGCTCGCGCTGCTCGACAAGCTCGAGGAGATCACCGGCGCGAACGTGCCGCGCGGCGACCTCGCCACGCAGGCTGCCGCGTGGGAGGCGTCGATCGACGCCGCGGCGGCCGAGGACGACGAGATGAGCGAGTACATCCGGCAGCTCGAGGCCGCGCGCGACACCTGGGACTCGCCCGAGGCCTCGGGCGACGCGATCGCACTCGAGTTCGAACGCTACCTGCGGCGCCGCGGCGACGGCCCGGGCAAGCCCGGCCGCGACGATCCGCGGCGCTGAGCCGGGTCTGGTCTAGCGGCGGCCGCCGAGTCGGACGTGCCAGCGGATCCGTCAGCTCTGGATGACGCCCATGCTCAGGAGCACGATCAGCACGGCACCGAGCGCGACACGGTAGACCACGAACGGCATGAAGCTGTGCCGGGAGATCCACTTCATGAAGAACGCGATCACCGCGAGTCCGACGCCGAAGGCGATGATCGTCGCCACCGCGGTCTCCCCCATCGTGAAGACCTCGTGCTGGGCGGGCGCCTTCACGACCTTGTAGAGCTCGTACAGGCCGCTGCCGAACACGGCGGGGATCGCGAGGAGGAACGCGTATCGGGCGGCGGCCGCTCGGGTGTAGCCGAGCAGCAGGCCCGCCGTGATGGTGCCCCCGGAGCGGGAGACGCCGGGGATGAGGGCGAGGGCTTGGGCGAAACCGTAGATGATGCCGTGACCGATCGTGAGGTCGTCGAGCTTGCGGCGCTGCGCGCCGATCATGTCGGCGATCCCGAGGATGACGCCGAAGACGATCAGGGTCCCGGCGACGATCCAGAGCGACCGCAGGGTCGTCTCGATCGCGGTCTGGAAGAGGAGCCCGAGCACGACGATCGGGATGGTGCCGACGATGATGAGCCAGCCCATCCTCGCTTCGGGGTCGTTCCGGGGCAGCTTCCCGACGAGCGAGCGGAACCAGTGTCCGATGATCCGCACGATGTCGCGCCAGAAGAACACGACGACGGCCGCCTCGGTGCCGATCTGGGTGATCGCGGTGAAGGCGGCGCCGGGGTCGGCGTTGGGACCGAGGCCGGGCATGAACGCGCCGACGATGCGCAGATGGGCGCTCGAGGAGATGGGCAGGAACTCGGTGAGACCCTGCACGAGGCCCAGGATGACGGCCTCGAAGAAGTGCTGCATGGAACGCCTTTCGTGCGTGGATGCGATTCAGCAGGTGCGGAGCAGGTCGCCGAGGACGCGTCGACCGAAGTCCAGCGCGTCCAGCGGCACCCGCTCGTCCACGCCGTGGAACATGCCGGTGAAGTCGAGACCGGCGGGCAGGCGCAGCGGCGCGAACCCGTAGCCGGCGATCCCCAGTTGCGAGAGCGCCTTGTTGTCCGTGCCGCCGCCCATCAGGTACGGGATGACGGGGACGCCGGGGTCGTGCCTGCCGAGTGCCGCCACCATCGCATCGACGAGGCTGCCCTCCAGGGGTGCCTCCAGACCGATGTCGCGGGTGACGGTCTCGACCTCGATGTCGGCGCCGACGATGCGGCGGATGTCGGCGAGCACGTCGTCCTCGGTGCCGGGGATGACCCGCACGTCGATGAGCGCCTCGGCGGCGTCGGGGATGACGTTGTGCTTGTAGCCGGCGGTCAGTCCGGTGGGGTTCGTCGTCGTGCGCAGCGTGGAGCGGATGAACGGCATGGCTGGCCCGGCGAGGTCGACGAGCGCGTCCGGATCGTTCGGGTCGCCGCCCCCGAGCTCGGCGAACGCAGCGAGGAGCGCGGTGGTCGCCTCCGTGAGGTGGATCGGCCATTCGGTTCGACCGATCGCGACGACCGCCTCGGCGAGCCGGGTCACGGCGTTGTCGGGATGGAAGCCGCTGCCGTGTCCTGCCCGCCCGCGAGCGCGGAGGCGCAGCCACAGGAGGCCCTTCTCCCCCACCTGCAGCAGATACGCCCGGCGCTCGCCCACCGTGATCGAATAGCCGCCGACCTCGCTGATCGCCTCGGTCGCGCCGGCGAACCACTCGGGGCGGTCGCGCACGACGAGGGCCGAGCCTTCCTTGCCGCCGTCCTCCTCGTCGGCGAAGAACGTGAGGACGAGGTCGCGATCGGGCTGGTCGCCGTCGCGCAGGATGTCGCCGACGGCCGCGAGGATCATGGCGTCCATGTCCTTCATGTCGACGGCGCCGCGGCCCCAGAGCACGCCGTCGCGGACGACCCCGGCGAAGGGATCGACCGACCAGTCCTCGGCGATCGCCGGAACGACGTCGAGGTGGCCGTGCACGACGAGAGCCGGACGATCGCTGTTGCGGCCCTTCACACGGGCGCAGACGTTCGTGCGGCGCGGAACGGGCTCGTAGAACTCGACCTGAAGTCCGAGCGACTCCAGGTGCGCAGCGACGTACTCCGCCGCTTCCCGCTCCCCCGCGGCGCGGCCGCCGCCATGATTCGTGGTGTCGATGCGGATGAGGTCGCGAGCGAGGCGCGCGACCTCGGTCAGGGCGGAGTCGTCCTCGGGCCGGGGCATGCGCACAAGGCTACCGGGTGACGCCTGAGACCCACGGCGCGCCCGGCGGCCGGCTGAGTTCTGAGTCGGCCGAGGGACGTGGTAATGTCGTTCCTCGGTTGCGAAACCGGAAACCACCGGCGCGGGTGGCGGAATAGGTAGACGCGCTAGCTTGAGGTGCTAGTGCCCGTATAGGGCGTGGGGGTTCAAGTCCCCCCTCGCGCACAAATGGAAAAAGGTCCCGTCAGGGGCCTTTTTCCATTTGTCCGTCAGGGTGTCGGCGAGAACCCAGAACCGCCTCGGGGTGGGCCCACAGCGCCCGAGGCTCCGCGCGCCGCGCAGCGGCGTGTGGAGTGGCGCTGGGGACAAGTCCCCCCTCGCGCACAAATGAGAAAAGGTCCCGTCAGGGGCCTTTTCTCATTTGTCCGTCAGGGTGTCGGCGAGAACCGCCTCGGGGTGGGCCCCTGCGACTGGAGGCTCCGCGCGCCGCGCAGCGGCGTGTGGAGTGGCCGTAGGGACAAGTCCCCCTCGCGCACAGACCGAAGGACGCCCCGTCGGAGCCCTTTCCGCTCGCCACAGGGCGTCGCCACTCTGCCCGCATCACATGCTCGGCGACGCGGCGCAACCCCCTGCGTCGGCATTCCGAGCGCGATAGGTTCGTGACGTGGCATCGAGTTCTGCGCGTCGTCGACCGGTCTGGCGCAGCCAGACGTCCATCCCGGTGCGCCCGGCTGGGGACCTGCAGGGGAACGCCGACACCGTGAGCGGACGCATCCCGCTCCTCGAGCCGGGGCCGGCGCTTCCCGGGTTCGAGCGCCTGCTGCCGAAGGCCTTCGTCGGCGAAGTCGTCCCGTTCCGCATCACGGCGTTCCGTGAGGGGCACGACATCATCGGCGTCCACCTGCGGCTCACATCGCCCTCTGGCGACGTGTCGCTGCACCGCATGCTCCCCCTCGAGGACGGCTTCGACCACTGGCGCACCGAGGTCGCGGTCCTGGAGCAGGGCGACTGGTCCTTCCGGTTCGAGGCGTTCAACGACGACTACGCCACCTGGCGGCACGCCGCCGACGTGAAGATCGCGGCGGGCATCGACATCCCGCTCATGTGCGAGACCGGTGCCCGGCTGTTCCTGCGAGCAGCGGAGGAGGACGACCGCCCCGCCACCTCCCGCACCGCTCTGCGCAGGGCGGCCACAGCGCTGCGCCGGGCGAAGGATGCGGATGCCGCTCTCGCCGTCGTCCGTGACGACAGGCTCGCCACTCTGCTGCGGGATCGCCCGCTCGTCTCCCTCTCGACGGCCGGGCCGCCCCTCCCCCTCCGTGTGGAACGCGAGCGGGCCGGCGTCGGAGCCTGGTACGAGTTCTTCCCGCGCTCGGAAGGCGCCGAGCGGTCGGAGGACGGCACGGTGCACAGCGGCACGTTCCGCACCGCGGCCAGTCGCCTCGCAGGCGTCGCGGGCATGGGGTTCCAGGTGCTCTACCTCCCGCCGATCCACCCGATCGGCGAGACGAACCGCAAGGGCCCGAACAACACGCTCACCGCCGGTCCCGGCGATCCCGGATCGCCCTGGGCCATCGGCGGACCGGCCGGCGGGCACGACGCGGTCCATCCCGACCTCGGCACTCTCGCCGACTTCCGCGCGTTCGTGAAGGCCGCTCGCTCGCAGGGCCTGGAGGTCGCACTCGACCTCGCGCTGCAGGCCTCGCCCGACCACCCGTGGGTCAGCGCACACCCCGAATGGTTCACGACGCTCCCCGACGGGTCGATCGCATACGCGGAGAACCCTCCGAAGAAGTACCAGGACATCTATCCGATCAACTTCGACAACGATCCCGACGGTCTGAAGGCGGAAGTGCTCCGCATCGTGCGGCACTGGGTCGCACAGGGCGTGCGCATCTTCCGGGTCGACAACCCGCACACCAAGCCGCTGTGGTTCTGGGAGTGGCTCATCCGCACCGTCACCGACGAGGATCCCGACGTCGTGTTCCTCGCCGAGGCGTTCACGCGCCCGGCTCCCCTGCAGGCGCTCGCACGCGTCGGATTCCAGCAGAGCTACTCGTACTTCACCTGGCGCAACACGAAGGCCGAGCTCGAGGAGTTCCTCGCCTCGGTCGCCCGCGACACCGCCGACTTCCTGCGACCGAATCTCTTCGTGAACACGCCCGACATCCTCACCGAGTACCTCCAGTTCGGCGGCCGCGCCGCGTACCGCGTCAGGGCGGCGATCGCCGCGACGGCGGCGCCGTCGTACGGCGTGTACGCCGGGTATGAGCTCTACGAGAACGTCGCGCGCCCCGGCTCCGAGGAGAACATCGACAACGAGAAGTACGAGTATAAGCTGCGCGACTGGGCCGGCGCCGAGGCATCCGGTGATTCGCTCGCCCCCTTCCTGCGCCTGCTCAACGAGATCCGAGCAGCGCATCCCGCCCTCCGGCAGCTGCGGAACCTCACGATCCACTACAGCGACGATGACAGCGTGCTCGTCTACAGCAAGCATCTCGACGCAGGCCTCTCGCCCACCGGAGAGTCCGACACGATCATCGTGGTCGCGAACGTCGACCCGCACTCGGTGCGGCAGACGATGATCCACCTCGACACGACGGCGTTCGGGATTCCCCTCGGCCAGGAGTTCGCCGTGCAGGATCTCGTCACGGGCGCTGAGTGGACATGGGCCGACCACGACTTCGTGCGCCTCGACGCATTCACGGAGCCCGTGCACATCGTGACGGTGAAGGGGGCGCGATGATGACGATCCCCGACGAGGTGCTCGACAGCGTCGCGCACGGCGCGCACCACGCTCCGCACGACGTCCTCGGCCTGCACCCGGGGACGGATGCCGCGGGCCGCGCGATGTGGACGGTGCGGGCGCGGCGGCCCCTGGCCGAATCGGTGACGGCCGTCTTCGCCGACGGGGAGCGCGTTCCGCTCGCGCACGTGCGCTCCGGCATCTGGGAGGGCGCCCGCAGCGGCCGGCCGCGCGCGTACGCGATCGAGGCGACGTACCCTGGCGGCCCGCCGCACACGGCCGACGATCCGTATCGGCACCTGCCGACGCTCGGCGAGCTCGATCTGCACCTCATCGGAGAGGGGCGCCACGAGCGACTCTGGGAGGTGCTCGGAGCACACCCCCGCGAACACGGGGGAACGAGTGGAACCGCGTTCGCCGTGTGGGCGCCGAACGCCCGAGCCGTGCGCGTGGTGGGCGACTTCAACGGCTGGGACGGCACCGGCCACGCGATGCGGTCGCTCGGCGGCAACGGGGTGTGGGAGCTGTTCATCCCCGGCGTGGGGATCGGCACCGTCTACAAGTACGAGCTGCTCACGCGCGACGGCGCGTGGATCGTCAAGGCCGATCCCATGGCACAGCGCGCCGAGACCCCGCCGGCCACCGGATCGGTCGTCACCGCCTCCCACTATGAATGGGGCGACGACGACTGGATCGGCGCGCGCGCAGCGGCCCAGCCGGTCGAGCGCCCGTTCTCCGCGTATGAGCTGCACGTCGGTTCGTGGCGTCCGGGGCTCGGCTACCGCGAGCTCGCCGATCCGCTCATCGAGTACGTGCACGAGCTGGGCTTCACGCACGTGGAGTTCATGCCGCTCGCGGAGCATCCCTTCGGCGGGTCGTGGGGATACCAGGTCAGCGGCTACTACGCCCCCACGAGCCGCTTCGGCTCCCCCGACGACCTGCGCTACCTGATCGATCGCCTGCACCAGGCAGGGATCGGCGTGATCATGGACTGGGTGCCGGGCCACTTCCCCAAGGACGAGTTCGCCCTCGGCCGCTTCGACGGGCAGGCGCTGTACGAGCACCCGGACCCCCGGCGCGGCGAACACCGCGACTGGGGAACGTACATCTTCGACTACGGGCGGAACGAGGTGCGCGGCTTCCTCGTCGCGAATGCCCTGTACTGGCTCGACGAGTTCCATGTCGACGGGCTGCGCGTGGACGCCGTCGCGTCGATGCTCTACCTGGACTACTCGCGCAATCCCGGCGAATGGGAGCCGAACGTCCACGGCGGCCGCGAGAACCTCGAGGCCATCCGCTTCCTGCAGGAGGTGAACGCGACGGCCTACCGCCTGCATCCGGGGATCGCGATGATCGCCGAGGAGTCGACGAGCTTCCCCGGCGTCACCGCTCCCACCTCCCGCGGCGGGCTCGGCTTCGGGTTCAAGTGGAACATGGGCTGGATGAACGACTCACTCGTCTACATCCAGCGCGATCCGCTGTACCGCGGTCATCACTCCGGCGAGCTCGCGTTCTCGTTCGCCTACGCCTTCAGTGAGAACTTCGTGCTGCCGATCAGTCATGACGAGGTCGTGCACGGCAAGGGAAGCCTTCTCGCCAAGATGCCGGGCGACCATGCGCACAAACTCGCCAACGTCCGCGCCTACCTCGCCTACATGTGGGCTCATCCGGGAAAGCAGCTGCTGTTCATGGGGCAGGAGTTCGGGCAGCTGTCCGAGTGGTCCGAGGCGCGCGGGCTCGACTGGTGGCTGTGCGATCAGCCGAGCCATCGCCAGCTGCAGGAGTTCGTCTCGTCGCTGAATCGCATCTACGTCGGTCACCCCGCCCTGTGGACCCGTGACGGCGACGGCGCCGCGTTCGCACACCTGGGCGGCCCGTCATGGAATCCCGACGTGCTCGCCTTCCGGCGCGGCGACGGCGCGGGCGCCGAGCTCGTCGCGATCTGCAACTTCTCCGGCGCCGTCATCGACGGCTACGAGCTGGACCTTCCGGCGGGCGGACGGTGGCATGAGGTGTTGAACACGGATGCCGCCGAGTACGGTGGCACCGGAGCGGGAAACCTGGGCGCGGTCACGGCAGACGAGAGCGGCCGCGCACGGATGGTGCTCCCCGCGCTCAGCGTGCTGTGGCTGGCCCGCGGCTGACGGCGTCTGGGCCGTCACGTCAGATCAGAACAGCAGCGAGGCGAGCCGGCGGCGCGCTGCAGCGACCCGCGGGTCTGCGTCGCCCACGAGCCCGAACAACTCGAGAAGACGCTCGCGCACCGGGGCGCGGTCATCGTCGGTCAGCGCGCCGAACAGCGTCAGCAGCCGATCGAACGCGTCGTCGACGTGTCCGCCGGCGATGTCGAGGTCGGCGACCGCCAACTGCGCGTCGATGTCCTGCGGGCGCTCGGCCGCCGCGGAACGCACCTGCTGCGCGTCGACGGACTGCACGCGGCCGAGCAGGCGCACCTGCCCGAGACCGGCGCGGGCGTCCTCATCCCGCGGGTTCTCGGCCAGGGCCTGCTCGTATGCCCGCGCCGCCCGGTCGTAGTCGCCATCCTCGATCGCCGCGTACGCCTCCGCGTGCAGCGCCGGCAGCGGCGGCTCCTCGCGCTCGGCCGGGGTGCCGTCGCCGTCCTGGTCGGCGGCGACCGTGCCGGTCACTCCGTTCTGGGCGGCGACCTGCAACAGCTGATCGAACACCTCGCGCACCTGCTGCTCGGGGACGGCGCCGGTGAACAGCGGGACCGGCTGGCCGCCGATGAGCGCGACGACCATCGGGATCGACTGCGCGCGGAAACCCTGCGCGAGCTGCGGGTTCGCGTCGACATCCACCTTGGCCAGCACGAGGCGCCCGTTCAGCTCCGTGACGACCTTCTCCAGAACCGGGCTCAGCTGCTTGCACGGCCCGCACCACTCCGCCCACAGGTCGATCACGACCGGCACCGTGCGCGAGAGCTCCAGCACCTGCGGGAAGGTGGCGTCCGTCACGTCGATCACGAGACCGACGCTCGGCGCCGCGCCATCCTGCGTCGCCGTGGCGGGCGCCGCGGGACGGTTGCGCAACGAGGAGAGGTCGACGGCACCGCGCAGCACGGCACTCGGGTTGACTTGCGGGTTCGGTTCGGTCACTTTCCGGCCACCTTCGCTCCGAGGATGTTCGAGGCATAGCCGAGCAGACGGATCTGGGCGTCGCCCGCTCCGACCCCCGGCACGTAGAAGAACAGCTGGTCGCTGTAGGTCGTGACGAACCCGCTCGGCGACTCCTTGACTCCGGTGAGCGCCTTCACACGGGGGTTGTCATCGAGCTTGATCACGGCGTCCTTGTTCGTCGGCTTGACGGTCTCGGTCTCGTCCACGTTGACCGCGACGATCGCGCCGCTCTCCAGCGTGGCGAGAGCGAGTGGCGGCTGCGATCCGGCGGCCGCGCCGAAGGTCATCGTTGCCGTCTGCTTCTTCTTCCCCGCGGTCTTGCTGAGCACCGCGAGCTGTTCCTTGCGCTTTGCCGCGACGCCCTTGAGGAACACGTCGTCGTCGGTGGCGAAGCTCGCCGCGGAGGTGCTCTTGTCACCCTTGTCGATGACGTCGGCGTAGGCCGCGGCGATCTCACCGGGCGGCATGACGAGGAACGACGAATCAGGCTGCACCGCAGTGGAGCCGACATAGGCGGGCGCGACATCGGGGAGCTTCGTCGCCTCCAGTCGCGCCGTGTAGGCGAGCTTGTACGGCGACCAGGCGTCCTTCTGCTGGATCATCATGATGGTCGAGGTCACGGCCTTGTCGGCCTTCTCCTCGGCGATCAGCAGCACGGTCCGGGGCCAGCGATCGTATGCCTGCGGCAGCACGAGCTTGAGCCCGGAGGTCGGCACCGCCGCGAGAGCGTCCTCCTTGATCTTGCCGCGCAGCGTGTAGTTGGTCTTGCGCTCGGCCAGCGCCGCGCCGTCGAGCCGCGTCGCGGCGAGAGTCGCATCCTTCGCCTCGTCCGCCTTCGCGACGGTCGACGAGATGCGGGCGAAGATGCGGTCGGCCTGCGTCTGGCTCACCGCCGGGGACTGTGCGTCGCCCGAGTCGACGACGGTCTCGGTCGGCGTCGGAGTCGGCGAGGCGCCGAACTGCGGCCACGCGTCGGCCGAGCAGCCGGCGAACAGCAGCGACGACAGCGCGAGGGCCGGCACGATCGCGAACGAGCGCCGTTTGACGGTCGAGCGTCGAGAGGATCCGGTACCCGCCGAGATGACGCCCTTGTCCGCCTGCTCGACGCTGAGGTCGATCGCCTCGGTGTCCGGCAGCGGCGGAAGCGCCTTGCGCCGCGGGCCGCGCGAGCGCCGCAAACGACGGATGCCGAGGATGTAGAGGAACACCCCGACGGCCATCAGGATGCCGCCGCCCACCATGAGCGGGCCGGCCCACGGGGTGGCGGTCTGCAGGGGCCACGTCACGGAGACCTCGGCCGGCGCCGGCTTCGTGCCGTCGGTGGCGACGAGGACGCTCATGGTGTCGGGCAGCTGAAGATGCTGGATGAGGATGTCGTCCTGCTGGAACTCGTCGAGCCACAGGTCGGATCCCGCCGGATTGCGATGCGTGGGCTGGCCCGCCGACGGCTGCACGACGGTGGTCTTGACCGCGCCGTCCTTGCCGAGCGTCACGTCGGTGTACTCGGCGCCGGCGAGCCACGCCGTCATGTCGGCGGTGCGGCCGTACGCGGCGAAGATCGTGCCCTCCTGGGCGGCCCGCAGCGTCTGCGTGCCGGGAAGGCGATTCAGGACGGCCCCGTCGATGAGGGTGTATGACGTGTCCCCGGTGCCGCTGATCGATGTCGTCTCGCTCTGAGGACCTTGGAACACGGTCCGCTGGGCGATGCCGGTCGCGATCATCACGGCGGCCAGCACGAAGGCGGCCACAGCCCACACGAAACGCACGAATTCTTCCTCCCCGGCCCGGAAATGCACAGACGGGCCGTACGACTCGACGTTCCAGGTTAGCGAACACGACCTGTGTGCGTACCGGGAGGGCCGCGACGGCGTCTGTGCATCACGGGAGAGTCGCTGATGTGTCCGGCGAACCCGGGAAAGTATCCTTGCCAGACACCGAACCGAGGAGGGGCACAGATGAAGGTGCAGAACCCGTTCCGCGTCGCCCTCGTGGCGACGCTCGGCGTAGGGCTCGGCCTGCTGCTGATCGGCAGCATCCAGACGCTGTCGACGATCCTCCTCTACATCGGCACTGCCCTGTTCCTGTCACTCGGCCTGGAGCCGGTGATCGCGTTCCTCGTGCGGCATCGGCTGCCGCGCTGGGCCGCCGTGCTCGTCACGATCCTGGGCGTGCTCGCCGTCTTCGCGGGGATCGTGCTCCTCATCGTGCCGATCATCGTGCGCCAGATCTCGCAGCTCGTGGTCGCGGTGCAGAAGTTCCTGGAGAGCACCTCGCTGCCCGAGGTGAAGGAGTGGATCCACTCCGTCTTCCCGGCGATTCAGATCTCCACGATGGACGAGGCCATCGCGAACGCGCAGAAGTGGCTGCTGGACAACTGGGGCTCGATCACGGGCGGGGTCATCGGTGCGGGGTTCGCCTTCGTCACGGCGCTGTTCGGCACCTTCATCGTGCTGATCCTCACGATCTACTTCACGGCATCCACCCCCTCCCTCAAGGCGGCGGTCTACCGTCTCGTTCCCGCGTCGCGGCGGGCCCGCTTCATCGATATCGGTGAGCAGATCTCCGACTCCGTCGGCTACTACGTCATGGGTCAGGTGACGCTCGGTGTCATCAACGGCATCCTGAGCTCGATCTTCCTGTCGATCATCCAGGCGCCGTTTCCCGCCGTGCTCGCCGTCATCGCGTTCTTCTTCTCGCTCATCCCGCTCGTCGGGACGCTGACGGGTGCCACGGTCATCGTCCTGACATGCCTCATCCCGGGGCTGGGCTCCCCCACCACGGCGCTCATCGCCCTCATCTACTACCTCGTCTACATGCAGATCGAGGCATACGTCATCACGCCGCGGATCATGAACCGCGCCGTCTCGGTGCCCGGCGGCGTCGTCGTCGTCGCCGCCCTCGCCGGCGGGTCGCTCCTCGGGCTGCTCGGCGCGCTCATCGCGATCCCTGTCGCCGCGAGCATCCTCATCATCTACCGGCAGGTCGTGATCCCCCGGCAGAACGAACGTTGACGCGCACCGGATGGATGTCGCACAGCGGCCCTGATGCGAGGTCAGGGTTGAGCGAGCGTAGCGAGACGAGACCCGCGCCTCACTCCCATTCCGTCGGCAGGGGCAGGGCGGCGGGGTTCACGACGCCGACGATCTCGCTCAGCACCCGACGGGTCTGATTCTCCCCGACCCACAGATGGCGGCCGGCGTCGACGGCGATGACCTCGGCGTGCGGCACCCGCGCGAAGCGGCGACGCGCCTCGTCGGGCCGCAGATAGTCGTCCAGCTCGGGGATGAGCGCCACGATCCGCCGCGGGTCGTTCGCCCACCCGTCGAGGTCGTCATCGGTGGCCCGGTGCAGGGGCGGCGAGAGCAGAATCAGCCCGTCGACCGGGAATGGGCGGCCGTGCATGAGGGCGAGCTCGGTGCCGAACGACCAGCCGACGAACCAGGGATGGGGCAGACCGCGCTCGGTGACGAGTGCCATCGCCGCGGCGACGTCGAACCGCTCCCCGACGCCATCCTCGAAGGCGCCCTCGCTGGTGCCGCGAGGCGAGGTCGTTCCGCGGGTGTTGAAGCGCAGGACGGCGAGGGCGGCGAGGGCGGGCAGGCGGGCGGCGGCCTTGCGGATGATATGCGAATCCATGAAGCCGCCCGCTGTGGGCAGAGGGTGGAGCGTGACCAGGGTCGCGACGGGGTCGCGGTCGACTGGCGTCGCCAGCTCGCCGACGAGCGTCAGCCCGTCGGATGTGTGCAGCTCGATGTCCTCCCGCCGTGCGGGCAGGACCACGGGGCCTCGGATCTCCACTCAGAACACCTTCCAGCAGTGCGTGTGCCAGTGCCGGCGCGCGGCGAGGTCCGCCGCATCGCCCAGGATGCCGTCGGCACGCCAGGTCACGACATGGGCGACGCCGATCGGGATCGTGCCGCCGCACCCGGGGCACGTGTACGTCTTCTGCGCCTGCGAGGCCGAGACCGGCTGCACCGTCCACTCTGCGCCGCGGTGCGTCTCGTTGCGCTTGAACCCCGCGACGAAGCGGTCGAAGGCGTCGCCGCGGTCGGGATCGGGACGCCGCCGGTGTGACCGGGGCATCGGGTCAGTACCAGCCGGTGGACTGCGAGTGACCCCACGCGCCGCACGGGGTGCCGTAGCGACCGCTGACGTAGCGGAGGCCCCACTTGATCTGCGTAGCGGGATTGGTCGCCCAGTCCGACCCGGCCGACGCCATCTTGCTGCCCGGAAGCGCCTGTGGGATGCCGTACGCGCCGCTGCCGGCGTTGTACGCGTTCACGCGCCAGCCGGACTCCTTCTTCCACAGCGCCACGAGGCACGAGAACTCGCCGTCGCCCCACCCGCGGGCCTTCACCATGTCGTAGGCGATGGCCTGAGCGCTGCCCGGGTTCGGCGCCGCGAACGGCACGCTGAACGACGCGGCACGCCCCTGGACGTTTCGCACCGGCTGGGGCTTCGGCTTGGGCTTGGGCTTCAGCGCGGCCGCGTAGCTGTCGCGCTCGAGTGCGGGAGAGGCGGCCTCGTCATCCGAGACCAGCTCGACGGTCTGCGCGTCGCCCAAGGCGCTGGCGTACACCGTCACCGGTGCGGCGACCTCGGCGTTCGCCGCCGAGGACATGGCCGCGCCCAGGGGGCTCAGGTACGCGGCGGCGAGGCCGACGACGGCGATGGCCGCGAACCCCGTCATCACGCCGCGACTGCGCGACCAGCGCACCGCGGTGCTGCGCTGCGGCGGAGGGGCCTGGGTCGCCGCCCGCGGCGCCTGCAGCGCACGATTCCGCAGATCGCGACGGAGCATCGGGCGGGATGCGTCGGGTGTCGTCGTCTCGTTGCCGGAAGTCACAGTGGGGTCGAGTCTACCGGGCACGAGCGCCGCACGCCATCGCCGTGCCGGGCAGTGTCATCCGACCGCGAGCATGACGTCGACCACGGCGTCGAGAACGGCATCGACCTGCGCCTCCCGGTAGCCGCGTCGCTGCATGCGGAACGCCACGGTGCGCACCTGCTCGACTGTCACGGGCCGGCCTTCCGCGAGGAATGCGGCGATCTTGTCCGCGACGAGATCCACTTCGTCGATGCGGTAGCCGTAGCCGAGGCCGCGCGCCCGATCGAAGCGGTGGCGCGGCTCGCGCGACAGGCGGTCCAGGATCTCCTGAGCCCGCATCCTCGTGCGGTCGATCCACTCCCCCGTGCCGGCCTGCGCGAGCACGCGCTCCCGCTCCCGCGCGGCGAACGCATCCTCGACGCGGGCGAGCGCGGCATCCACCGCCTCCGGGCGGTACCCGCGGCGCACCATGGGGAAGGCGGCCGAGCGGATGTCGGCGGCCGAGAGCACCGGCGCGGCTCCGAGGCCCCCCTCGAACGCCGCCCGCGCCCGGTCGAGGAACTCGTCCACGGTCTTCGGGTCGTAGCCCTTGGCACGGCCGTCGGTGAGCGGGAAGGTCGCGGTGGGCGCGCTTGTGCGCCCCTCGGGGGATCGGTTCGTCATTGTGCCGCCAGCGGGGTCAGGAGGAAGTACAGGGCCAGCGCGGCGCCGGCCGAAGGGAGGATGGAATCGAGCCGGTCGAGGAGTCCCCCGTGGCCGGGGAGCCATGAGCTCATGTCCTTGATGCCGAGATCGCGTTTGATCATCGATTCGCCGAGGTCGCCGAGCGTCGCGGTGCCGAGGATCACAGCGCCGAGGATGAGACCGGTCCACCACGGGACGCCGAGCATGAACGCCGCCAGCAGCACACCGGCGACGAGGGCGGCGACCACGGCTCCGCCGAATCCCTCCCACGTCTTCTTCGGACTGATGCGCGGGGCCATCGGATGCTTTCCGAGGAGGAGCCCGGCGACGTACGCGCCGGTGTCGGCGACCACAGCGATGATGATGAACGCGAGGACCCACCACTCGCCGTGCTCCTCACGCAGGAGGATGACGGCGAGGCTCGTGGAGAACGGCACATACAGCTGCACGAGGCCGCCCGCGAGCACGTCGTCCCAGACGTCGCGATAGCGGCGGCCGTCGTGAGCGGCCATCTGCGCGATGAGGCGCCAGACGACGATGACCACGACCACGGCGCACACGAGAACCCAGTGCAGCCAGAGCTGCAGGTACCAGCCGGACAGGAGCATCGCCACGGCCCCGGCGATCTGCGGTGCGAGATCGATGCGGCGGCCGCCGGTCTGCAGCGCGCGGGCGAGCTCGAACACGGCGAGCAGCGCGGCAGCGAGCGCGACGACGAGGAACAGCGGCTTCCAGATGATCAGCGAGAGCAGCAGCGCGATGCCGAAGCCCAGCCCGATCAGGATTGCGAGCAGGAGGTCGCGGCCGGTGCGCTGCTTGATCCGCTCGTTCGCCTCTTCGAAGTCGGCGCGGGTCCGCGCGACCTGGTTCTCGAAGTCCGCGCGCGCGGCGCGCAGGTGGGCCTGCAGCGGCTGCGAGGGATCCGGCTGAGACGGATGCGGCTGCGAGGGGGTCACCCCTCCGGCGTCACGGCGCGACTGACGGGCCCGGCGACGATGGCCGCCGGGCGGCTGTGCGGACGCGTCCGTCATCGATGTCCTCAGACTTCGAGCAGTTCGGCCTCTTTGCGCTTGAGCGCATCGTCGATGCCGTCGACGTGGGCGCGCGTGATGGCGTCGAGCTCCTTCTCTGCGCGCGCCAGCTCATCCTCGCCGACATCGCTCTTCATCGCGTCGAGGTCATCCTTGATCTTGCGGCGGATGCCGCGCACGTGGACCTTCGCGTCCTCGCCCTTGGAGCGGACGAGCTTCACGAACTCCTTGCGGCGGTCGGCGGTCAGCTCGGGCATCGTGATGCGCACGAGGTTGCCGTCGTTCGTCGGGTTGGCGCCGAGGTTCGGCATGTCACGGATCGCCTGTTCGATGGCCTTCAGCGCGGACTTGTCGTACGGCGTGACGATGAGCGAACGCGCCTCGGGAGCGTTGATCGACGCGAGCTGCGCGAGCGGCGTGGGAGTGCCGTAGTAGTCGACGAGCACCTTCTGGAACAGCTGCGGGTTCGCCCGCCCCGTGCGGACGGTGGCGAAGTCGTCCTTCGCCGCTTCCACGGCCTTGTCCATCCGGCTTGCCGCATCGGCCAATACGTCCGCGATCACGGTGTCTCCATTCGCTCTGGCGTTCCCGCCCAGTCTAGTCGGCGCTCCGCCGGTGCAGCGGAGCGGGGGTCCGGCGCCTCAAGCCGTGACCAGGGTGCCGATCTGCTCGCCCAGCAGCGCGCGCGTGACGTTCCCGGCCGGCTCCATGCCGAACACGCGCATGTCCATCCGGTTGTCCATGCAGAGGCTGAACGCGGTCGAATCGACCACTTTGAGACCCTTCTGCAGCGCCTCCAGATACGTGATCCGGTCGATGCGGGTGGCCGAGGCATCCTTCTTCGGATCGGCCGTGTACACACCGTCGACCCCATTCTTCGCCACGAGCACCTCATCGGCGCAGATCTCCAGGGCGCGCTGGGCCGCCACGGTGTCGGTCGAGAAGTAGGGCAGACCGGCGCCGGCGCCGAAGATCACGACACGACCCTTCTGCATGTGGCGCTCGGCGCGCAGCGGGATATACGGCTCCGCGACCTGCGTCATCTGGATCGCCGACTGCACACGCGTCGCGGCGCCCGCCTGCTCGAGGAAGTCCTGGAGCGCGAGGGCGTTCATGACCGTGCCGAGCATGCCCATGTAGTCGGCGCGGCCGCGGTCCATGCCGCGCTGGCTGAGCTCGGCGCCGCGGAAGAAGTTGCCTCCGCCGACGACCACCGAGATCTCGACCCGGTCAGTGGCGGCGGCGATCTCACGCGCGATCTGGCTCACGACGTCGGGGTTTACTCCGAGCGACCCGGCGCCGAACGCCTCGCCGGACAGCTTCAGGAGGACGCGGCGGCGTCCGGTGGCCTCATTGATCACGTGTTGTCCTCTCGTCGCGAATCACACTGTAGCGAACGGGCACGGCAAGGGCCCGCACCGATGGTTCGATGCGGGCCCCTGCGGCGTCTTACGCGCCGACCTTGAAACGAGCGAAGTCGGTGACGGTGATGCCGGCGTCCTTCGCGACCTGCGCGACGGACAGCTTGTTGTCCTTCGCGTAGTCCTGCTCGAGCAGGGCGACCTGCTTGAAGAACGCGTTCACGCGGCCCTCGACGATCTTCGGCAGCGCGGCCTCCGGCTTGCCCTCGTTGCGCGAGATCTCGGTGACGATCTCGCGCTCCTTCTCGACGGCGTCCTCCGGGACGTCCTCGCGGGTGAGGTACGACGGGTTCGCGAACGAGATGTGCTGGGCGATGCTGCGGGCCGTGGCGGCGTCGTCGCCCGTGTAGGCGACCACGACACCGATCTGCGGCGGGAGGTCCTTGCTGGTCTTGTGCAGGTAGACCTCGAAGTGGTCCCCGGTGAGGGTGCGCACGCGGCGCAGCTCGATCTTCTCGCCGATGATGGCGGCCTCGTCGGCGATGAGCTGCTCGACGGTCTTGTCCCCGGCGGGGGCCGCCAGGGCAGCCTCGGCCGAATCGGCACCGGCAGCGGCAGCGGCGTCGGCAACCTTGTCGGCGAGGGCGATGAACTTCTCGTTCTTCGCGACGAAGTCGGTCTCGCAGGCGAGCTCGAGCAGGGTGACCTTGCCGTCGCCCTCGCGGGCCACGACGAGACCCTCGCTGGTGGAGCGGTCGGCACGCTTCGCGTTGCCCTTCGCGCCCTTGAGGCGCAGGATCTCGACGGCCTTCTCGATGTCGCCGTCGGCCTCCTCGAGCGCCTTCTTCGTGTCGACCATGCCCGTGCCGAGCTGCTCGCGCAGCGCCTTGATGTCGGCGATGGTGAAGTTTGCCATGGGTGGCGGCTCCTTGTGTGTGTCGTTCTCGTGGATGCCGCGGCGGAGCCGTCCGAAGACGACCCCGCCGGGCGAAGAGGGTGGATTACTCGGCGGCCGGAGTGGCAGCCTCGGCCGGGGCCTCGGCCTCGGCGCGCTTCTCGTCGGCGGCCGGCGTCTCCTCGGCGGGCGTCTCGGCGTCGGCGGCGGCCGGGGCCTCGGCGGTCTCCGTGCTGCCCTGCTCGAGCAGCTCGCGCTCCCACTCGGCCAGCGGCTCGGCGGCCTCGGCGGTCTCGTCCGCAGGCTGGTGGCGCTGGATCAGCCCCTCGGCGGCCGCGTCGGCGACGATGCGCGTGAGCAGGCTCACCGAGCGGATCGCGTCGTCGTTGCCCGGGATCGGGTACTGGATCTCGTCGGGGTCGGCGTTGGTGTCGAGGATGCCGATCACCGGGATGCCGAGCTTGCGGGCCTCGTCGATGGCGAGGTGCTCGCGCTTGGCGTCGACGACCCAGAGGGCCGACGGGGTCTTCTGCAGGTTGCGGATGCCGCCGAGCGACTTGTGCAGCTTGTCGAGCTCGCGCTTCTTGAGCAGCAGCTCCTTCTTGGTGAAGCCGCTCTCCGAGGGGTTCTCGTAGTCGAGCTCCTCGAGCTCCTTCATGCGCTGGAGGCGCTTGCTGACGGTGCTGAAGTTCGTGAGCAGTCCGCCCAGCCAGCGCTGGTTGACGTACGGCTGGCCGACGCGCGTCGCCTGCTCGGCGAGCACTTCCTGCGCCTGCTTCTTCGTGCCGACGAAGAGGATCGTGCCGCCGTGCGCGACGGTCTCCTTGACGAACTCGTATGCGCGGTCGATGTAGGACAGCGACTGCTGCAGGTCGATGATGTGGATGCCGCTGCGCTCGGTGAGGATGAAGCGCTTCACCTTCGGGTTCCACCGACGGGTCTGGTGTCCGAAGTGAACGCCGGCATCGAGCAGCTGGCGAATGGTGACGACGGCCATGGCCGTTCTCCTGTTCTCGGCGCCGCAGCGCCGTTTCCGGTTGCTTCGTGCGGGCGGGTGCCCGCGCGATCCTGGTGCCCGGCACTCATCCCGCCCCGAAGCCGGGGACCGTGGGGATGGATGCCGCGGATGGGAGTCCGTCCGCTCTGGGCACGCGTAGTCACCCCGACATGCGAGGCGCCCTCCGAGTGTACCAGGCGGCGGCGCCTCCCCCGGTCGGCTGATCGCGTCGTCACCGGTGCGCCGTCCACTGTTCCGGGCACCGGGCTCCCCCGCCGCGCCTCGGGTCGCGATCATGGCGGCATGCGTATCGTTTCCCGGCGGCGATTCGGCGCCGTCCTCGCCGTCGTTGCCCTCCTCGGGGTCGCCGCACCGCTCATCGGTCCTGTGCCGGCGGCAGCCGATGACACCGAGGTGCGCGTGCCGACCCGCCAGACCTGGGTGTGGCCGGTCAGCGGGTTCACCGTCGCGAAGCCGTATGTGGCGCCGCCGCACGAGTACGGCCCGGGACACCGGGGAATCGACCTCGCCCCCGCGGGCGCGCCGGCCGTGCGAGTGCCGGCCGACGGGGTCGTCGCCTTCTCCGGGCGCGTCGCCGGTCGTGCGATCGTCACGATCGACCACGGCGACGGCCTCGTCACGACGCTCGAGCCGATCAGCTCCGATGTGAAGGCGGGTACCGTCGTGTCGCGCGGCGACGAGATCGGCACGATCGCGGCGGGCGGTCACGCCGCAGCCGGCACGCTGCATTTCGGCGTGCGTCTGCACGGCGAGTACATCAACCCCCTGCTGGTCCTCGGTGGCCTTCCTCGGGCGGTGCTGCTCCCGTGCTGCGAGTGACGCGCTACGGCGCCGTCAGCGCTCCGCGCGGGGATGCGCGAGCCGGTAGGTCGCGAGCAGGCGCTCGCTCGACACGTGCGTGTAGATCTGCGTCGTGCCCAGGCTGGCGTGACCGAGCATCTCCTGGACGGCGCGGAGATCGGCTCCGCCGTCGAGCAGGTGGGTCGCCGCGGAGTGGCGCAGTGCGTGCGGCCCCACCGTCTCGCTGCCGACGACGGGGGCGAGGTGGCGAGCGACGAGGTCGTACACCGCTCGCGCGCCGATCCGGCCGCCGCGCGAGCCGAGGAACAAGGCGCGACCGGGATCCTGCGCCCGCGCCGACAGCACCGGGCGCGCACGGACGAGGTAGGCGTCGAGCGCCTGGGAAGCGGGAAGACCGAAAGGCACCACCCGCTCCTTGGCGCCCTTGCCCACGACGCGTGCAGTGCGACGGTCGCGGTCGATGCGGTCGAGATCCAGCCCGCACAGCTCGGAGACACGGAGCGCGGCCGCGTACAGCAGTTCGAGGATGGCGCGATCGCGCAGCGCGATGGGGTCACCGTCCTCCGCGGCGGCGGCAGCGCGGTCGAGCAGGTCGGTCATGGCGTCCGCGGTGGCGACCGTGGGAAGGGTGAGGCCGCGTTTCGGGGCGACGAGCCGCGTCGCCGGATCGACGGAGACCAGCTCGTTCTCAGCCGCCCAGGCGAAGAACCCGCGCACGGCTGCAGTGCGTCGAGCGACCGTGGACCGCGCGTCACCGCGCTGGGTCGCGTGCCAGAGCCACTCCCGCAGGTGCTCGAGGTCGACCTCCGCGACCGGCGGGTCACCGAGCGTCGCGGCGAGGTCGGCGAGATCGGAGTCATAGGCGCGCACCGTCGCGGGCGAGAGCCGCCGGACATCCGTCAGATGACGCGCATACGTCGCTGCCGCCGCACTGATCCTCACCCCACAAGGATGCCGGTCACACAGGAACACCGGCCGCGACGCGCCGCCACCGGGATCCCTGCGCTTCGGCTCCGCCCTCCAGCGCCAGAAGTCCGAGGTGTCCTGCCGCTTCTTCGGGCGCCATCCCGGAACGCCGCGCGATGTCCTCGACGGTGCGCCAGGACCGCGTGCTCAGCGCGTCGGTCACCCGGGTGCGGTCGCCCGTGGTCCCCTCTTCGCCCGGCGGCGCAGCGCCGCCGGGCGTCAGCCCGAGCAGCTCAGCCGCCTCCTCGGCGGTCGTGACGCAGCGGGAGTCGAACTCGCGCAGGATGCGGTGGCAGCCGGCGGACGAACCGCTCGTGACCGGCCCCGGAACCGCTCCGAGTGGACGGCCGAGGGACGACGCATGACCGGCGGTGTTGATCGACCCGCTGCGCCACCCCGCCTCCACGACGACGGTCGCCCCGCCGAGGGCCGCGATCGTCCGGTTGCGCTGAAGGAACCGCCATTTGCTGGGCACGCCGCCGCACGGCACTTCGCTCGCGACGGCGCCGGATGCGGCGATGCGGCGGAGCAGGTCGGTGTGACCGGCCGGATACGGCCGGTCGACGCCGCCGGCCAGCATCGCGACCGTGGTGCCGCCGACCGAGAGCGCACCGCGATGGGCTGCACCGTCGATGCCGTATGCGGCCCCCGAGACCACGGCGACGCCACGTGCGGCGAGGCCGGCGGCGAACTCACCGGCGATGTGTTCGCCGTATCCCGTGGCAGCGCGTGCGCCCACGATCGCGATCGCGGGATCGAGCCGCCCCAGGACACCGGGGTCACCCTTCACCCAGAGACACAGCGGCGCGAACGGGCCGAGGTCGTCCAGCGCCCGCGGCCAGACATCGTCATCGGGTGTCAGGAGCTTGACGTGCGCATGCCGTGCGCGTTCGAACGCCAGCGCGATCTCCTCCGCGTCGAGCCGGAGTCGCCAGCGTCTGAGCCCGGCGCGCACATCGGTCTCGGCAAGACCCGCTGCATCCGCCATCAGATCCGGACGTGTCGCGCCCATCGTCTCGACGAGAGCCGAATCCGCGCCCAGGGCTGCCACGAGCATCCCGGCGACGGCATCGCCGGGTTCGGCGAGGCTACTCCAGACGGCGGCGGCAGCAGCCCGGGCCAGGCGGTCGGGATCGGACGCCGTCTCGCCCATGACGAGCGGTGCGATCGCCTGGACGGTGCGATCGTCGAAGCGGAAGGTGCTCATGAGGGGATTCCCTTCTTCAGGAACAGGGCTCGGCCGATGTCGTCGAGTTCCAAGCGGTCACGACCGGCGAGGTCGGCGATCGACCACGCCACGCGCAGGATGCGGTCGTAGGTGCGCAGGGAGAATGCGCCGCGGTCCAGGGCGACGTCGATGGGGCGTCGCACCATGGGCGGCGGAGCCAGCGGCCCCCGACGCAGCCACGTTCCCGAGACCTCCGAGTTCAGTCGCCATGGCGTGTCACGCAGACGATGTGCGGCGCGCTCCCGCGCGGCGCATACGCGCTCGCGGGCCTGCGCCGTCGTGGTCACGGCCCCCGACACGTGCGCGACGGACACGCGTTCCATCCCGACCTCGATGTCGATGCGGTCGAGGAGGGGGCCGGAGAGCCGGCCGAGGTAGCGGCGGATCGCGACGGGTGGGCAGGTGCAGACGGCACCGCGTACGCCGTAGTTGCCGCACGGGCAGGGATTCGTGGCGAGGATGAGCTGGAACCGGGCGGGGAACGCCGCGGTGAAGCCCGCGCGGTGGATGACGATCGAGCCCGTCTCGAGGGGCTGACGCAGGGCGTCGAGGACCCGGGCGCTGTGCTCCGCCGCCTCGTCGAGGAACAGCACTCCCTCGCTTGCGCGCGCGATCGCCCCGGGGCGCACGACGCGGGAGCCTCCCCCGACGAGGGCCGCCATGCTCGCGCTGTGATGCGGCGCTTCGAACGGCGGTGTGCGCTGCAGGGCGGTGACGGGTGCGCCGGAGAGCGAGCGGATGGATGCGGCGACGAGGGCGGCTTCGTCGTCGAGTTCGGGCAGGATGCCCGGGAGACGACGGGCGAGCATCGTCTTCCCCGCCCCCGGCGGCCCTGTCATCAGCAGGTGATGCCCGCCGGCGGCCGCCACGATCAGCGCGTCGACGGCCGCCCGCTGCCCGATCACCTCCGCCAGGTCGACGTCGGCGGTCGTCGTCGCGGCCTCGTCGCTGACCGGTACCGGGACGAGCTGCTGCGCTTCCTCGACGTCGGCGCCGTGCAGCCGTGCGACGTCGCCGAGCGACACCGCACCCGTGACGTGCACGCCGCTGACGAGCTCGGCCTCGCCCCGGTTCGCCCAGGGCACCACGACTCGGCGGAGCCCTGCCTTCGCCGCCGCACGCACGGCAGGCAGCACCCCCGGGACGGGACGGAGTCTCCCGTCCAGGCCGAGCTCGCCGATGTGCGCTGTCGCGGCGATGGACGCGGCATCCATCAGCCCCTCCGTCGCCAACGCCGCCACGGCGATGGCGACATCGAACCCGGATCCCTGCTTCGGCAGGCTGGCCGGCGACAGGTTGACCGTCAGACGTCGCTTGGGAAGTGCGAGGCCGCTGTTCTCGCTCGCATTCCGGACCCGCTGCACGGCCTCGCCGAGGGCCTTGTCGCCGAGTCCGATGATGCGGAACTCGGGGATCTGCGCGCTGAGGTCGGCCTCCACTTCGACGAGGGTGCCCTCGAGGCCCGCGAGTGCGACGGCCCACGTGCGCGTCACGCCCATGAGACGTCCTCGAGATGCTCGAGGCGCGCCGTCGCAGGATCGGGACCCGTGATCCCGATGACGTCGAGCCGGAAGGAGCGTCCCTTCGACTGCTCGGGATGCGCGACGCACCAGGCGTGCGCGAGCCGCCACAGCCGCGCCCGCTTGCGCACATCGACCGCCTCCAGCGGATCGCCGAAGCCGTCGCTGCGCCGGGTCTTCACCTCGATGAACACCAGCGTCGCTCCCCAGCGCGCCACGACATCCACTTCTCCGCCGTGGGTGCGCCAGTTGCGGTCGATCACGTCGAAGCCCCGCGCCACGAGGTGCGCGGCCGCCCGCTGCTCGCCCGCGCGCCCGAGGTCGTCCTTCGCTGCCATGGACAGCATGCTCCTCGGAGGGAGCCTGCGTCGCGGGTGCTTTCGCGGATCTGTGGGCAGATCGGCGCTCAGCGAAGCTGCGCGCCTCTTGGGGAGGCGCCGACAGGCACGGAGCTGGAGCCGCCGGCTATGAGTCGAGCGAGAGTTCTTCGGGGAGGTGGAGATCCCGGCGCTGCAGCTCTTCGACGTTCACGTCCTTGAACGTGAGCACACGCACCGACTTCACGAACCGGTCGGCGCGGTAGATGTCCCACACCCACACATCCGTCATCGAAATCTCGAAGTAGAAGTCGTGCTCGGTGTCACGACGCACCACGTTGACCTCGTTGGCGAGATAGAAGCGCCGCTCCGTCTCGATCACGTACTGGAACTGTGAGACGACGTCGCGATACTCGCGATACAGCGCCAGTTCGAGTTCCCGGTCGTAGTCGTCGAAGTCGTCGTCCATGATGGCTCCATCCTAGGCGGGCCCATACCGCCCGCGGTGCCGGTCAGAACAGGGTCGGGGCGTCGGCGATCGCCCAGGACGCGCGGTGGTAGGGGCTCAGGCCGTGCGAGCGGATGGCGTCGCGATGCGTCGGGCTGGCGTAGCCCTTGTTGTGCACCCATTCATACGGCGGATGCTCGTCGTGCAGCGCGACCATATGCGCGTCGCGTGCCACCTTCGCGATCACCGACGCCGCGGCGGCGCTCGCGCAGTCCCGGTCGGCCTTGATCTGGGAGCGCACGACAAGGCCGGCTCCGCCCGCCGGGGTGATGTAGTCGTAGTTGCCGTCGAGCAGCACGATGGCCGTCTCCGGCACGACTCCCGCGCCGCGGAGTTCGGCGATCGCGCGCAGTGCCGCCAGCCCCAGGGCACGGATGATGCCGACCTCGTCGATCTCTGCGGCGCTCGCCCATCCCACGCCGCTCGCCTCGACCCAGTCGGCCGCCCGCGCCGCGACCTCGGGGCGCCGCAGTTCGGGAACGAGCTTCGAGTCGCGCAGGCCGGCGGGGACGCGACGGCGGGCGGCACGGGCGTCGATGGCGATGGCGCCGACCGCGACCGGCCCGGCGAGTGCGCCGCGTCCCACCTCGTCGCAGGCGATCAGGAGCGCGTGCTCGCGCAGCAGGCGCCGCTCGAGTGTCAGCCGGGGCTCGACGACGGTCATTGCCCTGAGGTGGTGGCGACCGGCTTCGGAATGCCGGCGAACACCGGGTGGTGGAAGTCGATGAGGCCGAACCGGTCGAACGGCCAGGTTATGAGGAATGCCCGGCCGACGACGTTGGAGATCGGCACGAAGCCCTTGCCCGGCTGGTCCTGGTTGTACCGGGAGTCACGGGAGCGGTCGCGATTGTCGCCCAGGACCCACAGCGAGTCGTCGGGCACCGTGACGTCGAACGGGACGACTTCCGGTGCCGACTCCCCCGGCTGCAGCTTGATGAACGACGACTCGTCGGTTGGTACGCCGTTGACGGTGATCTGTCCGAGGGCGTTGCAGCACTTGACGTGGTCGCCGGGCAGGCCGATCACGCGTTTGATGAGGTGGTCGTCGCTGTCGGGTGCCGACAGCCCCACGAGCGACAGGAGCCAGTCGACCCCTTCCACGATCCAGGGCCGCGCCGGAGCGCCGGACGTCACGGGCAGCCACCCGCCGGGATCGCGGAACACGACCACGTCGCCGCGCTGGTAGCCGGTGAACCGCGGGGTGATCTCGTCCACGAGGATGCGGTCGTTCACCTGGAGCGTGTTCTCCATCGACCCGGAGGGGATGTAGAACGACCGGACGAGGAACGTCTTGACGAGGAACGACACGAGCAGCGCGATCACGATGATCACGACGACGTCCCGAAGGAAGATCAGCGCGCCCCGCTTGCGCACCGGACGTTCCGCCACGGGGACGGTGGTATCGGTCATTCCGTTCCCTTCGACGGTCGCACAGTACAGCGTCGCACACTCTGCTCGGTGGAGACGACGACGCCCCGGGCATCAGCCTCGGGGCGTCGTACGCAAGCGGGTCAGTGCTCGCGCTTCTCCTTGATCTTGGCCTTCTTGCCGCGGAGGCTGCGCAGGTAGTAGAGCTTCGCGCGGCGGACGTCACCACGGGTGACGACCTCGATGTGGTCGATCACCGGGCTGTGCACGGGGAACGTGCGCTCCACGCCGACCTGGAAGCTGATCTTGCGGACGGTGAAGGTCTCGCGCACGCCATCGCCGGAACGGCCGATGACGACACCCTGGAAGACCTGGATGCGGCTGCGGTTGCCCTCGGTGATGTTGACGTGCACCTTGACGGTGTCACCGGCATTGAAGTCCGGGATGTCGGAGCGGAGCGAAGCCGCGTCGACGGCGTCGAGGATCTGCATGATCGTGTCTCTCTGCGGCCGCCACAGGTCGACCGCGAAGTGGGATGGGATAAGTGGATCGGTGCTCGCTGCGCGATCTCACGGACGCGCGGGCTCCCCTGAGGCAGAACCGGTGCGCGGGCACAGAGGTCAATTCTGCCATGGATGGCGCGGCGCGCCAAAACGGTCAGTGCGTGGAGCGGCCGTCTCCGGGACGTCCGACCTCGTTCACCACGATGACCTCGGCGTGCTGCCGGGCGCGGTCGCGGAGGGACTCCTCGTCGGAGACCTCGGCGGGGCCGGTGCCCGGCATCATGCGGGCGAAAGAGCCGCGCGCCCCGCGCCACAGCTGCCTGAGGGATGACCAGAACAGGCCGAGGAAGGCGAGGATCGCGCAGATCAGCACCGGCACGAACGCCGTCTCGAAGAAGCACCCGAAGGCGATGACCAGCAGGTGCCAGACGCCGAGGCCGAGCGCATCGGCCCACGACACAGCCCGCGAGCTGCGCACCGTCGGTCGGGCACGGATCAGCAGGGAAACGATGAGCTCACCCACCAGCACCGCGGGGGCGGCGATGAAGATCACGCCGAGGAACGCCCATCCGCCGGCGTTGAAGACCGCCCACCCCACGACGAGCCAGATCGGCAGCACCAGCGCAGCGGGCAGGAGCCAGGCGAAGAGGGCGCGACGCATCCACATGTCCCCGATGGTACGCCGCATCGGGGAGAATGAGGGTGACGAGAGGAACAGGATGATCGAGCTGCGGACCCCTGCCGAGATCGATGCGATGCGACCGGCGGGCCGCTTCGTCGCCGAGACACTGGCGACACTGCGCGACGAGACGAAGGTCGGCACGAACCTGCTGGACATCGACCGCCGCGCGCACGAGCTCATCCGCCGCGCCGGTGCTGAGTCGTGCTACATCGACTACCACCCGTCGTTCGGTGCCAGCCCCTTCGGCAAGGTGCTGTGCACCTCGATCAACGATGCCGTGCTCCATGGACTGCCCCACGATTACAACCTCCGCGACGGCGACCTGGTGTCGCTCGACTTCGCGGTGTCGATCGACGGATGGGTCGCCGACTCCGCCCTGTCGTTCGTGGTCGGGACGCCCCGCGACGAGGATCTCGCCCTCATCGACACCACGGAGCGCGCCCTGGACGCCGCGATCGCGACGGCACGGGTGGGCAAGCGCATCGGGGACATCTCCGCCGCCATCGCCGAGGTCGCCCACGGCGACGGCTACGTGATCAACACCGATTTCGGGGGGCACGGCGTCGGCCGCATCATGCACGGAGACCCGCATGTCGCGAACGACGGCCGCGCCGGCCGCGGCTACCCGCTGCGGGAGGGGCTCGTGATCGCGATCGAGCCGTGGTTCCTCCAGACCACGGACGAGCTCATCACCGATCCCGACGGCTGGACCCTGCGCAGCGCCGACGGGTCGCGCGGAGCCCACTCCGAGCACACGATCGCCATCACCGCCGATGGGCCGATCGTCCTGACGGATCGGTCGTTCCTCGGCGTCGACTGACCGCGAGGAGCTACGGCGCTCAGCCGGCGGCGCGCTCCCACTCCGCACGGGGCCCCGGCACGAGGTGGAACAGCGGATGCGTCTCGGGCGACGCGACATCCGCCCATCGCGCGGCGATGGCTGGGCTGCGCTGCGCGAGCTTCGCCGTGAGCAGACGCCATTCGAGGGCCAGTTGGCCGTCGGACACGGCGATCGGCGCCACGGCGGCCCTCGGCCGGTCGATGCGCGTGCGATCGAACCGGTACCCGCGCGCATCTGCCTCGGCGGCCAGCGCCGCCAGATACGCGCCGATCGCGTCGAGCGGCACGGCGGTGGCGGAGAAGCGCGCGAGCTGCGGATGGCGCGTGTACCCGCGCGTGCGCCCGGCGAGCACCGCCTGGGCGAGGAGCGACTCCCGCCAGCAGGCGGTGAGCCCCTGGGGGTCGAGATAGCGGGGATGGATCGACCAGATGCGCACGGCTACTCCGGGAGCAGATCGGGGCGCCGGACGCGCGTGCGCTCCAGCTGCTGTTCGTGCCGCCATTGCGCGATCGCGCCGTGGTTCCCGCTGAGCAGGATCGCCGGGACTTCGCGATCACGCCACACGGCGGGCTTGGTGTAGCTCGGGTACTCGAGCAGGCCGTCCTCGTGGGACTCCTCGACGAGGCTCGCAGGGTTGCCCACGACGCCGGGGACGAGGCGCGCGATCGCCTCGACCATGGCCATCACCGCGACCTCTCCCCCGTTGAGGATGTAGTCGCCGAGACTGAGCAGCCGCACGTCGCCGATCGTCGCGGCGTAGTCGAAGACCCGCTCGTCGATGCCCTCGTAGCGGCCGCATCCGAAGACGATCCGCTCCCGACCGCTCAGCTCACGCGCCGTCGCCTGGCTGAAGACCTCGCCCGCGGGTGAGGGGAAGACGATCGTCGGCCGTGTGCCGTCAGCGGTCACGGCGTCGAGTGCCTCGCCCCAGGGCTCGGGCTTCATGACCATGCCCGCGCCCCCGCCGTACGGGGTGTCGTCGACGGTGCGGTGACGGTCGTGCGTCCAGTCGCGCAGGTCGTGGACGTTCAGGTCGAGCAGCCCGGTGGCACGGGCCTTGCCGAGCAGCGAGACATCGAGCACATCGAAGAACGCCGGAAAGATCGTGAGGATGTCGATGCGCACCGGACGAGCCTAATCCGCGTCGCGTGCCGTCTCGCCGGGCTCGTCGCCGGCGGCACCGTCAGGAGCGGCTTCCTCGTCCGCGGGCAGGTCTTCGAACAGACCGGCGGGAGGGGTGACGACGACGTGCCCGCGGGCGACATCCACCTCCGGGACGATGGCCTTGACGAACGGCACGAGCACTTCGCGCTCGCCGTTGCGCACGATCAGGAGGTCCTGGGCCGGAAGGTGGTCGACGCGGATGACGCGACCGACGCTGGCGCCGTCGCGGCGCACGTCGAGCCCGACGAGCTGGTGGTCGTACCAGGCGTCGTCCTCGGGCTGCTCGGCGGCGGTGTCGGCTTCGATCCAGAGGATGGCCTTGACGAGTTCCTCCGCGGTCGAGCGGTCATCGACGCCTTCGAGGAACACCACGGGGTGCGAGTTCATCCACTTGAACTCGCGCACGGTGACAGTCTTGCCGTGCCACGGCGACGATTCCGGCACCTGCAGCGTGAAGACCGCACCGGTCGCGAATCGGCGATCGGGGTCATCCGTGTACAGCTCGAGCTTGAGGGCGCCCTTCAGCCCGTGCGCCTTCAGCAACCGCGCCACACGCAGCTGCGTGCCGGCGGGCTTCGGGGTGCGCTTCTTCGCCGGCTTCGTGGGCTGCGGGCCCTCGTCCGGCTGGTCCTGCGGGGTCATCTCAGTCGTCCGCGACGTCGACACGGACGCGGTGGCCGTCGGCCAGGGCGGAGATGAGCGTGCGCAGGGCCTTGGCGGTGCGGCCGCCGCGCCCGATCACGCGACCCCGGTCGTCGGGGTGCACGTGGACCTCGAGCACGTCGCCGCGGGGCGACGTGGACTCAGCGATGCGCACGTCGTCGGGGTGATCGACGATCTCCTTGACGACGTGCTCGAGCGCGGCAGCCAGCACAGCGATTACTCGGCGTCGGCCGCGGCGGCCGGCTCGGCGTCGGCCGTGGGGGCCTCGGGCTCGGCCTTCTTCTCGGCCTTCGGCTTGATGACCGACTTCTTGGCGGTGTCGGCCTCGAACGCGGTCTTGCCCTCCTTGACCTGCACGGTCGAGACGGCGTCCTTGTCACCCTTGAAGCGACCCCAGTCGCCGGTGAGCTTGAGGATGGCCGCGACCTGCTCGGTCGGCTGGGCGCCGACGCTCAGCCAGTACTGGGCGCGCTCGGAGTCGACCTCGATGAACGAGGGCTCCTCGGTCGGGTGGTACTTGCCGATCTCCTCGATCACACGACCGTCACGCTTGGTGCGCGAGTCGGCGACGACGATGCGGTAGTACGGGGCACGGATCTTGCCGAGCCGCTTGAGACGGATCTTGACAGCCACGATTCTCCTGAATGTGTGTGGAAGCGATGAACTGGTCGCCTGGAGCGTGGGGTGCACACCCGGCGGAAGCTCGGAGTCGGAGACGCACGCCGGATAGAGGGTCGGGCGGCGCTCCAGCCCTCAATTCTGCCAGATGACGACGGATGCTGCGAACCCGGCGCGCGCGCCGTCGATGTTCCGAGAGTCGCCCCAGCGCGATCCCAGCCGTGAAATCTAGTGTGGCGAGGTGCGAGGTTCTCTCCGGCGCTCGTGCGGTGCGCTTTCCATCGGGCTCATGCTCGCCCTCACCGGCTGCGCCGCGGCGGCCGGGAGGGGCTCCGCGCCGCAGGCCTCCCCAGGCTCGCCGTCGGCCGCGGTGACGGTCGTCACGCTGGGCGATTCGATCATGGCCGGATACGGCCTGGGAAGGTCGCAGGCGTGGCCCGCCGAGCTCGCCCGTCGCGACCGCATCCCGGTCACGAACCTGGCGTGCAGCGGCGCCGGATTCACGACAACCGGTGAGTGCGGGCTCGACTTCCCCGGTCTCGTGCAGGACGTGGTGAAGGCGGACCCGACCCTCGTGATCGTGCAGTCGTCGGACAACGATCAGGATGCGTCGGACACCGACATCGACGGCGACACGGCGCGCACCCTCGTGAACCTGCGCGCGGCGCTGCCCGACGTGCGCATCGTGGGACTGAACACGCTCTGGGACCAGTCCACGACTCCACCTCCGGCGATCGCGTCCAGCTCGGCGTCGCTGCGGCGGGCGGTGACAGCGGTCCGCGGCACGTACCTCGACATCGGGCAGCCGTTCGCCGGTCATCCCGACCTGCTGCAGTCCGACCACGAGCACCCCACGCGCGCGGGTCAGCTCGTCCTGCTGGCGGTGATCTCCTCCGCGCTCACGCGCGCGGGGATCGCGCTGTGAGCGTCAGCGGTTGCCGAGCATCTTCTGAAGCTCGGCGAGGTCAGCCTCCGTCGGGGCATTCGAGCCGGACCCGAGGCCGAAGCCCGAACCGGCGGCTTCGGGAGTGGCTGCGGCCAGCCCGGCGTTCTCCGCCGCGCGCTTGGCGGGGTTGCCCGAACGGGAGCCCTTCTTCTTCTGCTGCTTCCCGCGCTTGCTGGACGCTCCCGGCTTGCCCATCGAGCCCATGCCCGGGACGTTGGGAACGCCGCCACGGGCGACGGTCTTCATCATCTTCGCGGCCTGCTCGAACCGCTGCACGAGCTGGTTGACGTCGGTGACGGTCATCCCGGAGCCCTTCGCGATCCGCAGGCGCCGCGACCCGTTCAGGAGCTTCGTATTGCGACGTTCGGCGGGGGTCATCGACCGGATGATCGCCTCGGTGCGGTCGATCTCGCGCTCGTCGAAGTCGTCGAGCTGCTGCTTCATCTGCCCCATGCCCGGCAGCATGCCGAGCATCTTCTTCATCGAGCCCATCTTGCGCATCTGCTGCATCTGGGCGAGGAAGTCCTCGAGGGTGAACTGCTCGGTCGCGAGCTTCTCCGCAACCTTGAGCGCCTCCTCCTCGTCGAACGCCTGCTGGGCCTGCTCGATGAGGGTGAGGATGTCGCCGAGGTCGAGGATGCGGCTCGCCATCCGGTCGGGATGGAACGGCTCGACGTCGTCGAGACCCTCGCCGGTCGACGCGAAGATGATGGGGCGACCGGTGACGGATGCAACGGAGAGCGCGGCGCCGCCGCGGGCGTCGCCGTCGAGCTTGGAGAGCACCACGCCGGTGAAGTCCACGCCGTCTTGGAAGGCCTTGGCCGTGTTGACGGCATCCTGACCGATCATCGCGTCGATGACGAACAGCACCTCGTCGGGATCGGTCGCGGTGCGGATGTCGGCGGCCTGCTGCATGAGCTCGGCGTCGACGCCGAGACGGCCGGCGGTATCGATGATGACGATGTCGTGCTGCGCTCGTCGCGCGTGCTCGACGCCGTCGCGCGCCACCCGGACGGGATCGCCGACGCCGTTGCCCGGCTCGGGCGCGTAGATCGCGGCGCCCGCCTGACCCGCCACGACCTGCAGCTGGTTCACGGCGTTCGGGCGCTGCAGGTCGGCCGCGACGAGGAGCGGCGTGTGACCGTCCTTCTCGAGCATCTTCGCGAGCTTGCCGGCGAACGTCGTCTTGCCTGACCCCTGAAGACCGGCGAGCATGATGACCGACGGCGGCGTCTTCGCGAACTGCAGGCGGCGCTGCTCGCCGCCGAGGATCGCGATGAGCTCCTCGTTGACGATCTGGACGACCTGCTGGGCGGGGTTCAGCGCACGGTTGACCTCGTCGCTGAGAGCCCGCTCGCGGACCTTCGCGGTGAAGTCCTTGACGACCGACAGTGCGACGTCGGCGTCGAGCAGCGCCCGACGGATCTCGCGAACGGTGCCATCGACGTCGGCGGGGGTGAGCTTGCCTTTGGTGCGGAGATTCCGAAAGGTCTCGGTGAGCCGGTCGGAGAGCGTGCCGAAAGTAGCCATGATCCCCCGATTCTACCGTTGAGCGCAGCCGACAGCCCGCCGCTCCCCCGCGAGGCGCTACTCCTGTACGCCGAGCTCCTGGAACAGCGTGAGTTGCAGGCCGGCGCAGCCGGCGAGCCGGGCGTTGATCGAGCGCCAGGGGGTTTCTCGCGGCGAGGCGAGCACGGCGGCACCCACTCCCGCCAGGCGCCCGGTCTCGCGGGCGGTGTCGGCGACTTCGAACGCGAGCCGGATGTGCGGACTCGTCACGCCGTCCGTCTCCACCTCGTCGATGAACGCGACCTGTGCGGCGTTGGCGAGTTCGAGTGTCGCGCGCCCGGCTCCGAGGATCACGACGCGGGCGTCGCCGTCGCCGTCGTACGACTCCTGCTCCACGAGCCCGAGGGCGTCGCGGTACAGCGCAAGCGCCTCGTCGAGGTCGTCGGCCTTCACCACGACGCGCAGCTGCGCGACGCGATCCGACGGTGCGAGAGCGGGAACCGTCGCCAGGGCGCGTGCAAGCGTCGACCGGAGAGGCACCCGGCCTGCGCCGTCGTGCGCCCACGACCACAGCGCTGCGAAGACAGCCGCGGCGTATGCGGCCGCCGCGATCTCCGCACGCATCGGCTCGACCCCGTCGTGTGCCAGGCGCGCCGCGATCGCCCGGCCGAGGCGCGCGCGGCGTATGGCAGCTTCGCGCTCGAGCTCCCCCTCGATCCCCATCGGCCGCGCGTTGACGATCGCGAGGGCCAGGCTGTCCGGCGCGAGCGGCGCGAACGCATCCGCCAGTACGCCGCCGACCGGAGCATCCGCCGCCTGCAGGCGCGTGTCGGCGTCCATGAGCCGTTCGTCGAGGCCACCCCAGAGGATGTCGGCCTTCGACGAGAAGTAGTTGAAGAAGCTCGAGCGGCTGACCCCGGCCCGCGATGTGATCTCGGCGACGGATGTCGCGTCGTAGCCGCGCTCAAGGAACAGTTCGCATGCCGCCTCGGCGAGGGTTTCGCGCGACGAGGCCTTCGGTCTTCCGGCACGGCTCGGCATGTCCCCACCCTAGGACGTGGCGGCGACCTCGGGGACGCGTATTGTTGGACGCGATCCATCTAGACCCTGCCCCTGAACGGACGCCCATGCTCGACATCCAGACCGTCGGTCTCAGCCCCCACCTCGTGCCCTACCTCGAAGGCTGGGCTCGGCAACGACGCATCCATGCGGAGGTCGTCGCGGGCGCTCGGCCCGACAGCCTGCTGCTGCTCGAACACGAGGCGGTGTACACAGCCGGCAAGCGCACCGAGCCGCATGAGCGCCCGACCGACGGCACGCCGGTGATCGACGTCGATCGCGGCGGCAAGATCACGTGGCACGGGCCGGGTCAGCTCGTCGGCTATCCCATCGTGCGGCTCCCCGAGCCGATGGATGTCGTCGCCCACGTCCGTCGGCTCGAGCGCGTGCTGATCGACATCCTGCGCCCGCTCGGCGTCGACGGCCACCAGGTCGACGGCCGTAGCGGCGTGTGGGTGCGCCGACCGCTGTCGGAGGACAAGGTGGCCGCGATCGGCGTGCGCGTCGAGAAAGGCGTCACGATGCACGGCTTCGCGATCAACTGCGACAACACGCTCGCCGGATTCCGGGGCATCATCCCCTGCGGGATCGCCGACGCCGGCGTCACGACCGTGAGCGAAGTGGCGGGTCGCGACGTCTCCCCGGCCGACATCGTCGAGCGCGTGGCCGAAGCCTTCGCGGCCGAGTACGCGGGAGCCTTCGCGTGAGCGCCGGTCCCGACGGGCGAAAGCTGCTGCGCCTCGAAGTGCGAAACGCGCAGACCCCGATCGAGCGAAAGCCGGAGTGGATCCGCACGAAGGCGAAGATGGGGCCTCAGTACACGCAGCTGCAGCACCTCGTGAAGGACGAGGGTCTCCACACGGTGTGTCAGGAGGCCGGCTGCCCCAATATCTACGAGTGCTGGGAGGATCGCGAGGCGACGTTCCTCATCGGGGGCTCGCAGTGCACGCGGCGATGCGACTTCTGCCAGATCGACACCGGCAAGCCGGCCGACTACGACACCGACGAGCCGCGGCGGGTCGCCGAGAGCGTGCTGCGGATGGGGCTGCGCTACGCGACGGTGACATGCGTCGCCCGGGACGATCTTCCCGACGGAGGCGCCTGGCTGAACGCCGAGACGGTGCGGCGCATCCACGCCGTGAACCCGGGGACGGGTGTCGAGCTGCTGGCGACGGACTTCAACGGACGCCCGGACCTCCTGGACGAGGTGTTCTCGTCGCGGCCGGAGGTCTTCGCGCACAACGTCGAGACGGTGCCCCGGCTGTTCAAGCGGGTGCGGCCGGCGTTCTCCTACGAGCGCTCGCTCGATGTCCTCACCCAGGCGCGGTCCGCCGGGCTCATCACGAAGTCGAACCTCATCCTCGGCATGGGCGAGAGCACGGATGAAGTCGTCCAGGCGCTGCAGGACCTGCACGAGGCGGGATGCGACATCATCACGATCACGCAGTACCTCCGACCGTCACCGCGCCACATGCCCGTCGCGCGCTGGGTGAAGCCCGACGAGTTCGTGCAGTTCAAGGGAGAGGCGGAGCGCATCGGATTCCTCGGGGTGCTCGCGGGCCCGCTCGTGCGCTCGTCGTACCGCGCCGGGCGGCTGTGGGCGCAGTCGATGATCTCGAAGGGCCGCGGCATCCCGGAACACCTCGCGCACATCGCCGCTGACGTCCATGCGGAGCGGGGCTTCGCCCAGGCGGTGTGAGACTCAGTCGGCGCTCGTGACCGACTGCACGTCGCCGTTCGTGTCGAGGTTCACGAGGAGCACTTCGTCGGTGCTGTCGGGGTCGAGCGCGTACTCGAGCACCGCGAACGGCTCGGTACCGCCGTGCTCGTCGGCGAGGATCGTGAGACTCACCAGCCGCAGGGAGCGGATGATGTCGACGTGCGTGTCGCCCGAGATGTCGACGAGGAGATCGTCGAGGTCATCGCCGAGGCTCTCCTGCTGCTGCAGGATGAACTCGATGACTTCGCTGGTACGGTCGTCGAGCTCGGAGACCATCGCGTTGCGCGCGGCGCGGTCGACCGATTCGAGTGCCGTGATCATGGCTGCGGCGACGTCGAGCGCGGCACGCGAGACATCCTCTTCGTCCGGCGCCGTGAGGTCGACGGCGACGGGCTGATCGCCCAGTTCGACCGTCTCGGACCAGAAGATCGAACCGTCCGGGCCGGATTCGAGCAGTCCGAAGTAGTCGTGTTCGATCGCCATGCCCTTATGAAACCAAACGCGGGCCGGATGCGGTAGCCCACGCCGCCGTGGGGCGTGTCACTCGACGAGCGATGCGGCGAACACGTGCGGAGTGAAGCCCGTGAGGTCTCCGATCCCCTCGCCCTGGCCGAGGAGCTTGACGGGGATTCCCGTGCGCTCCTGCACCGCGAGCACGAAGCCGCCCTTGGCGGATCCGTCGAGCTTCGTGAGCACGAGGCCGGTGACGCCGGCGTGCTGGAGGAACGCCTCGGCCTGCATCACGCCGTTCTGCCCGGTCGTGGCGTCGAGCACGAGCAGCACCTCGCTGATCGGCGCCTGCTTCTCGATGACACGGCGGATCTTGGTGAGCTCGTCCATCAGACCGCCCTTCGTGTGGAGGCGGCCGGCGGTGTCGACGATGACGATCTCGGTTCCGTGCTGCTTGGCGTAGTCGATCGTCTGGAAGGCGACGGATGCCGGGTCCTGGCCCTCCTGCTGGGGACGGACGATCGCCGCGCCGGCGCGGTCGGCCCAGGTCGCGAGCTGGTCGACGGCAGCAGCGCGGAAGGTGTCGGCGGCACCGACCACGACCGAGCGCTCGTACCGCTGCAGGAACTTCGCGAACTTACCGATCGTGGTGGTCTTGCCGACCCCGTTGACGCCGACGACCAGCACGACGGCGGGGCGCTCGGTGAGCTTCAGCGTCGTGTCGAACTTCGCGAAGTGCTCCTCGAGCGTCTCCTTCAGCATCCGCTGCAGATCGCGCGGGTCGGTCGTGTGGTACTTGTCGACCTTGTCCCGCAGCTCGTCGACGATGCGCTCGGTGATGTCGGGGCCGAAGTCCGCCGTGATGAGGGCCGTCTCGAGATCGTCCCACGTGGTCTCGTCGATCGTCGGCTTGACGAACATTCCGCGCAGCGCGCGACCCAGTGACCACTTCTCCGCCATGCCCCCAGCCTACGGTGCGCCGCCTCGCTCGCCGTGCCGCGGCGGGCGGCCCCGTGCGGTCGACGCAGCACGAACGGCGGAGACCGCGTGAGAGACGGACGTTTCCCGCCGTTCCACTCCGCCTCCCGCGACATCTCCGCCTCTCACGCGCGGATCCGTGAGCCGGTTGATGGCGCCGGGCGACCAAACGGGACGGCAGACGCGCGCTCGAGAGCGGTGTCCGCTGACGGCCGGTCGCCGGTAGACGCCGCAGAGGCGGCGGAGGCCGCGCTCAGGCGGTGACGGCCCCGGGCTCGCGGTCGCGGTCGTCTCAGACGGCGGCGGGCTCCTTCTCGCGGGCCTTCCGGTCGCCGACGCGCTGCCCCACGACGGCCGACACCCCGTCCTGTCGCATAGAAACGCCGTACAGGGCGTCGGCGATCTCCATCGTCCGCTTCTGGTGCGTGATGACGATGAGCTGGCTCGACTCCCGCAGCTGCTCGAACACGCCGAGGAGGCGGCCGAGGTTCGCGTCGTCGAGCGCCGCCTCCACCTCGTCGAGGATGTAGAACGGGCTCGGTCGCGCCTTGAAGATCGCCGTGAGCAGTGCCACGGCGGCCAGCGACCGCTCCCCGCCGGACAGCAGCGACAACCGCTCGATCTTCTTTCCGACCGGGCGCACCGCGACCTCGATGCCCGTCGTCAGCGGATCGTCGGGTGCCGTGAGCGAGATGCTCCCCGTCCCGCCGGGGAAGAGGATCGGGAAGACCTCGCCGAACGCGACCTTGGTGTCTTCGAACGCGGCCAGGAAGATCGACTGCATCCGCTCGTCGAGCTCCTCGATGATCGTCAGCAGATCCTTGCGCGTCTGCGTCAGATCGGCCAGCTGCTCGGTCAGGAACTTGTGCCGCTGCTCCAGCGCCTCGAACTCCTCGAGCGCCAGCGGGTTCACCCGGCCGAGCTGCGCGAGCTTGCGCTCGGCGTCCTGCAGCCGGCGCACCTGGGTCGGCCGGTCGAAGCCGGCGGCCTCCTCATCGTCGGAGGCAGCTGGAACAGGCTGATCCGGCCCATATTCCGAAATGAGAATGTCTTCTTCGAGGCCGAGTTCCGACAGCACCCGCTCGAGCACCCCCGTGACATGGAGCCGCTTCTCGTGGATCTGCAGCTCCAGGCCGTGCACGCTCTCAGTGAGCCCGGCGAGTCGCGACCGTACGGACGTCTCCTCCGTCCGCAGCTCCGTCAGCTCCGCCGTGAGGGCTGTCCTCGCGGACTCGGCGGCCGCCAGCTCGACGCGGGCCTGGCTCACCGACCGGTCGATCGAGTCGAGCAGGGGGGGCAGCCGATCGGCCACACCCGCCGCGACCTCGCGCTGTGCGCGGCGGATCACGGCGCGCCGTGCCGCCTCGGCGGCCGCCGCCTTCTCACGCTCGCGCTGACGCTCGAGAGCGACGGCCCGCGCTTCCTCGGCTCGCACGCGCTCCTTGAGCGTCTCGACCTCGAGCCGCGCACGCATCTCCGCGTCGCGCGCGATCTCGAGCTCTTCGAGCAGGCCGTCGCGGGCGGATGCGTCGAGGATCGGGCGCGGGGCCTCGAGCGCCGTCTCCAGCCGCTCCTGTGCGACGCGGGCAGACGCCTCGGCGTCGTCGACGGCGGCCTCCACCTGGAGCAGGGACGCCTGCAGCCGCTCGCACTCGGCGACCGCCGCCTCGTGGCGCACCGTCGCACGATTCACCTTCTCCGCCTGCGCCGCGAGCGCGGCGTCGTGTGCGCGAAGCTCCTGCAGCGCCGCTTTCGCCCGGCGTCGCGCCTCGTCGAGCGCCGCGACCCGTTCCGACAGCGCTTCGCGGAGCGAATCGGCGACGACGGCGACCTCTGCCAGCCGCTCGGCTGCGGCATCACGCTCGGCCGACAGCTCCAGTCGTGAGCGCCCCTGCCCGGACCCCGCGCGGATGGTGAACGGCGTGACGACCTCGCCCGCCCGCGTGACGACGGTGATCGTGCGCGAGTGCGCGCCGACCGCGTCGAGCGCCTGCTCGAGATCGTCGGCGAGGTAGACGGATGCGAGCAGCCCGCGCACCCCGTCGGGTGCGGTCACGACATCCCGGGCCGCGCGCAGCCCCTCCGGACCGGCGGAATCTGCGGCCCCTGCGGCCGCATCGGCGATCGCGATATCGACCACGCCGGAGTCGCCGTCGTGCACGGCGCGGGCGATCTCGAGCGCGTCGGACGCTGCGTCGACGAGAACCCCCTCCGCGAGCGGGCCGAGCGCCGCGGCGATCGCCGCCTCGTATCCCGCCTCGACCTGCACGGCGTCGGAGACGAGCCCGCGCACGCCCGCTCCGCCCGACGCGATGAGCTCCGAGGCGCCGTTGCGCACGTCGAGGGCGCGCGCGAGGGCGGCCGTCTGCGCTCCCAGCGCGTCCTTCTCCCGCTCCGCCGCGTGCAGCTTCTCGCGCAGCTCCGCGACGGACGATTCCGCCTCAGTGGACGTGCGCTGTGCGCGCTCGTACGCCGCAGCGTGCTCGGCCGAAGCGGCATCCGTCACGGACTGCGGGTCGAGCTCGTCGAGCGCCGCCTCGGCCTCGGCGCGTCGTGCGAGCGCCGCGTCGAGCGCCGACTGCTGCCGGCCGACGCCTGCCTGCACCGCCGCGAGCGCGGACGCGGCGGCTTCTGCGGTCCCGCGCAGCGAGGTGAGGCGCATGTCGTGCTCCGACACGAGGGCGCTCTGGGCGGCGATGTCGGCGTCGAGCGCGTCGAGTTCACCCCGCGCGCGCACCACGTCGCGTGCTGCCGCAGCCGCGGTATCCTGTGCTGCTCTCAGCCCCGAGGAGAACTCTTCGATCCCGTCCCGCACCTCGTCGATCGACGCCTGCGTGACGGTCTGCTGTGGGAGGAGCGCGTCGTCGTCGGCCGCGAGAAGCGCGAGCCGCTGCCCGGCCAGCGAGTAGAGGCCGCGCACCCGCTCCTGAACCTGCTCGAGCGCGAAGACCACGCCGCGGGCGCGATCGACGGCTTCCGAGCGCTGGTCGGCCTCGAGCTCGTCGATGCGCGCGCGCAGCGTCTCCGCACGGTCCTGCAGGACGAGACGCTCGGCGTGCCGTTCCTGCTCCGTGGCCGCCGCCGCTGCCAGCTCCGTCCGCAATCGCACGATCTCGTCGGCGAACAGCCGCGCCTTCGCATCGCGCACCACGGCGGCGATCGTCGCCGCCTCGCGCGCGATCTCGGCCTGGCGGCCCAGCGGCTTCAACTGGCGCCGCAGCTCCCCCGCGAGATCGCTCAGGCGGGTGAGGTTCGCCTCCATCGCCTGCAGCTTGCGGACGGTCTTCTCCTTGCGGCGGCGGTGCTTGAGGATGCCGGCCGCCTCCTCGATGAACCCGCGCCGTTCTTCGGGCGTCGCCTGCAGCACGGTGTCGAGCCGCCCCTGGCCGACGATGACGTGCATCTCGCGCCCCAGGCCGGAGTCGCTCAGCAGCTCCTGCACGTCCAGCAGACGGCATGTCTGACCGTTGATCGCATACTCGCTCGCGCCGTTGCGGAACAGGGTGCGACTGATCGTCACCTCGGCGTACTCGATCGGCAGCGCGCCGTCGCTGTTGTCGATCGTGAGCTGCACCTCGGCGCGCCCCAGGGGGCCGCGGGTGGAGGTGCCGGCGAAGATGACGTCCTCCATCTTGCCGCCGCGCAGCGTCTTTGCGCCCTGCTCGCCCATGACCCAGGCGAGCGCGTCGACGACGTTCGACTTTCCGGAGCCGTTCGGGCCGACGATGGCGGTGACGCCGGGTTCCAGGACGAACGTGGTGGGCTGAGCGAACGACTTGAACCCCTTGAGCGTCACGCTCTTCAGGTGCATGGCCGCGCCCTTTCGCCCCGATCGATCACCGGAACACGCTACCCGATGGCCCGTCACGACGGCGTGCGACGGGCCGGTGCGTGACGGATGCGGCGGCGCGCGAGTAGCGGATGCGATGCCCGCCTGCCCACCCCCGAAGGCGCTCGACACGCCCGGACTCCCGCCGATTCTGAAAATACGCTTGACGCACGCTGTGGAGTCGCGCTAGTGTCGCTGAGCACGTCTGAGCCGAAAGGAGGCCACCGATGATGATCAACGAACCAACCGCGTTCCCGACCGCCGCACACGCTGCCGCGCTTCCGGTGGCCGGACTTTCCGCCACGTTCCTGCCCGCAGCCGGCTAGCGAAGTCAGGGGCCACTCCGCCCCGCCTTCGCCGAGCGCCGCTGCGACCGTCCGTCGCCGCACGCTCCCGCGCCTTCTTCGCGCCTTCTGCCGCCTCGGCGGCTCCCCCGATGTCCGACATCGACATCGCATCTCTTCGACCTCGAAAGACCATCATGAACACTCTGCTGTCCACGACGCGTCCCGATGAGCAGGACCGTCTGAACGAACTCGACGAGCTGACCCGCGACATCCGGGTCGCCTTCACCGACCGCGTCGCACTGCGGATCGGGCTCTGGCTGCTGCTGCGCGGAGAACGGAACGCCCGGGACCGGGCCGACCGCGACGCACGCGATCAGCGGGCACTCGCCCGAGACGAGTACGTGCGCGCCGCACGGGACGCTGCGCTGACCCGCGCCGCCGTCACGCTGCAGTACCGATGATCACCACGGGTCCAGGGGGCGCCACGCCCCCTGGACCTCATCGAAAGGACTTCCCCATGACCGACACCTCTCCCCTCACCGACGAGCGGCTGCCCGCAGGCCTCGAACTGCGTCCCCTCACCGTTCCGGTCACCCTCGAAGACGACGACGCCGCCGACTTCCTCGAGATGGTCCGCGTACGCAACGCCGTCTATCGGGAACTCGACGGCGACGATGACGACGCCCTCACCGCGGCCGAGCTCCTGCCGCGCTTCCAGTCGACCGAGTACCAGCACAGCCTGCGGTGGCTGGCCGTCCTCGATGGCGACGTCGTCGGTCGTGCGATCGTCGACATGCCCCGCGAGGAAGGTTCGCGGGTCGCCTTCGTGACCGTCGAGCTGCTGCGCCGCGCCTGGGGCAGCGGCATCGGCACGGCGGCGGCCGACATGCTCGAGCGCACCGCGCTCGAGCACGGGCGCACCGTGCTGCAGTCATGGGCGAACCACATCGACGAGCCGGGCGCGGCGTCGCTCGAGGCACCGACAGGGTTCGGAGTCGTCCCCCTCGACCACGCGGCGCGGTTCCTGCAGCGGCGCGGCTACCGCCTCGAACAGATCGAGCGCAAGAGCGCGCTGCCGCTGACAGACGAAACGTACGCGCACGTCGAGGCGCTGCTCGCCGACGCGAAGGACGCCGCGGCGGGCTACCGCATCCTGCAGTGGAGCACGCCGACGCCGCCCGAGCACATCGACGGTTACGCCTGGCTGAAGTCGCGCATGGTGACGGATGCGCCGTCCGCCGCGATCGAGTTCGACGAGGAGGTGTGGGACGCCGCGCGGGTGGCAGACCACGAGCGCCCGTACCTCGAGTCGGGCCGGCGCCTTCTCGTGACGGCCGCCGAGCACATCGCCAGCGGCGAGCTCGCGGCGTTCAACGAGCTGGCGATCGGCCCCGACCGCACGTCGGCGACGCAGCAGGAGGACACGCTCGTGCTCGCCGACCACCGCGGGCATCGCCTCGGCATGCTCGTGAAGTGCGCCGGACTGCTCGCGTGGCGGGAGATCGCCCCGCAGTCCCCGCGCGTGGTCACGTACAACGCCGAGGAGAACCGCCCGATGCTCGACATCAACGAGCGGATCGGATTCGTGCCCGTCACCTACAACGGCGCCTGGAAGAAGACCGTCACCGCCTGACGCTCAGCGCGGGAGGCGCTGACAGCGCGGGCAGTAGTGGCTCGACCGGTTCATGAACGAGACGCGGACGATGCCCCGGCCGCATCGGGCACACGGCTGCCCGGTGCGGCCGTATGCGTTCAGTGAGTGCGCGAAGTAACCGGCCTGGCCGTTCACGTTCACATACTGCGCATCGAAGCTCGTGCCACCCTCGGCCAGCGCCTTCTGCAGCACCGCGCGCACCTCCGCGATCAACCGGTGCACAGCCCTGGTGGACAGCGCGCTCGCCGGCGTCTCGGGGTGGATGCGGGATGCCCACAGCGCCTCGTCGGCGTAGATGTTGCCGATGCCGCTGACGACCGTCTGGTCCAGCAGCACACGCTTGACCGCGGAGTTCTTCCGGGCCAGCACGGCGCGGAAGACCGCATCATCGAAGGCGGGGTCCAGCGGATCGCGGGCGATGTGCGACACCTGCGACGGCACGAGCGGCGCGTCATCGCCGTAGCCCCCGGGCGCGGCGTCGGGCGTCGGCTGCAGCTCATCGATCGCGAGCGAGCCGAACGTGCGCTGGTCAGCGAACGCCACCGCCAGCTCTCCGTGGACCGGATGCTCGATGTCGAGGCGGATCCGTTCGAACCGCTCCGGAGGGGAGCCCGCCTCCCGCAGCAGCAGCTGCCCGCTCATCCCGAGGTGGCCGAGCACGGCGACCGGACGATCCTGCAGCGGCAGCCACAGGAACTTCCCCCGTCGCACGGCGGTGCGCAGCGTCGCGCCGATCAGCGCGGACTCGAAGTGGGCCGCACCGCCCGTGTGGCGGGTCAATACGCGCTCGTCGTGGACGGTGACCGCCGCGATCCTCGCGCCGGTGACGGCGGGAGCGAGACCGTGGCGGACGACCTCGACCTCAGGGAGTTCGGGCACGTGCTACGCCTGAGCCGACAGCTCGCGCCACAGCCGCAGCGCCGCCGCCATCTCGGAATGCTTCTTGCTCGTGCCGATGCCGGTGCTGACCGTCTCGCCCACTCGCACCGTCGCGGTGAAGACGCGGTCGTGGTCGGGACCCTCTGCGTCGACCGTGTACACCGGTGGCGGAAAGCCCAGCCGTGCGGCGAGCTCCTGCAGGCTCGTCTTCGGGTCGACGGCCGCGCCGTAGCGGTCGGGATCGGCCAGCAGCGGCGTCACCAGACGGTGCACGAGCGCCGTCGCGGCATCCTGACCCGCCGACAGGTATGTCGCGCCGATCACGGCCTCCATGGTGTCGGCGAGGATCGAATCCTTGTCCCGGCCACCGGTCTGGTCCTCGCCACGCCCCAGGTGGAGGTGAGCGCCGAGGCCGATGCCGCGGGCGACCTCCGCCAGTGCGACGGTGGAGACGACGCTGGCGCGGCGCTTCGCGAGCGAACCCTCGTCGAGGTCGGGGTGCCGCGTGTACAGCAGCACCGTCACCGCCTGCCCCAGCACCGAGTCGCCGAGGAACTCGAGGCGCTCGTTGTGGGGCAGATGCCCATGCTCGTACGCGTACGACCGGTGCGTGAGCGCCAGCGACAGAAGCTCGGGGTCGATGTCGACCCCGAGCTCCTCGATCAGCTGGGAGGAGACTCCCGCCGGTTGCGTCATGGGACGCGGATCAGATGTCCGCGACCTTGCGGCCCTTGTACTCGAGGAACAGCTCGGTGCCCTGCGAGTCGGTCACGACCTTGGCCTGGTGCGGACGGCTGTAGACGACCTTGCCGTTCTCGACGGTCTTGACGAGGGCGGGCGCCTCCGCCTTCCACTGCGCGCGACGCGAACGGGTGTTGGAGCGGGAGACCTTCCGCTTCGGGGGGTTACCTGCCATGGCTGTTCTTCCTTCGTTTGCTAGGTCTGGGATCCGGGCTCGGAGTCATCCGCGCCCTCTGCCGGTTCCGACGCGAACTCCGCAAGCGCGGCCCAACGCGGGTCGATGCTCTGGTGGGGTTGTGCGTCCGGCAGGTCGGCCAGACGCTCGCCCGTGATCGGGTCCAATCCCGGGCAGTCAGGCCGGCACACCGGCTGAAACGGAAGCGAGAGGACGATCGCGTCCCTGACCGGAGTTTCAAGATCCACGTGGTCGTCTTGAACCTCGAAGTCGTTCGCTTCCTCACCAGGATACGCGAAAAGCTCCTGGAACTCGACTTCGACAGGCGCAGCGATCGCCGTCAGGCAGCGCCCGCACTCGCCCTCGTACCGCGTCTGCGCGCTCGCGGAGACCAGAATCCCCTCGTGCACGGACTCGAGACGCGCGTCGACGTGCACGTTCTCCCCCTTCGGCACGGCGACGAGACCTTCTCCCCAGCGCGCGTCGGCGGGCGCATCGAAGGAGGTCTCGCGCATCTCGCCGGGATGGCGCACGATGTCGCGCACGAGCAGGCTGAAGGCACCGGGTCGAGGATTCCGCACGCCGCGAGTCTACCGGCCGCGCCGGCGCACCGGGCCGCGGCGGCACACCTCCCAGGACCGCCGACGCGCTCGCTGAGCGGCGGCTCAGATGCCGCGCGCACCCGTGTCGAGGAAGCGTGCCACGGGCCCCGGGACGTACGGCGCGACGTCCCCGCCCAGGCTCGCGACCTGGCGGACGAGCGAGCTGGAAACGAGGGCGTGGGCCGGATCCGGGAGGAGGAAGACGGTCTCGATGCCCGCCAGATTGCGGTTCACGATGGCCATCGGCGTCTCGTAGGTGACGTCGACCTGCGAGCGGATGCCCTTCACGAGCACGCCGGCGTTCACATCCGTCGCATAGTCCACCAGCAGACCCATGCTCCACGAGGCGACGACGATGTCGCCGTCGATCCCCTGCTCGGCGATCGACTGCTCGAGCAGCGACAGCCGCTGCGCGATCGGGAGCATCGCCTGCTTGTCGGGATTGTGCACCACGAGCACATGCACGGTGTCGTACAGCCCCGCGGCGCGACGGATCACATCGAGGTGACCGAGGGTGGGCGGGTCGAACGACCCCGGGACGACGGCGATCCGGTTGCTCACGCCACCAGCCTATCGGGGTTCCTTTGCGAATCCTGGGGGTGGGTCAGTTCTTCGCGAGCGCGGCGCGTTCGGCGGTGTCGAGGCGCCGTTCGATCGCCTGCGCCAGCCCCGTGTGCCGCCGCAGCGCCGGATCGTCGTCGAGGATCTGCTCGGCCTCCTGTCGCGCGAGCGCGATGAGGTCGGCATCCTTCACCACCCGCAGCATGCGCAGCGACGAGCGCGCCCCCGACTGCGCATCGCCGAGCACGTCGCCCTCGCCGCGCAGTTCGAGGTCGACCTCGGCGAGGTCGAATCCGTCGGTCGTGCCGGCCACGGCTTCGACGCGCGCACGGGCCGGAGTGCCGTCGGGCGCCTCCGTCACGAGCAGGCAGAGGCCGGGAACGCCGCCTCGGCCCACGCGGCCGCGCAGCTGGTGCAGCTGGGATACGCCGAAGCGGTCGGCCTCCATGATCACCATCGTCGACGCGTTCGGCACGTCGACGCCGACCTCGATCACGGTCGTGGCGACCAGCACGTCGATCTCGCCGTCGGCGAACGACCGCATCAGCTGATCCTTCTGCTCGCCGGGCATCTTGCCGTGCAGCGTGGCCACGCGGATGCCGGTGAACGACGGATGCCCGGCCAGCAGCTTCGCCGCCTGCGCGACTCCCCAGCGCATGGGGCGTGCCGCTCCCTCGTCCTCCTCCTCGAGCGCGTCGGGGTCGTCGGTGCGGCCGGATGCCGTGGCCTCGACGTCGATCGCCGGGCACACGACGAACGCCTGGTGCCCCTTTCCGACCTCCTCGGCGACCCGCTCCCACACGCGACCGAACCAGCCGGGCCTCTCGGCGACCGGGGCGACGAACGTCTGGATGCCCGCCCGCCCTTCGGGCATGGTCCGGATCGTCGACACGTCGAGGTCGCCGAACACGGTCATCGCCACGGTCCGCGGGATCGGCGTCGCCGTGAGCACGAGCGCGTGGGGGCTGCTGCCCTTCGCCCGCAGCGTCTCGCGCTGCTCGACGCCGAAGCGGTGCTGCTCGTCGACGACCACGAGACCGAGGTCGGCGAACGTCGTGCTCTCGCTGAGCAGCGCATGGGTGCCCACGACGATCAGCGCCTGCCCCGACGCCACCCGCAGCGCCGCGCGCCGGCGCTCCGCCGCCGGCATCTGCCCGGTCAGCAGCGTCGGCATGATGCGCGGTGCGAGCTGTGGACCGAGCATGCGGGCGATCGAGCGCAGATGCTGCCCGGCGAGCACCTCGGTCGGGGCGATGAGGGCCGACTGGCCGCCGGATTCGGCGACCTGCAGCATCGCCCGCAGCGCCACGAGCGTCTTGCCCGACCCGACCTCGCCCTGCACGAGCCGGTTCATCGGCCAGCCGCCCACGAGATCCGCGGCGATGCGGTCGCCGACGGCGACCTGATCCGGCGTGCGTGCGAACGGCAGTGCGGCGTCGAACTCGGCGAGCAGAGCCCCAGCCGGACGCGGCGTGGCCGACATCGCACGGACGAACTGGCGCTGCTGCAGGAGCGCCGTCTGCAGCACGAGCGCTTCGTGCATGCGGAGGGTGCGGACGGCGTCGGGGACGTTGTCCTCGAAGTCCGGCCGGTGGATGCGCTCGAGCGCCTCCCGGGCGCCGAGCAGGGCGTGCCGGGCGCGCAGCGGCGCGGGGAGCGGATCGTCGACGTCGCCGAGCCCGTCGAGGATCATGTCGATCATCTTGGCGATCTGCCAGCTCGCCACCGTCGAGGTGGCGGGGTAGATCGGGATGGGCTGGTTCGCCTGTGCCTCGGCGTGCATGCGGGCGATGTCGACGTCGTCGAACAGCTCGTACGCGGGATGCGCGAACTGCTTGCCGTGCTGATACTCCCCCACTTTTCCGGAGAAGATGCCCTGCCGGCCGACCGTCAGCTCCTTCAGCCGCCAAGTCTGGTTGAAGAACGTGAGCTTCAGGTCACCGCGTCCGTCGGTGATGACGACCTCGAGGATGCTGCCGCGCCGCTGACGCATCCGCCGCTCGTTCGCGCTCTTGACCTGCGCGACGATCGTGACCTGCTCCCCGACCTCGAGCGAGTCGATCGGGGTGAGTTCCCCGCGCTTGGCGTACCGCCGGGGATAGTGGGCGAGCAGATCGGCGACCGTCCGCATCCCGAACGCGCGGTTCAACGCTCCGGCCGTCTTGCCGCCCAGCGCGCCGTCGAGGCGGGTGGCGAGCGTGTAGACCGACATGGAGTCGAGTCTAGGCATCGGCGCGGACAGCGTCGGCGCGACCGGTTTGTAGGGTGGAGGGGTGACGCGCATCATCGCCGGCTCCGCCCGGGGCCTGAGGCTCGACGTGCCTGCCTCCGGGACGCGTCCGACGAGCGACCGCGTGCGGGAGTCGCTGTTCGGGGCGCTCGAGGCCGCCGGCGCGATCGCGGGCGCACGCGTGCTCGATCTGTTCGCCGGGTCGGGCGCCCTGGGGCTCGAGGCGCTGAGCCGTGGAGCGCTCGCAGCCGACCTGGTCGAGAAGGCGCCCGCCGCCGCGCAGATCGCGCGCGCCAACGCCGCCCGCGTTGCAAAGGCCGGTGCGGCCGCGGCGAGCGTGCACCGGGCGGCGGTCGCATCCTTCCTCGCGGCGCGGCACGGCCCGTACGATCTCGTGTTCGCCGATCCGCCGTATGGTGTCGGCGACGACGAGATCGCCGCCATGCTGCGCGCTCTCGTGCCGCTGCTGACCGAGGACGCCACCGTCGTCGTCGAGCGCGCGGCACGGTCGGAGCTGCCCGAGCCTCCCGACGGCCTCGCCCTGGACCGCACGAAGCGCTACGGCGACACCGCCCTGTGGTGGCTCGTCCCCGTCGCCCGCTGACGCCGAGGGGCCCTCAGCCGCGACCGCTGTCCCAGTCGCGGTAGGGGTCCCACCCGGTGCGTCCGGCGTACGGCGCACCCTCGAGGAGAACCGCGTGCTCGCCGCGGGTCACCACCCGACCGATCGGGCGGAAGCCGTCGGGCGGCGTCGTGCCGGGCACGAATGCCGCGAGGAGCGCATGGTCTTCGCCGCCGGTCATCGCCCGATCGGGATCGTCGCCGAGCGCACCGGGATCGATGTCGACAGTGACGCCGGATGCGTCGGCCAGGCGGCCGGCGTCCATCGCGAGGCCGTCGGAGACGTCCATCATCGCCGTCGCTCCCGCGCGGCGCGCCGCGGCGCCCAGGGCCACCGGCGGCGCGGGCCGCAGCTGCGCGTCGAGCGCGGACGACTCCGCCGCGGTCAGCAGCGCACGGTTGATCGGGACCGGGCTCCCCTCGGTATCCCGGAATCGCGTGAACAGGAGACGCAGGCCTTCCTCGGCATGTCCGACCTCGCCGCCGAGGGCGAGCACGTCCCCGGGGCGTGCGCCGCTGCGCAGGACCGGACGCTCCCCCTGCTCGATCACGCCGAGCGCGGTGACGGCGACGGTGAGCGTGTCGGAGACGGTGAGGTCCCCGCCCTCCACGACGCATCCGGGCGCCAGCGCCTCGCACGCCGCCCGCAGCCCGTCGGCGATGGCGGTGACGAAGGAGAGGCGGGTATCGTCGGGCATCGCGAGGGCGACGAGGAGCGCCGTGGGCCGCGCGCCCATCGCGGCTACGTCGGCGAGGTTCACCGCGGCGGCCTTCCACCCGAGATCGCGGCCGCCGGTCCACGCGAGCCGGAAGTCGGGGCCGTGCACGAGCGTGTCGACGGTGGCGACGATGCGCCCGCCTGCCGGGTCGAGCACCGCCGCATCGTCTCCCGGTCCGACATCGGCCGCCGAGGGTCCGGTGCGTGCGAGCACCGCACGCAGGATCTCGCCCTCGCTGAGCTCACCCACCGTCGGATCCGCACCGTCCACGCCGCCTCCGTCCCCCGCCGCGCCCGCGGCACACCGTCCCATTCTCGCCGATGCGCCCGGCTAACCCGGCCCGTGGGCCGGGTTAGCCTGGAGGGGTGATCCGTCCCCGCCGTGCCCTCGCCGTCGCCGTGCTCGCCGTGGGACTCGCGCTCGCCGGGTGCTCGACGACCGTCAGCCTGCAGCCGGCTCCCGACGCGAACGATCCCGCGTGCGCCCAGATCATGGTGCGGCTGCCGGGGACTCTCGCCGGACAGTCGCGGGTCTGGACGGACGCGCAGTCGACCGCGGCGTGGGGAACGCCGACCCGCATCATCATGGCGTGCGGTGTCACGCCCCCGGGACCGAGCACGCTCAAGTGCGTCTCGCTCGGCGGGGTGGACTGGCTCGTCGACGAGTCGGATGAGCCCAACTTCCGGATCACGACGTTCGGGCGCACGCCGGCCGTGCAGGCGTACCTGCAGAGCAGCGACAAGGAGGTGGATCCGAACGCCGTGCTGACTCAGCTCGGCCGGCTGGTCGCGGGCCACACCACGCAGACCGCGCAGTGCACGAACCCCGACACGATCGAGTGAGCGTCGTCAACCCCGAGCCAGCGCCGTGTCGATGAGGTCGGAGATGAGCTCGGGATACGTCATCCCGCTCGCGATCCAGCACGTCGGGAACATCGAGATGGGCGTGAACCCCGGCATCGTGTTGACCTCGTTGACGAAGAACTCGGTGCCCGTGAAGAAGAAGTCGACGCGCGACAGGCCCTGACCGCCGATCGCCTCGAACGCGCGGGCGGCGATGCGCTGCATCTCCCGCAGCTCGCCGTCCGCGAGCGGAGCCGGGCAGACGAGCTCGATGCCCGCGGCGCCGAGGTACTTGGCTTCGAAGTCGTAGAACTCGCGGTCGCGGATCACGACCTCGCCGGCGACGCTCACCCGCGGCGGTTCCCCGTCGCGCCCGGCGAGCACGCCGCACTCGAGCTCACGGCCGACCACAGCCTGCTCGACGAGCACCGTGCCGTCTTCGGCGAACGCGGTGTCGAGCGCCGCATCGAGTTCGTCCCAGTCGTCGACCTTCGACACGCCGACGCTGGAGCCGGCGCGCGCGGGCTTCACGAAGACGGGCAAGCCGAGTGCGCGGATCCGCTGCTCCCACATGCGCCGTGCCCGGGCGAGGTCGGCACGTGTCACGCTCACCCACGGCACGACGGGCACGCCGGCCGCGCGCAGCACGTTCTTCGTCGTGTTCTTGTCCATCCCGATCGCCGACATCAGCAATCCGGCGCCGGCGTACGGGATGTCGAGGAGCTCGAGGAAGCCCTGCACCGTGCCGTCCTCGCCCCACCGTCCGTGCAGGATCGGCAGCACGACATCGACATCTCCGAGCGAGCGCGTGCCCTCGGCATCCGTCACCCGCAGCTCACGGCTGCGGGCGGAGTCGGGCCAGAGGATGCGTGTGCCGTTGTCGACGACCTCGGGCAGGTGCGCGGGATCGAGACCGAATTTGTCGGGGTCGTCGTCCTCGAGCACGAACGCGCCGTCGCGGGTGATGCCGATCGGGATCACCCGGAACCGCTCGCGGTCAATGGCGCGGAGCACTCCCCCCGCCGTCGCGGAGCTGATCGAATGCTCGCTGGATCGTCCGCCAAAGAGCACCGCCACCGCGAGCTTGTCCATTCTGCGTCCTTTCGCCCGTGGGCGTGTCGTCGTCCGTGGTGAGGTGCGGGGCGATGTCGCGCGGGTCCATCGCGCCGTCGAGCACGCGCTTGACCTGTTCGACGATCGGCATGTCGACGTGCGACGCACGAGCCAGCTGCAGCACCGGGGCGACCGACGCGAGACCCTCCGCGGTCTGCTCCATCTGCTTCACGACATCCTGCAGGCTGTAGCCCTGGCCGAGAAGCCGGCCCGCCGTGTTGTTCCGGCTCAGCGGGGACTGGCAGGTGGCGATGAGGTCGCCGAGGCCCGCGAGACCCTGCAGCGTCTCGGGCTGCGCACCCTGGGCAACGGCGAAGTCCGTCATCTCGACGAGCCCCCGGGTGATGATCGAGGCCTTCGTGTTCTCGCCGTAGCCGACGCCGTCGACGATGCCGATCGCGACGGCGATGAGGTTCTTCAGCACTCCGCCGAACTCGGTGCCGATCACGTCGGTGTTCACGAACGTGCGGAAGTAGGAGTTGCGAGCGCGCATCGCGACCGCGGCGGCGGTCTCGGCGCTCGTGGACGCGACGACGGCGGCCGTCGGCTGCTCGCGGGCGATCTCGAGCGCGAGGTTCGGGCCCGAGGCGACCGCGATGCGGTCGGGGTCGCACTCGAGTACCTGCTCGAGCACCTGGCTCATCCGCAGCCCCGAACGACGCTCGATGCCCTTCATGAGCGACACGATCGGCGCATCCGTGTCCTTCACGAGCGGCCGCACGGGCTTGAGATTGTCGCGCGCCGTCTGGCTCGGCACGCACACATAGACCTGCGCGGCGCCGTCGAGCGCCGCGGCGAGATCGGTGGTCGCCGACATGGTGCGCGGGAGGTTGATGCCCGGCAGGTAGTGGCTGTTGCGCTTGGCCTCGTTGATCTCGTGGACGAGTTCCGGCCGGCGCGCCCACATCGTGACGTGCGCGCCGCCGTCGGCGAGGATCTTGCCGAACGTCGTTCCCCAGTTTCCCGCGCCGAGCACCGTGACGCGGGACGCGGCCGTGCCGCGGTCGTGCCTAGGGCTCAAGGCGACCCGTCTCCTTCTGGCCGTGCGCGGCCGGGTTCCAGCGCTCGGCGGGTGCCGGAATGCCCCGGATCCCGGCGAGCAGCTCGGCGATGCGGTCCATGACGAGCGTCGTGGCGCGGGTGAAACCTGCCGGGGCTGCCTCCGTCCCGCGGAACGCCGTCAGATCGACCGGCTCGCCGATCACGACGGTCATGCGCCGGCGCAACGGCCAGAGCCGCATGCGGCCGTAACGTGGGAGGATCTGCTGCGCCCCCCACTGCGCCATCGGGATCACCGGGATGTCACCGGCGAGGGCGAGCCTGACCGCTCCCGACTTGCCGCGCATCGGCCACAGGTCGGGGTCGCGGGTGAGGGTGCCCTCGGGGTACACGATCACTCCGCGGCCGTGTTCGACGAGCTCCCGCGACGTCTTCAGCGTCTCGCGGGCGGCGGATGACGAAGAGGTCCGGGCGACAGGCACCATTCCCGTGCTGCGGAGGGCCCATCCGAGCACCGGCACGCGGAACAGGCTCTCCTTGGCCATGAACCGCGGAGCGCGGCCGAGGCGCCACACGGAGGCGGCGACGATCAGCGGATCGATCTCGCTGTGGTGGTTCGCGGCGAGCACGAACGGCCCCTCCTCGGGGAGGTTCTCGGCACCGCGGACCTCGATCTTCGCCACCACGCCGAGGCACGGCAGGACGACGGCCGCGAGCAGCCAGAAGACGCTCGGGCGGGTCTTCTCGGGCGACGCGTGCCGCCGCGATTTCGGCGCGGCCACGGTCAGCTCAGGACGTCGAAGTCTGCGCCGACGGCGGTGAGCTTGTCGAAGAACTTCTCGTATCCGCGGCTGATGATCCCGACGTTGCGCACCGTCGACTGGCCGGTGGCGGTGAGCGCGGCGATGACGTGGCTGTAGCCGCCGCGCAGGTCGGGCACCGTGATGTCGGCGGCGGTCAGCGGGGTCGGGCCGGTGATGACGGCGGCCTGCTCCAGGTTGCGGCGGGGGACGCGGCGCGGGCCGTCCTGCAGGCCGTGGGGATGCACCGTGATCTTGGCGCCCATCTTCACGAGGGCGTCGGTGAAGCCGAACCGGTTCTCGTACACGGTCTCGTGCACGATCGACTTCCCGTGCGCCTGCGTGAGCGCGACGATGAGCGGCTGCTGCCAGTCGGTCATGAAGCCGGGATGCACGTCGGTCTCGACGGTGACCGGACGCAGGTCGCTGTCGCCGCGACGGAACAGGATGCCGTCCTCGCGGATGTCGAAGTCGGCGCCGACCTTGCGCAGCACGTTCAGGAACGTCAGCATCTCGGGCTGCCGGGCACCGCCGACGAAGATCTCGCCGTTGGTCGCGAGCGCCGCGCTCGCCCAGCTCGCGGCCTCGTTGCGGTCGAAGATCGCCCGGTGGTCGTAGCCGCGCAGCCGGTCGACGCCTTCGATGAGGATGACGCGGTTCGGCTCGTAGGAGATGATCGCGCCCATCTTCTGCAGCACGGCGATGAGGTCCATGATCTCGGGCTCGATCGCCGCGTTGCGCAGCTCGGTCACGCCGCGCGCACGCACCGCCGTCAGCAGCACCTGCTCGGTGGCCCCGACACTCGGGTACGGGAGGTGGATGTTCGCCCCGCGCAGACCGTGGGGCGCCGACAGCCGGATGCCGGCGGGCAGCTTCTCGACCACGGCGCCGAACTTGCGCAGGGCGTCGAGGTGGAAGTCGATCGGCCGGTCTCCGATGCGGCATCCGCCGAGGTCGGGGATGAACGCCTGCCCGAGCTGGTGCAGAAGCGGGCCGCAGAACAGGATCGGGATGCGCGACGCTCCGGCATGCGCGTCGATCTCCTCCATGTGCGCCGTCGCCACGTCGGACGGGTCGAGGTGGAACGTGCTTCCGCCGTCCTCGTCCGACACGCGCACGCCGTGCACCTCGAGCAGCGACCTGACCACCGCGACATCGCTGATGTCGGGCACATCGCGCAGGGTGCTCGGGGTCTCGCCGAGCAGCGCCGCCACCATCGCCTTCGTGACGAGGTTCTTGGCGCCCTTCACGTCGATCCGACCCCGGAGCGGCTGGCCGCCGCGGATCGCGAGCGTCTCACCTGACCCTCCCGTGCGACCGCTGGTTGCCGTCAGGCCGTTCAGGAGTGTCATGCGATGTGCCTCACAATGGGTCGGAATCAATCAGCGGGCTGCGGTTGCACCGGCAGGGTGCGAGGCCTCCAGCTCGCGCGACGCGCCTCGTAGGCGGCGATTCGCTCTTCGTTGCGGAGAGTGAGCCCGATGTCGTCGAGACCCTCCAGAAGCCGCCACCTAGTGTAATCGTCGATCTCGAACGGGACCTGGAGTTCACCGAGAGTCGCGGTGCGCGTCTGCAGGTCGACGGTGATCTCGGCGCCCGGCGCCGCGGCGATCGCCGCCCACAGCCGCTCGACGTCGTCCTCGGAGACGACACCGGTGACGAGGCCCTGCTTGCCCGCGTTGCCCCGGAAGATGTCGGCGAACTTCGGGCTCAGCACCGCCTTGAAGCCGTAGTCGCGCAGCGCCCACACCGCATGCTCGCGGCTCGAACCGGTCCCGAAGTCGGGCCCCGCCACGAGAACGGATGCGTGCCGGTACGGCTCCTGGTTCAGCACGAAGTCGGGATCCTGCCGCCAGCTGGCGAACAGGGCGTCCTCGAAGCCCGTCTTCGTGACGCGCTTCAGGTAGACCGCCGGGATGATCTGGTCCGTGTCGACGGCGGAGCGTCGCAGCGGTGCCGCGATGCCGGTGTGACTCGTGAACTTCTCCATGTCAGGCCTCCGCTCCGCTCACGGCGGGCGCCGGTTCGGCAGCCTCGAGATCGCCTGGGCTGGAGAGCGTGCCGCGGACCGCCGTGGCCGCCGCGACGAGCGGCGACACCAGATGCGTGCGTCCGCCCTTGCCCTGCCGGCCCTCGAAGTTGCGGTTGCTGGTCGAGGCGCAGCGCTCCCCCGGCGCGAGCTGGTCGGGGTTCATGCCCAGGCACATCGAGCAGCCGGCGAACCGCCATTCGGCGCCGAACGCCTCGAACACCTTGTCGAGCCCTTCCGCTTCGGCCTCCAGGCGCACCCGCGCCGAGCCCGGCACGACCATGACGCGCACTCCCGGCGCCTTGGTGCGGCCCTGGACGATGGAGGCGAACGCGCGCAGGTCCTCGATGCGACTGTTCGTGCACGACCCCATGAACACGGCGTCGACCGGGACCTCCTTGAGCGGCGTGCCGGGGGCGAGATCCATGTACTCCAGAGCCCGTTCGGCGGCGGCCCGCTCGTTGGGGTCGTCGAAGTCGGTCGGCGCGGGCACGGTGCCCGAGAGCGACACGCCCTGACCGGGGTTGGTCCCCCAGGTGACGAAGGGCTCGAGCTCGGATGCGTCGATGAAGACCTCGGCGTCGTAGACGGCGCCGTCGTCCGACGGGAGCGTGCGCCAGTAGGCCACGGCATCCTCCCAGTCCTGCCCCTTCGGCGCGTGCGGGCGGCCCTGCAGATACGCGAACGTCGTCTCGTCGGGGGCGACCATCCCCGCGCGCGCGCCCGCTTCGATGGACATGTTGCACATCGTCATGCGGCCTTCCATCGACAACGCCCGGATGGCGCTGCCGCGGTACTCCAGCACGTAGCCCTGCCCGCCGTTCGTGCCGATCTTCGCGATGACGGCGAGGATGATGTCCTTGGCGGTGACGCCAGGACGGAGCTCGCCCTCCACCGTGATCGCCATCGTCTTGAACGGCTTCAGCGGCAGGGTCTGCGTCGCGAGGACATGCTCGACCTCGCTCGTGCCGATCCCGAACGCCATCGCGCCGAAGGCGCCGTGCGTGGACGTGTGGCTGTCGCCGCAGACCACGGTGACGCCGGGCATGGTGAGGCCGAGCTGCGGGCCGACGACGTGCACGATGCCCTGCTCGGCGTCGCCCAGCGAGTGCAGGCGCACGCCGAACTCGGCGGCATTGCGACGGAGCGTCTCGATCTGCACGCGGCTCGTCGGGTCGGCGATGGGCTTGTCGATCTGCAGCGTCGGGGTGTTGTGGTCCTCGGTGGCGATCGTCAGGTCGAGGCGGCGGACGCCGCGGTCCTCGGCGCGCAGGCCGTCGAACGCCTGCGGGCTGGTCACCTCGTGCACGAGGTGCAGATCGATGTAGATCAGGTCGGGCTGGCCGTCCTGGCCCTTCACGACGACGTGGTCGTCCCAGACCTTCTCGGCCAGGGTGCGGGGGTGATCAGGGATCACCGGTGCGGGGGTGCTCATTGGTGTTCGTTCTCCTCGGGATGCGGGAAAGCCCACGACGAACTCCGCGACGAGCCTGGGCTGAGATTCAGAGCCCGCCGCGGCCGATAAGGAGAAGCCGAGCGTTCCGCACCCGCCCAGATTACCATCGCGTCACGCCAGGATCGCCTGTATGACGCCGGATGCGCTCAGCCGGCGAGGTCCTTCTTCTTCTCGCGGCGCGACGCGATCACGCTGGCACCGGTCGCCACCGCCATCGCGACGACGATGACGGCGAGGGAGGTCACCGTCGAGATCTCCGGAGCCCAGTCGACGGACTTCCCGCCGTTGATGAACGGCAGCTCGTTGACGTGCAGCGCGTGGGCGAAGAGCTTCAGCCCGATGAACGCGAGGATGAACGCGATCCCGTAGTGCAGATAGCGCAGGCGGTCGAGCAGTCCGCCCAGCAGGAAGTAGAGCTGCCGCAGACCCATGAGCGCGAAGATGTTCGCCGCGAAGACGATGAAGGCGTGGTGCGTGATGCCGAAGATCGCGGGGATGGAGTCGATCGCGAAGATCAGGTCGGTCACGCCGATCGCGAGGAACACGAGGATCATCGGCGTCCACACCTTCACGCCGTCGACGGTGGTGCGCAGCTTCGATCCGTCGTAGGCGTCGCTGATGTTGATGAACCGGCGCAGGAACCGGACGATGCCGGTCTCGGTCTCCGCGTCGTCCTCCTCCTTGCCGGGGAACGCCTGTCGCCAGGCGGTGTAGACGAGGAACAGGCCGAAGATGTAGAAGATCCAGCTGAAGTTCTCGATGAGCGCGGCGCCCAGCAGGATGAAGATGCCGCGCAGGACGAGGGCGATGATGATGCCGACCATCAGCACCTCTTGCTGGTACTTGCGCGGCACCGAGAACTGGCTCATCAGGAGCACGAACACGAAGAGGTTGTCGATCGAGAGGCTGTATTCGGTGAGCCATCCGGCCACGAACTGCCCCGCGGCATCACCGCTGCCGGTCGCCCACAGCAGCAGCACCGCGAAGATCAGCGCGAGCGTGACGTAGAAGACCACCCAGAGGGTGGCTTCCTTCATCGACGGAATGTGCGGACGCTTGATGATGAGGAGCAGGTCGGCGGCGAGGATGAGCACCAGCACGACCATGGCGGTGATCTCAAACCAGGCAGGGATCACGAAGTCCATGAGGGCCTTTCGAGGGTCGACTGTTCGTCGAAAGTCTCTCCCCCGCCTGAAACGGAGCGCGCCCGGGCATCCTCCGACGGATTCCGTGATGACGAACGCGCAGTTTTCGGGATACTCCCTCTCGCCCGGCCAGTCTACCGGGTGAGCGGCAGCGGACGCAGCGGACCGAACCGGACGAGGATCGCGTTCAGCGGCACGGCGACGGCGACCCCCACCACGATCGCGGCGACGACATCGGTCGGGTAGTGCACCCCGAGGTACACCCGCGACCATGCGACGGCGAGCACCGCCGCCCCGCCGACGATGATCGCCACGGTACGGGCGCGTGCCGTGGCGACGATGAGGATCACCGCGCAGACCAGGCCGGCGGCGAAGGCGGTGTGCCCGCTCGGAAAGCTGAAGGCGAACGGGTCGGGCACGATGAGCCGCGTCAGGGCACTCGGCTCCGGCCGTGGCCTGCGCACCACGAGCTTCATCGTCTCGGCCACCGCCCACGGCACCGAGAGCAGAAGGCCGGCGCGGGCCGCGCCACGCCAGGTGTCGGTCACCAGGAGCGCCCAGGCGAGGAGCGCCACGCCGACGAACGGCGCGCCGATGGGCCCCATCGCGGTGTCCATGAGCTGCGCGAGCGCATCGAGCAGCGGGAGGTGGGCCGCGCCGACGGCCGAGACGACCTTGGCCTCGGCGACCGACCAGGAGGGCGTCGCGGCGATGACGAGCCCTCCGACGAGCACCGCGATCACGGTGGCCAGGCCGATGAAGCTGGAGGTCAGGACGGTCGGGCGCGTCGTGCGCACTGCGGTGGTCACGACAGGAGCATCGCCCACCGACCTTGTGATCGCGCCGTGAGGCGGCCGGGAGTCTGTCATGGACCCGTGCTGGAGCGGCACTCACCCTGCCGACGCCGCAAACGAACAAGAGCCGGTCCGATAGGACCGGCTCTTGTTCGTTGGTGACCCCAGCGGGATTCGGCCACTCCGCCACTCCACGCGCCGCTGCGCGACGTGCGGAGCCTCCGGCGGAGCGGGACCCCCCGCGCTGGAGCGGCTCTCACCCTGCCGACGCCGCAAACGAACAAGAGCCGGTCCGATAGGACCGGCTCTTGTTCGTTGGTGACCCCAGCGGGATTCGAACCCGCGTTACCGCCGTGAGAGGGCGGCGTACTAGGCCGCTATACGATGGGGCCGTCTCCTCCGACGCTGCGGAGGCAACTGTTCAAGTATGCCATGGGCCAACCCGCCGACAAAATCCACGCAGGCGACCCGGGCGCGTCGCCCGCGCACTTGCCGGAGGCCGCCCGGCGGAGTTGACTGCTGGCATGCGAGTGACCAAGTACGAACACGCCGCCCTGCTGGTCGAGGCCGAGGGCAAAGGCCTTGTCATCGACCCGGGCGTCTTCACGAATCCGCTCCCCGAGACCCAGAACGTCATCGCGGTGGTGGTCACTCATCAGCATCCCGACCACTGGACGCCGGAGCACCTGGACCGCATCCTGAAGGCGACCGGCGGAGTGCCGATCTACGGTCCCGCGGGACTCGCCGCGTCTGCGCCCGATCATGAGATCACCGTGGTCGCCCCGGGCGACACCGTCACCGTCGGCCCGTTCCAGCTCGAGTTCTTCGGCGGCACCCACGCGGTGATCCACGAATCGATCCCCACGATCGACAACGTCGGCGTGCTCATCAACGAGCAGTTCTACTATCCCGGTGACTCGTATGCGGTGCCGAAGGGGCGCGACGTCGCGCTCCTCGCCGCTCCCGTGGGGGCGCCGTGGCTCAAGATCGGGGATGCGATGGACTTCGTGCTCGCCGTCGCGCCGCGCCGCGCGTTCGGCACCCACGACATGACGCTGTCGACGATCGGGCGCAACATGGGACGCGAGCGTCTCAAGTGGGCGGTGGAACAGCACGACGGAGAGTTCCTCGAGCTCGACCCGGGTGACGCCGCCGACATCTGACACCCGACGGCTGCCCGGCATCCGCCACAGGCCATTCATAACCGCCGCAGGGGGCCTGCTTTTGCGGCGTCGCTAGCTTCGCCTGCATGACGACTCTCGCCCTCTCTGACGCTCCCGGGCTGCCGACGACATCGACCTCCCGCGCCGCGCGGCCGCCGCGCCTCTGGGCCGGCGGTCTCGTGACGCTTGCCGTGGCGTCCGCCCTCCTGACGATCTGGGGATCGTGGGAGGGGTCGCGCTCCGACTATTACGCGGCGATCGCGGTCTCGATGAGCAAGAGCTGGCCGAACTTCTTCTTCGGCGCGTTCGACCCCGCGGGGACCGTCACGCTCGACAAGATCCCGGGCTCGTTCTGGATCCCCACCCTGTTCGTGAAGCTGTTCGGCTTCTCGACGTTCACCGTGGTGCTGCCGAACGCCCTGGCCGCCGTCGCCACCGTGCTGGTGGTCGCGATCACCGCCCGCCGCCTCGCCGGCACGGCGGCGGGTCTCATCGCCGGCGCTGTCGTGGCGTCGACGCCGATCCTCGTCGCGGTGTCACGCTCGAATCAGCCGGAGTCGTTCTTCGTCCTCGGCCTCGCGCTCACCGCCTGGGCGGCCGTGCACGCGATCCAACGCGCGCAGCTGCGCTGGCTGATGCTCGCGGGCGTCTTCGTCGCGGCCGCGTTCCAGTGCTACATGCTCGAGGCGTGGGCGGTGTGGCCGGCGCTCGCGGCTGCATACCTCTGCACGCGCCAGCCCCTCACCCGCCGCATCTGGCACCTTCTCGTGGCCGGCTTCACGAGCGCCGGGCTCTCGGTCGCCTGGATCGCGACCGTGGCGCTGATCCCGGCATCCGCTCGCCCGTACATCGGCAGCACCCTGCACGACGACCCGTGGGAGATGGTGTTCGGGTACAACGGGCTCGGGCGCTTCGGGCAGGCAACGGCGGATGCGTCGGCCTACAACTCGTTCACGCCGGGCTTCTCCGGCGATGCCGGAGTGCTCCGGCTGTTCAACACACAGCTCGCCGGTCAGATCGGGTGGCTGGTTCCGGCCGCCCTGCTCGCGGTCGCCGTGCTGATCGCGCTGCGGGTGCCCGCGCGGGTCTGGGTGCTGATCGGCGGGTGGCTCGCGACGTTCCTCGTCATGTTCTCGGCCGTCGCCGGGATGCACCAGTTCTACACGGCGGCGCTCGCGGTTCCCATGGCCCTTGCGATCGGCGCCGCCGTCGGGCTCTCCCGGCAGCGCGACGTGCGCTGGCCGCAGATCGCGCTGGTGGCGGTGAGCGCCGCGACGGCGGTTCCGATCGCCCTGGTGTACGGCGGCTATTCCGTCACCGTCGCGGTGGTGCAGGCGGTGCTCGCCGCCGGTGCGATCGCGTTGATCGTCGTCGGCCGTCCCGAGCGATGGATGCGTCGCACCACCGCTGCGCTCACCGTCGCCGCCATGCTCCTGACGCCGACCGCGTGGTCGATCGTGACGCTGTGGCACCCGAGCGCGACGAATCCCGTCGCGGGCGGTGTGAGCGATATGTCGGGGCTCGGCGGCGGAGGGCGTTCGTTCGCCTTCGGCGGCCAGAATCAGCCGGGGTTCGGTGCGCAGGGCCCCGGCGGACAGGCGCCCGCTGGGCAGGGGCCAGGCGCCGGCAATGGCGGGATGCCGCCCACGCTCAGCGGTGGCGGAGCACCGGCGGGAACACCGAACGGCGGGCGGTTCGGCGGCGGTCTCACCGGCAGCGCCGATGACAGTGCGCTGCTCTCCTACGTCGAAGCGCACGCCGGTACGGCGAAGTACGCGGTGGCGGTGTTCGGCGCGCAGGCCGCGGCGCCTCTGATCATCGGGTCGAACGGCGCCTCGGTGCTGCCGATCGGCGGGTTCAGCGGGAATGATCCCGTGCCGTCGCTCGATGCGTTCACCGCCATGGTCGCGGCCGGAGACGTGAAGTACGTCGTGACGTCGGGTCGCGGCGGCGGGTTCGGCGGGCAGGGCACCACGACGTCGAGCCAGATCAAGGCATGGGTGGAGAGCTCGTGCACCGCCGTGGCCGACGCCGATGTGACCGGGCTCTACGACTGCAGCGGCGCGCAGTGAGTCAGGATGCCCGCACGCTGAGGAGTTGCCAGCCGTCCGGAACGAGAGCGTGCAGTCCGTCGAGGTCGGATGCTTCGATGTCGCGTGTGCCGTCACGGCGGGCGATCTTCGCGTTGAGGATGATCCTGGTGGATGCCTTCGCCATGGTGGCCGCGGCATCCGTCAGCACCCAGCCGTCGGGGACCTGTGCCATCACTGCGGCGCGTGCCTCGTCGATGCTGTCGGCCTCCACCGTGAGTTCGCGGACCTCGACGGGACGGATACGGCCACTCAGCATGACCCCAGCCTAAGCCGCGCGCCGCGTCCGAGCCGGCAGCGCGGGCCGGGAAGCACAGACGGGTGGCAGCGGAGGGACGATACCCTCGCGCTGCCACCCGTCCCGCGTCGGGGTCAGATCACCGTGATGTTGGCGGCCTGCATGCCCTTCTGCCCGCGCTCGGCGTCGTACGAGACCTTCTGGTTCTCTTCGAGGTTGCGGTAGCCGTTGCCGGTGATCGCACTGAAGTGCGCGAACACATCGGCCGAGCCGTCGTCGGGAGCGATGAAGCCGAAGCCCTTTTCGGAGTTGAACCATTTGACGGTGCCAGTGGCCATGACGTCATTCCTTTGTTGTCTGGACCATGGAAGTGATCCGTGAAGCCGCGACGGTCTCGCCGCGGAGCTTGTGAGTGGCGGAGGTGCGCGATTCCACGCACCCGAGAAAGCCGCCGAGTCGAATACCTGCCCGGACATGTCCGGGCCCAGAAGCCGGTTCGGAGGAGATCCTCCGACAGAAACGAGACTTCAACTGCCTAACACCATCGAGCCTACAGGAGCAGACGCAAAGGCGCCTCATCGACCGTGCGCGAGCGGCGCCGACCGTCAGATGACGAGCGCGGCGGCGAGAGCCGCAGCACCGGCGATCGAGGTCCAGCCGCGTGCGGCGTTGGCGCGCCGCCAGCCGCCCTCGAATGATGCGAAGGCCGACGCATCCGTCGCCGACGCGGGGGCGAGCCGGTTGTTCAGCGGCACGTTGACCGCCGCCGTGATCACGAAGCCGACAAGACCCGCCGCCGCGCCCGCGATCGCGAGCAGCGCGTCGACGCCGGGAAGCGAACCGAGAACGAGGAGGCCTGCCGCGAGGCAGGTGAGCGCGGAGCCGACAAAGACCACCATGAACAGGGAGCGGGTCGCGCGCACGTTGATGCGGTTCATCACTCCGGTGGCGCGCGGATCGCCATGCAGCGCCGGCATGACCATCGCCGAGAATCCGAGATAGACCCCACCTGCCGCCGCCGTGGTGATGGCCGCGAGAATCAGGATGACATCCGTCAGCGTCTGCACCCTCGTGAGCGTACCGGCTCCCACGGACGCGGGGGAAAGCAAGAACCCCGGTTCTCCGTCGTGATGCGGAATTCCGGGGCTTTCTGTCTTGCTGGGGTACCTGGACTCGAACCAAGAACAACTGAACCAGAAGGGGTCAGGCATGGGCCTTCCGCGAGAACCAGGGCTGACCAGCGTTGACCGATGATACCCGTTCTCGCCCGAGATCATGCGGAAGTCCGGCGACCCCTGGTCATCGGTGGTCAGCGCTGGGCAGGCGAGGTCGGAGGGGTTCCGGAGGGGTTCTGTCCCGAGTGGCCGACCAGTAGGCTCGGCCTCGATGGATGTCTGGATCTCGGGTGGGCTCGCATTGGTCGGCGCGATCGCTGGCGTCCTCTTGACGACCTATCTGACGCGGGCCACCAAGCGTCGCGACTCAAAGCGAACGCGGATCGAAGAAGCATTACGTCGCGTGAGCGCCGCGATTGCCGCTGGAACGTTCGCCACCCGCGTTGCAGCCACCAATCCTCCCGAGGCTGTCAACGGCTCCGACCTCAGCGACCTAGAGGTTCGGCTCTTCATCGGCAATCTGGAGCGCTACTACACGGCGCTGCACGACGCCCGTCACGCGGTGGCCATGCTCGCCGCCGACAACGTTGACATTGGCGACTCGTGGAAGCTAACCGAACGGTTCCAGGACGACCTCGACAACCTGTACGAGCGGCTTAAGACTCTGTTGTCGACCATCTAAGCGACAGGCGCCACGCCTGCCACACGAGAACGGCCCGACTGTCCGGATGTACCGGAGTCGGGCCGTTCTTCACACCCTGGCCATTCTCGTGGGCGCGGTGGGCAGTTACGGACGGAAGCCAGGCGCCAGCTGAACCGACTCCGGGTCGGGGTTGGTGAACGGGTCGTACTCGGCGACCACGTTCTCGCCGGGGCGACCGGGTCGGAGGCCTTCGGAGCGCAACAAACGGGCGCGCTCGCCGGGGCTGAGCTGGCGAGGCGTACCGGCTGGCGTGCGGTAATTGCCGCCGTCACCGCCGCCGTACTCGCTGGGCTGGTCGTAACGCTGTGCAGACATTGTCGATTCCCTTCGGTCGATGCCTTCAAGACTGCTCTTCGGCAACATGTGTGACTCCCGCTGGAGGAGAGTTCCGGTTAAGCGAACGAAAACGAACAGGAGGACGAAATGGCTCGACCGAACACCCTTGGCGAGGGCAGCGTCGTCGTCAAGGCGGACGTGCCCGCTGGCGTCGGCAAGGCGCTCGACGCGGTCGTGAAGATGACCGGCGCGACCCGAGCCACCGTGCTCCGACAGGTGATCGTCGCAGGGCTGGAGCCGTACGCGCTCATCAACCCCGAGATCGCCGCCGCACTACCCAGCACTACCTACAACACGAAGGAGAAGAACCAATGACACTGCCCGGCACTGAGCTGCCCGCCTACCCGAAGGTCGGAGGCGCCACCGTCACACGGCTGAAGAACGCACGGAAGAAGTACACCGACTCGGCCGACATGATCGACGAATCGCTCGCACTGGCCGAGCGCAAGTTCGAGGAAGCCTTCGCCGACTCGGACCGCCGCGCCGCCACGCGAGACCGCATCCGCGCCGCCGACAAGAAGAACCGCGAGTCCGCTCGCCTCAACCAGCGCTGAACAGGAGCACCACCATGACGAACACACAGCGAGCCAGCACGACGCCGCCAGACATGTCCGCTCAGGACATCCCCGTCACCACCAGCCGCGCTCGTGACTACGGCGGCACGCTCGCCAACACCCTCGGACCCGGCGTGCTGGACCGCGCGCGGCGGGCGGCGCGAGAGCAGGCGTACCCGAACTCGGAGACTGAGCGGCGCTACATCGCGGCGATCGACCGCGCGGCATTCGACAAGGTGCAGATCGTGGAGCGCAGTCTGATCGACAACGCCGAGCGCGACCTGCAGAGCAACGCGCGGCACCTGGAGGCGGCGGACGACCTCTTCAACGAGGTTCACGCGCTCGTCGTGCGGCTGGAACGTGGCGAAGACCCGGACGCGCTGGCGACCGAGTACCGCAAGCTCGTCGGTCGCGCGAAGGTCGTACAGTCGCGTCTCGCGTCAGCGGTGCGGTCGGCCGACTTCTACGGAGAGAAGGTCCAGGACCCGTATGCCGCCGCGCAGCACACCATCAGCAACCTGCCGATGTCGTCGGGGTTCCAGCTCGACCCGACGCCGTACATCTGAAAACAGATCGGCCCCGGCGCAGTGTATCCAAGGCTGCGCCGGGACCTCGACCCTGAAAGAATCGCGATGACCATCACTCACCCGACACAAGAAGTCTACGCTGACCGGGGAATCCCCGCGTTGCGGTTCCCTTGGGAGCCCGCGACAGTCGAATCCTGGAACCTGCCACCGGAGCCCCGCGCTGTCATCAGCAAGCGCACTCCGATGCAGCATCTGCCGGCCATCGCCCTGGCCACGCTCCGCTACCTGGCGCCGCCGCTCGACGGCATCGTGCCGGAGTCCTGGGGCATCGTCACCGAGGCAACGTGCCGCCTGGCGTTCTGGCGCTGGCAGGGGCACAAGCGCTCAGCCTGGTTCATCGCCGAGCAGCTTCAGTCCGTCTACTGGCCGCTCAGCAAGCCGGTGTTCGGACGCTACCGCACGTTGCAGGCTGACCCCTGGCGCGGGCTCGAACTGATCCGCCTCACGGACGAACGGTCGATCGGCGCGGTGGAGTGGTACTGCGATGTGCCGCGCAAATTCGACCCGTACGCCTTCGAGACCATCCGCCTGAAGTACGCCATCGAGAGGTTTTCACCTTCTCCCCAACACGCGAACCAGCAGAACCAGCACCCCGGTGCCACCGCAGGGTAGAGTAGGGTCACTGAATCAACCCGGTTCGCCGGATCGAAACATGTAGTACCAGCAGTACCGCTGTCCGATGGCTCCCTGGGGGATGACCGGAGGCTCGCGGCAAGCGAAGTTCCGAGTGGAAAGTTGCTGCCCCTGGCGACAGGGCTCAGCGAGAACGCGCCGGTCTCTCGAAGATCAGACGGACGCTCCGAACCGTTCAGCCGAGCAGTGGATCCCATTTCGACATTTCTGTCGAGGGGTCCAGCTCGGCTTTTGTCGTTTCTGGACCTCTCGACTCTCCACCGAAGGAGGGTCCATCGTGGCCACCGAACATCTCGTCCTTGAAGACGACAGGCTCTACACCAACGAGCAGACCGCCGAACTGTTGGGCATCAGCCCTCGACAGGTCATCCGCCTACGCCAGTCCAAGCGGCTCGGCTGTGTCCGCATCAGCGGTGCAGCAGTCCGGCACAAGGGTTCCCAGATTCGCGCCTTCATCGACGCCGCAACCGAAGACTGACCGCCATCCACCAGAGGGGCACACCAAGGCTCTGCTCTCATCCAATGAAGAAGGAAAGAACATGAAGAACGACAAGCCGAGGCGCGCGACCGACGAGGATGTGCAGGTCTGGCAGCTCCAGCTATCGCAGAGCAACAAGATTCGCGACTACATTGCAAGTCGCGGTGTCAGCCGGACGACCATTCGCGACATGGCGATCGGTTACGACGGACGACGCATAACATTCCCAGTTCGCGACTCCAATGACGAGCTCGTGAACGTGCGCCGGTATCTGCCGAATGCCCCTGAGGGTGTGGACAAGTGCATCAGCGTGGCCGGCATGGGATCGCCTACGCGGCTGTACCCGCTGTCCATTCTGAATCGCAGCGATGAGTACGTGATCGTCACCGAAGGTGAACACGACGTGCTGTCGGCGATCTCCAGAGGGTTCGTCGCCGTCATCGGCACCAACGGTGCAGGATCAGTGCCGCGCGGGGCTCAACTCGAACCTCTCCGCAATCGTGACGTGGTGCTCGTCTTCGACGGTGATGGCGCGGGGCGAAAGGCCTCGCAGAAGTGGGCACGCTCGCTGGAGGGCATCGCCCAGCGCATCCGAGTCGTCGTGCTCGACAAGGGCACAGACCTGAACGACCTCATGCGGACCAAGAACGGCGCAGATCGGTTACGCGAGATGGTCGCCGCGACGCCCGAGGTTGGAGGATCGTCGTTCGGGCATGGCCGTCCCACCGCCGAGTTGCTGCGCATCGCATTGCGCAAGGTGACCGAAGACGAGGAAGGTCGCAACGAGACCGGGTTCTGGCTGGCGTGCCAGCTACGCGACGAACGCTACACGTCTGAGGAGGCGTGGCCGGTCGTGCAGGAGTATCAGAGCACTGTCGAAGATCTCAAGGACCCCGCGTATGAGGAGCGAGAGGCGCTGGAGTCGCTGCGATCGGCGTACAACGGCGAAGCGCGGAAGCCATCGGGCAAGGGGCTGCCCAACGACGCCAACGACGAGACTCGCTTTGCCGATAGTCCGCTGTCGCGTTACGTGGCCGAACGTCTGCGCGGCGAGTACGCCTTCACCGAGACCGGGTGGCTGCGCAACACCGGCAAGGTGTGGTCGCCGTGCACGCAGGTACATCTGACCCGCATCGTGCAGGACGAGCTCGACCGGCTGTTCGATGTGGAGCGCAGTGGTGGTGCGCGCCTTCAGGACATCAAGGCGTTGCTGTCCAAAGCGAAGATCGGAAACGTTCGTGACCTTCTCGCGGGTCTGTTGGAAGAGTCCATTCTGTCGTGGGACAACCATCCCGACCACCTCAACTGTCTCAACGGTGTCATCGACTTGCGCACCAAGGATCTGTTGCCGCATGCCGGGTTCCGCTGGACGATGATGGCACCGGTCGAGTACGAGGGACAGCTCAACGACGACGAGTGGGATGCCGTGCTCGACGCCCTGCCCAAGGATGTGCAGGGGCACGCCCAGTGTGTTTTCGGACAGGCGATCACCGGTTACCCGCCCGAGGACGACCGTGGCAACTTCCTCGAAGGTGGTGGTGGCAACGGCAAGGGCACACTGATCGACGCAATCACCACGACCGTCGGATATAGCGAGGGGGACACTGCGCCAGCGTTCGCCGGACCGCTGCCCGAGAAGGTGCTGTTCGCTCAGCCTGGGAACACGCCTGTCGAGGTACTGCGCCTGCGCGGTCGTCGGATCGTGGTGCACGAGGAGCTGCCCAAGGGCGAGCTAGTCGTCAAGCGTCTGAAGGAGCTCCTGGGCACCAAGAGCATGGACGGTCGTGCTCACTACAAACAGGGCGAGTCGTTTCCAGTCACATTCAATGTGGTCTTCACCACCAACCATCGCCCAGTGATCCCCGAGAACACCTTCGCAACATGGCGTCGGTTCCGCTTGTGGCGATTCCCCTACACATTCGTGGACAAGCCGCGTCGAGGAACGGACGAGAAGCAAGGTGACCCCGCATTGCGCGAGCGCTTCCGGCACACCCCGGAGGCGGTAGTACTCGGCTGGCTAGTCGAGGGTGCCTATCAGTGGTACAAGAACGGTCGTCGTCTGCCTGCCGAGCCACAACGCCTGATCAACGACCTTCGATCATGGCAACTCGAATCCGACGACGTGCTGCGCTTCGTCAATGAACACTTCGACTATGCCCCCAAGGGCATGGTGCTCGAATCCGAAGTGTGGGAAGCGGCGAGCGCCTGGTCCGAGGCACATGGCAATGCCCGATGGGGACGCCGCGACTACGCGAAGAAGTTCGTGGAGCACGAGGAGCTGGCTCGTCACCGTGTACGCAAGGTTCGCAAGCGTCTATCGGCCGAAGCCGAGCGACGTGTGTCCCGAAGGCCGACCACGGTCGGACCGAAGGTTCGAGTCATCGGTGCAGAAGAAGTCATTTCTGACAATCCGAGACTGTTTCTGGGTCTCGTCTGGAAAGACAAGATCCCCGGAAATACGCAGTAGAACCGACCGAACCGAGTGATACCTAAACTCCCCCTAATACTTCCTCGCGAACGACTTAGATATCACTCGGTTCGACCGGTTCGGGCGATCAGTACTCAACGATCAACACAACAACGAAAGGTTGCAAAGTCATGACGAGAAAGGGTCTGGACCGGATGAACTCCGGGACCGTATGCACTGCACGTCGGAGGAATGGAACTCCCTGTTTGAACTACGCGATCAAGGGCAGTACGGTGTGTCGACTCCACGGTGGTGCCGCACCCCAGGTACGTGCAGCGGCGCAGGTGCGCATTCTGATGGCCAGTGATCTGGCCGCGAAGAAGCTTGTCGAGATGCTGTCTTCGCCCAAGGTGGACGACCGCGTCAAGTTGGCCGCTGCGAGGGATCTGCTGGACCGGGCGAACCTGGCAGGTACGCAACAGGTCGAGGTCGGCATCACCAAGAAGACGTTCGAGGAACACGCCGCAGACATGGTGATGGACCTGGACGTCGACGATGAGGACGAACCACAAGAGTCCAACGTTGTGGATGCCGAAGTGATCGAAGACGAGCCCGCGCCGCGCACGCGATTCGACAAGGGTGCCTTCCATGAAGCGGAGCAGTCCGCGCGTGCACGGTCGTCCGAGCATCGCGGTATGACCGCCCGCGACACCGCCCGGCGTGCTGACCTGCTCGCACAGGAACAGCGCGCCCTTCGGCAGACCGCCCGCGACCTGGACGACGGCGGTCCTGAATCTCGGATGACGCGCGAACAGCTCATGCTGTCCCGCGAGCGCGGTGACAACATGTCCAGCCGAGGCAAGGGGCGGAGGCGATGAGCACCGATCTGGACGCCCTGCGCGCTACCCGCGCCGCCGAGGTAGCCGAGCAGGAGCGGGTCATGGCCGAGCAGCAAGACCGCGAAGACGAAGTGCTCTCATCCGTGCGCGCCGCCGAGCGGGCTCAGACCGAGGCACGACTCGCCGCCGCCGACCAGGCTCGCCGCGAACGTCGCGGTGCTCGCATCTCGGACGCCGACTTCGGCTCGTAGGTGTCCGGGAGGCTCACAGGGCTGGTCGTAGCCACACGAGAACGCCCGCCGGACTACCCCGGCGAGGGTACGGCCAGTCCGATGAGCCCTACGCCCACGTAGCAATTGTTTGCTTTCGTACATACGTTCGAGGAGACTTTCCTCGCCGCCAGTTCGCCCGAAATGGCGGCAACCCCGAAAAACCAACGGCCGAAGGACCGGACATGACCACCAAGAAGGCAACCACCTCGAACCCCGCACCTCTGGCTCAGTATGCGACCAAGGAGGCCAGCGCGCTCATCGAGAGCTACTGCGACTGGATCGCCGAGCAGACCGGCAAGCGTCCGGACCCCTGGAGTGTTTACGTCGGATCGCAGTTGCGCGGGCGGTTCCAGAAGAGCGACGGCAACCAGAAGCGGCTCGCGGCCGAGGCCAAGGCTCGTGCTGCGCGCGACGCGAAGAACGCCTCACCGAAGCCTGCACCCAAGGCGAAGCCTGCCTCGAAGGCGACGCCGAAGCCCACGAAGAAGGGCTCAACGATGGCAACGAAGGAGGGTGTGGTGATCGCCGAGCAGCGCCACATCGACGCGACGAAGGCGGCTCAGTGATGAATCTGGACAGCTACTGGGCGGCATACGACCACACACTCCAGAGGGTGCGCACCGAGCGACCCGACACCTTCGCGGCGCTCAAGGCGATCCTCGACGCCTTCCATGAACCGTCCGCAGGCGACGCGTTCTTTCCAGGCGGGGCGGACGATGACCTCGCTGACGCACTGCACGACGCGGGCTGGGAGCTGCGCTTCACCGAGGGCAGCTACGTCTACACCGCGCGGCACCCCGCGACCGGCGCCACCATTCAGCACGTCGAAGGCGACATCTACAACATGCCGAACCGCTGGACCGACGCGCCGATGGTGCAGACCTACCCGGTGCCCGACATCGACCTCGACACCACGCCGAAGGAGGACAAGCGATGAACGCGATCATGTATCTGCGCGTGTCCTCCGCGAGCCAGCTTGACGGCTTCGGGCTGGACGTACAGGAGAAGGCCTGCCGCGCCTACGCGAAGGTGCACTGCATCCGGATCGTGCAGACCTATCGCGACGAAGGCGTGTCCGGCACCTTGGACGCCGGACAGCGCGAAGGGCTGATGGATGCCCTGACCGGCTTGCAGGAACCCGACGTGGAAGTACTGCTCGTTGCGCGGCTTGATCGCCTTGCCCGCTCCCTAACGGTGCAGGAAGCTGTGCTCGCCCAGGTGTGGAAAGCAAACCGCACGCTGCACGCCGCTGACATGGGCGAGGTCGCCCGTGACGACCCGGACGACCCGATGCGCACGGCCATGCGGCAGATGGTGGGTGTGTTCGCCCAGTTGGACAAGGGCATGTCAGTCAAGCGCATGCGCGACGGGCGCAAGGCGAAGGCTGCTCGGGGCGGTCGCGCTGTCGGCCCGGCGCCGTACGGCTACTTCGCCAAGGACGGGATGCTCTACCCCATCGACGAAGAGCAGGACGCGCTGGCGCGGATGAACGAGCTCCGCGCTCAGGGGCGCACCTGCAAGGACATCGCCGCGACGCTGGCCAACGAGGGTCACCCGACCAAGCGCGGAGGACGTTGGACAAGCCCGGTCGTCAGCCGCATCCTCGCCCGCCCGCCTGTGCCCGTGGTGCAGATCGCGGACACTGCCACCGACCACACCAAGGGACTCAACAAGAGCAGCGAGCGCACCCGCGCTGCATAACAACACAAGGAGAACACCATGTCCACTCAGTACACCCCTGGCGCAACCGTCACCGTCGGAGATGTGCAGCCCGGCGACACCGTCTATGCACGGCACGACCGGCGCACCAAGGAGCCGCTGGCGCCGGTTACCGTGCAGCGCATCCGGACGTCGCCCAACTCGAACCGGCTGCAACTCATCGTGCAGTCGCCGTATCAGGTGCAGTCACCGTGGCCGATGGGCTGGATGAACCCCACCCGCGAGTTCCGCCGGGCCGTCCCCGCCGCGTGACGATGATGCCGCTGCACCGGCCGATGCCACGGCGTAAGACCGAGGGCACGGAGTACAACCTGAACCCCGCGACTCGGGCTACCGAAGCGCGCCGCCTGCGCATTGGCGACGTGATGGTGCCCGAGCCGGGGTACCCGGTGGTCGTCACAGCCCTGCGCTGGGTGAGCGGCGAGCTCCGCGTGCGCGGGCGGTACATCTGGCAGGCGCCGGAAGAGACGGCCTGGTCCGTCGGCCACTACCTCGCTGCAGCGCGGCTGCAGGTCGCCTTGCCCGGCGAGTACCGCACGCCCCGCCACGACTAATTCGAATATCCGACTGCACACCACCCACACCAAGGAGAAGGACATGGCACATGTAAGAGAGGTCGCCCGTAAGGACGGCATCGCATACGAGGTTCGGTGGAAGGACGCCGACAAGTTCAAGCAACGCACGTTCACCGTCAAGCGCGCCGCCGAGCGGTTCGCGCTGAAGGTGGAGAACGACCTTACAGAAGGTCTGAGCACGACCGCGCTCGTCAAGAACGCGAAGACGTTCCGCGAGGTTGCTGAAGTCATGCAGGCGGCGCACGCCCACACACTGAAGCCGAAGACCCGACGCGACAACGCGGCGACGTACCGGCTGCACATCTACCCCGAGTTCGGGAACCGCCGAGTCAACGCCATCACGACGATGCACATCGAGCAGTGGCTGGCCGACCAGCGCGCGGCAGTGAGCGGCAAGACCGGCAAGCTCTATTCGCAGTCGAGCATCCGGACGCGGTACGTCGCGCTGTCGTCCGTGTTCAAGTACGCGCTGAGCCTGCGGCTGATCGCGGCGGACCCGTGCTCGCCGGTGCGCATCCCGAAGGTGGAACACCACGAACTGACATTCCTGACGCCCGAGCAGGTGGCGGCGATCGCGGACAATCTGGACGTGACGCACCCGGACGGGCTGATCGTGCAGTTCGCCGCCTACACGGGACTGCGCGCTGGCGAGCTCGAAGCGCTGCGCATCCGCGACGTCAACCTGTTCGCTCGGACGCCGTTCGTACGGGTGGAGCGGCAGGCGCAGTACTCCAAGGAGAACGGCTGGGAGTTCATCACCCCGAAGTCGCGGAAGTCCATCCGCAACGTGCCACTGAACCGCGTGCTGGTGAACCGCCTGCGCGAGCACTTGGAGCGGCACCCGCTCGCCAACGACCCGGATGCGCCGCTGTGGCCGGGACGGCGCCGAGGCGGTCACGGCAAGTCGCGTGGCGCGCTGGATTACACGATCCAGTTCAACCACGACAACCTGTACCGCAAGCACTTCCTACCGGCGCTGGCCGAGCTCGGCATCCCGGCTGTGCGCTGGCACGACCTCCGCCACTTCTACGCCAGCGCTCTCGCCGCCGCAGGCGTGCCCATCGAGCGCGCCGCGAAGTACATGGGCCACGAGGACATCTCGACCATGTACAAGCACTATCTGCACCTGTTTGACGACAGCCACACTGACGACATGGACCGCCTTGCGGCTGTCGCAAGCCGCCCCGCGCTCAAGCCGGTCGCGCGGCTGGGCATCTAAGGACGGCGCTGGAGCACACCCGACGTAAACCACTGCACGAGCGGCACGGCGAGCAGCACCGCGGCTTCGGCTTCGGGCTGTGTCGGCTTCCGATATCCGTTCCCGCCATGGCGGCTTTCCTGACCAATCCACAGCGCCTCTGCCATCTTCAACGGTACGTCAGCGTCGGGTGTCGGTAGGTCGAGCTTCCAGTCCTTCTGCGCCTTCATATCGCGAATCATTGTGCCGAGGGTGGCCTTCTTATTGTTCGGCGTGACAACGTGCGTGCCGGCTTCCTCGACCGCCTTGATGGCCTTTTCGTAGGCCTCCTCGGTATCGGGGCTGCGTCCGAACGCGGCGTGCCACGATTCCGAGAGCAGAACACCAGCCGAACCCGAGCCAGTAATGGTGCTCTCCGCCGCCTCAACAACACCCTCGGGAACGCGCTTCTCGAGGGAGGCGAATCCGGCTCGGCTGCCGACTCTCCACTCCGACCCTGCATCCGCGAGAAACTCTTCGAGCTTGGCGAGGGTTCCCCGCCAATCACCGGACCCTTGGTCTTCGATCTTGTAGATCAAGAAGTCGACGAAGTCAAGGAACTCCGCCTCTCCCATCTCAACTAGCAGCCGGTCAGCCCCGCCCGCGCGGAACTCATTGACAAGCGAGACGGGGCGTCGGATCGAGGTCTCATACTCGGCGAGCCATAGAAGGTTCGGCTTGCGCCCCTCCCCATATGGATACTCGGAGCCTTCATACGCCACGACCTCGACCCACGCGAGCAGGAAACGTCGAAGCCAGGACGGAACGCCAGGGTGCAAAGCCGCCAACTCTTCGGGGTCAGCCCCACGCCTATGCCAAGCCATTTCACTATTCTGGCCGAACGTACCGACAACCCGTCGCGTGACACGGAGGGGATCCGGAGGGGGTCGGCCTTCCGGCGGCTAACAAAGCAAGAGCCCCGGTTCCCCGTCGTGCTGCGGAATTCCGGGGCTGTCTGTCTTGCTGGGGTACCTGGACTCGAACCAAGAACAACTGAACCAGAATCAGCCGTGTTGCCAATTACACCATACCCCAAGGGGTTCCGGCCGGAGCCGCAACAGTCATCTAGTCTACGTGACGCGCGGCCCCGGTCCAAACCACGGGCTCACCGGGCGAGTCGCGCCGCCAGTGCGTCGAGACGGGCCAGCGTGCGCTCCTTGCCGAGCAGCTCCATCGACTCGAACAGCGGCGGCGAAACGCGCCGCCCGCTCACCGCGACACGCAGCGGACCGTAGGCGACGCGCGGCTTCAGCCCGAGCTCGTCGACGAGCGCGCGCGAGAGCCCCTCCTGCACCGCCGCGGCCGTGAACTCGGTCACCGGCACATCCTGCAGCGCGTTCACCGACGCGATGATGACCTCCGGCGCGTTCGGCGGCAGCCCCTTCATCGCGTCGTCGTCGTACTCCACCGTGTCGGTGAAGAGGAAGCCCAGCAGGCCCGGTGCCTCCCCCAGCAGCTGCATCCGCTCCTGCACGAGCGGCGCCGCAGCGGTGATCATCGCCTGCTCGTCGGGCGTGAGAACCTGTCCCACGACGCCGGCGTGCTGCAGATACGGCACCAGCCGCGCCGCGAAGTCCTCGGCCTCCAGCATCCGGATGTGGTCGCCGTTGATCGACTCGGCCTTCTTCTGGTCGAAGCGCGCCGGGTTCGGGTTGACGTCGGCGATGTCGAACGCCGCGATGAACTCCTCGAGCGAGAACACATCGCGGTCGGCCGACAGCGACCAGCCGAGCAGCGCGAGGTAGTTCAGCAGCCCCTCGTGGATGAAGCCCTTCTCGCGCTGCAGGAACAGATCCGCCTTCGGATCGCGCTTCGACAGCTTCTTGTTGCCGGTCTCCCCCAGCACCAGGGGCATGTGCCCGAACCGCGGCACGAACGTCGTCACGCCAGCGGTGATCAGCGCGTCGTAGAGCGCCAGCTGCCGGGCCGTCGACGGCATGAGGTCCTCGCCGCGGATCACGTGCGTCACGCCCATGAGCGCGTCGTCGACGGGGTTCGTGAACGTGTACAGCGCCTTGCCGCCCGCGCGCACGATCACGAAGTCGGGGAACGACCCGGCCGGGAACGTCACCTCGCCGCGGATGAGGTCCACATACGTCAGATCTTCGTCGGGCACGCGCAGGCGCCACGCCGGCTCCCGGCCCTCGGCACGGAACGCCGCCTTCTGCTCGTCGGTCAGGTCGCGGTCGAAGTTATCGTAGCCGAGCTGCTTCGCCCGCCCGTTCGCCTCGTTCCGCGCGTCGATCTCCTCGGCCGTCGAATAGCTCTCGTACACGAGCCCGGCCGCCTGCAGCTTCGCCAGCACATCGGCGTAGACGGGCGTGCGCTGCGACTGCCGGTACGGCTCGTGCGGCCCGCCCTTCTCGACGCCTTCGTCCCAGTCGATCTTCAACCAGGTGAGCGCCTCGACGAGCTGCCGATAGCTCTCCTCGCTGTCACGCGCCGCATCCGTGTCCTCCACCCGGAACACGAGCTTGCCGCCGGTGTGCCGCGCGTACGCCCAGTTGTACAGGGCAGTACGCACCATGCCGACATGCGGCAGGCCGGTCGGCGAGGGGCAGAAGCGGACGCGGACGTCGGCACCGGAGGCGGTCGTGGTCTGGGGATGAACGGTAGCCATAGCCCTTCGATTCTAGGCGGGCGCCGATCCCGTCCCCTCCCGGGCCGACGGCCGTCGCGCACGGCCGAGCGGCGACAGCGCCCCCACGACCGCGACGATCGCAAGCGCGCACAGCGCGAGTCCGCCGTAGCCGATCCACGACAGCACCACTCCCGCGACGATCGCGCCGACCGCCCCGACGAGGCTCATCACGAGGTCGTTGCGCCCCTGGCGGCGCGTGCGCACCGCCTCCGCCGAGGCCTCGGTGAGCAGCGCGGCTCCCGCCACGGTGGTCGCGCTCCACCCCAGCCCGAGCAGGATGAGCGCGACGGTGACCGCACCGGCCGAGTGCTGTCCGAGCGCGGCGGTGAGAAGCGCCGCCACAAGCAGCGCCTGACCGACGAGGATCAGCAGCACCCGGCCGAGCCGGTCGGCGAGGATGCCGAACACCGGCGACAGCGCGTACATCCCGGCGATGTGCAGGCTGATCGTCAGGCCGATGATCTCGAGCGTCGCGCCGGCGTGCACGAGATGCACCGGCGTCATCGCCATGACCGACACCATCACGCCGTGCGCGCCCGCGATCGCGAGCATGGCGTATCGCGCGGCCACGGGCCGGTCGGCATGCGCGACGGCGCGGGCCGCAGCGCCATGCTGCGCGCTCATCCGCTGCGCGAGCAGCAGCGGATCGGGCCGCAGCGCGACGAGGTACAGGATGACGCCGAGTCCCTGGGCGACCACGGTGAACACGTACGGCCCGGTGAGCCTCGGCATGTGCAGAGCGTCGCCGAGCACCTCCCCCGGACCGATGAGGTTCGGCCCGAGCACTGCGCCGATCGTCGTCGCCCACACGACCACCGAGAGGTCGCGGGCACGGGATGCGTCGGTGGCGAGGTCGGCCGCCGCGAAGCGCGACTGCAGGTTCGCCGCCTGCCCCGCGCCGATGAGGATGAACCCGGCGATGAGCGGCCAGAATGCCTCGAGACCGACGGCCGCCACGACGACTCCGACCCCCGCGAGGGCGACGAGCATCCCGGTCGCGAGCGCCGGACGACGACCGCCCCGCCGCGCGAGCGCCGCCAGCGGCACGGCCGTGAGCGCCGTGCCGAGGGTGACGGATGCCGCGGCCCAGCCGCTCAGCGCCTCATCGCCGCTCAGCTGCGCGGCGAGCACGGCGCCGAGCGACACCGTGGCTCCGAACGCCAGCCCGCCGAGGACCTGGCCGAGCGACAGCACCCAGATCGTGCGCCGCCGGGTCGCCGGCAGCTGCGCGGCGTCGGGCAGGGCGACGGCGGCGGTTCTCACGCAGCCCGTGCCGGGTTTCGCAGGAGACCGAGACCGCTGATCTCGACCTCGACGGTCTGCCCCGCGGTGAACGGACCCACCCCGGCGGGAGTGCCGGTGAGGATGACGTCACCGGGCAGCAGCGTGAACGCCGCGGACGCGTAGGCGATGATGTCGGCCACCGAGTGGATCATGTCGCTGATCGGTCCCGATTGCCGGACCTCGCCGTCGACACGCGTCGTCACGACGGCATCGCCCGCCGGGTCGAACTCCGTCTCGATCGCGGGCCCCAGAGGGCAGAACGTGTCGAAGCCCTTCGCTCGCGACCACTGCCCGTCGCTGCGCTGCAGGTCGCGAGCCGTCACATCGTTGGCGATCGTGTAGCCGAACACGTGGTCGAGCGCACGCTCGGCCGGCACGTTCTTCGTGACCTTGCCGATCACCGCGGCGAGCTCGCCCTCGAAGTCGACCCGCGACGACTGCGGAGGCAGCACGATCGCGTCGCCGGGCCCGATCACCGACGTGTTGGGCTTGAGGAACAGCATCGGCTCCGGCGGCACCTCGTTGCCGAGCTCCGCCGCGTGGTCGCGGTAGTTCCGCGCGATCGCGACGACTTTCGAGCGCGGGATGACGGGCGCCAAGAGAGCGACGTCGGCGAGCGGCACCCGCTCCCCCGTCGTGTCGAAACCGGCGAACATCGGGTCGCCGGCCAGCACGACGAGGTCGGACTCGTCGACGATGCCGTATTTGATGGACTCGTTGTGGCTGAAGCGTGCGATCCTCACCGGATCAGCCTAGAGCGGGAACCGGCGCGATTCGACTCGCCGGCACCCGCTCACGACCGCAACGTCAGGCGTCGAGCCGCACGAGCCAGCCGTGTCGGTCCTCACGGCGGCCGTACTGGATGTCGGTGAGCTCTTCGCGCAGCGACAGGGCGAGCGAGCCGGTGGGCTGTGCGTCGACGAAGTCGTGTCCCTTGAGCTGCCCGATCGGAGCGACCACGGCGGCGGTGCCGCACGCGAACGCCTCCACGATGTCGCCCGAGGCGACGCCGTCGCGCCACTCCTGCAGGGTGATCGGCCGCTCCTCCACGGCGTGGCCCCGGTCGCGCGCGAGCTGCAGCAGGGACATGCGGGTGATGCCCTGGAGGATCGAGTCGGACGCGGGAGTGACGAGCGTGCCGTCCTTGCGGACGAACACGATGTTCATTCCGCCGAGCTCTTCGACATTGCCATCGGCGTCGAGGAACACCACCTGGTCGCAGCCGTGCTCATTCGCCTCGGCCTGCGGCAGAAGGCTCGCGGCGTAGTTGCCGCCGGTCTTCGCGGCGCCGGTTCCGCCCTTGCCCGCACGGGCGTAGTCCTCGCTCAGCCAGATCGACACCGGCTTCGCCCCGCCCTTGAAGTACGCGCCCACCGGGCTTGCGATCACGAGGTAGGTGACCTCGTGCGCCGGGCGCACGCCGAGGAACGCCTCCGAGGCGAACATGAACGGGCGCAGGTACAGGCTCTGGTCGGCTCCGCCCGGCACCCAGTCGCCGTCCACCGCGATCAGCTCGCGCAGCGACTGCACGAAGTCGTCGACGGGAAGCTCGGGCAGAGCGAGCCGGTGCGCGCTGCGCTGCAGCCGCGCGCCGTTCATCTCCGGCCGGAAGGTGTAGACCGAACCGTCGGCGTGCCGGTACGCCTTGATGCCCTCGAAGATCTCCTGCCCGTAATGCAGCACCGCCGCAGCGGGGTCGAGCGCCAGAGGACCGTAGGGGACGACGCGCGCGTCGTGCCATCCTTCGCCTTCCGACCACGTGATCGCGACCATGTGGTCGGTGAAGACGGTGCCGAACACCGGGTCGGCCAGCAGCGCGTCGCGTTCGGCGTCGCTGCGCGCGGAGGGATTGCGGGTCACGCCGAACTCGAGGGTTCCGGTGGTGGTTTCTGCGGGAAGAGTCATGTCTGGTCCAGTCTCGGAGTGCGGGCGATGCACACGCGCCTTCAGATTACGCCTGCAGGCGTGCCGCGACGGCGTCGCCGATCTGCGCGGTGGTGCGGGATGCGCCGCCCCGCGCCGCGATGTCGTCCTCGACCGCGCGCGTCACGCGGTCGGCGTCGCCGTGGAGCCCGAGGTGGTCGAGCAGGAGGGCGATGGAGAGGATCGCGGCCGTGGGGTCGGCCTTCTGCTGCCCCGCGATGTCGGGAGCCGAACCGTGCACGGGCTCGAACATCGACGGGAACGCGCCGTCGGGATTGATGTTCCCCGATGCGGCGAGACCGATGCCACCGGTGACGGCGCCGGCCAGATCTGTGAGGATGTCGCCGAAGAGGTTGTCGGTGACGATCACGTCGAAGCGACCCGGGTTCGTGACCAGGAAGATGGTCGCGGCATCGACGTGCAGGTAGTCTACGGCAACGTCGGGATGCTCCCGCGCCACCTCGTCGACGATCCTCTTCCAGAGCGACCCGGCGTTCACGAGGACGTTCGTCTTGTGCACGAGCGTGAGCTTTCGGCGTCGACGCTCGGCCAGCTCGAACGCGTAGCGCACGACGCGCTCGACTCCGTACGCGGTGTTGACACTCGTCTCGTTCGCGATCTCGTGCGGCGTCCCCCGGCGGATGGATCCCCCGTTGCCGACGTAGGGCCCCTCGGTTCCCTCGCGGACGACGACGAAGTCGACGTCTCCCGGGTCGGCGAGCGGACCGGGGGCGCCGGCATATAGCTTGGCGGGGCGCAGGTTGACGTAGTGGTCGAGTTCGAACCGGAGCTTCAGGAGCAGACCCCGCTCGATGTTCGCGTCCTTCAGCCGCTCGTCGCCGGGAGTGCCGCCGACGGCGCCGAGCAGGATCGCGTCGTTCCCCTTGATCGCCGCGAGATCGTCGTCGGTGAGGGTGTCGCCGGTTTCGAGGTAACGGCCGGCGCCCAGCGAGAAGCGCGTCTTCTCGAACGTGATGACGGCGCCTGCGGTGGCGGCGTCGAGCACCTTCTCCGCCTCTGCGATGACCTCGGGGCCGATGCCGTCACCTGGGATGACGGCCAGCTTCACGACACGCGACATTGCACTCCTCACAATCGACGGCGCCACCCCGCACCTGGAGGGCCGCGCCCGCTCCAGCCTATCGAGCGAGCCGGCGCCCCCTCACCGTGCGTCGCGCGACGACGCGCGCCGCTCCCTTGTCTGCCGTGCGTCGCGGGACGACGCGCGGCGCTCGAGCATCGTCGCCGCGATCACAGCCGCCACCACGACGAGCGCCGCGCCGATGAGCGCGGTGGTCGCGACTCCGGAGTCGAAGGCCGCCGCGGCGGCGTCCTCCAGCGCACGGCCGACGGACCCGCCGACGCGGTCGGCGACGGCCATCGCGCCGGCGAGGGTCTCACGCGCGGCCCCGGCGAGCGACGCGGGCACGGCCGCCGGGATCTCGATGCTCGCGCGGTACACCGCGGTCAGCAGCCCGCCGATGACGGACGTGCCGAGCACCGCGCCGAACTCGTAGGCCGTCTCCGACACGGCGCTCGCCGCGCCGGCTTTGGCCGGCGGTGCGGCCGACAGGATGAGCTCGTTGGAGACCGTCTCCGCCGCGCCCACGCCGATGCCGAGGCTCACGGAGGCGAGGATCGTGGGCAGCAGGGTGTCGGGCCCGGTCGTGAACGCAATCACGGTGTAGCCGAGCGCCGAGAATGCGAGCGCGGCCGGGATGACGATGCGCGGCGAGACGCGCGAGGAGATCGGCACGATCACGAGGCCTGCGGCGATCATGGCGGCGAGCGACGGGAGCAGCGCGAGGCCCGCCTCCATCGGCGTCAGGCCGATGATCAGCTGCAGGTGCTGCGCCACGAAGAAGAGGAAGCCGACGAGCGCGACGACGCTGAGCAGATTCACGAGGAGCGCGCCGGTGAACGCGCCGCTGCGGAACAGCTGCATGTCCAGCATCGGGCTGGGCGCCCGCAGCTGGCGACGCACGAACAGGACGCCGAAGACCACCCCGACCGCAAGGAGCGGCACCACCGGCCCGCCCAGGCCGATGACGGCCATCTCCTTGATCGCGTAGACGATGGGCACCAACGTTCCCACCGACAGCAGGATGCTGACCGGATCGATGCGCCCGGGAGCGGGGTCACGGCTCTCCGGCACGAGCAGCGGTGCGCCCACGAGCAGCGGGAAGAGGACGGGCACCGCCAGGAGGAATACCGCTCCCCATGCGAAGTGCTCGAGGAGGAAGCCGCCGACGATGGGACCGAGCGCGGCGCCGGCCGAGAACATCGCGGCCCAGATCGCGATGGCCACGCGGCGCTGCTGCCGGTCGGCGAAGATGCTGCGGATGAGAGACAGCGTGGAGGGCATGAGCATCGCGCCGAACACCGCCATGGCGGCGCGACCGGCGATGAGCCAGCCGGCGGTGGGCGCGAACGCCGTGAGTGCGGAGACGGCGGCGAAGCCGGTGGCGCCGATCAGCAGCATCCGTCGCCTGCCGAAGCGGTCACCCAGTGTGCCCATCGTCACGAGCAGGGCCGCGAGGACGAGCGGATACGCGTCGATGATCCACAGCTGCTCGACGCTCGTGGGCTCCAGGTCGAGCGCGATCATCGGCAGCGCGAAGCTCAGCACGGTGTTGTCGACCGAGACCAGGAGCACCGGGAGCATGAGCACGGCCAGCGCCGCCCAGCCGCGCCAGCCCACGCGCGGGGCGCGCAGGTCGGTCACGGGGCTCAGCTGGCTGGTCATGGGGTTCTCTCTTCGATGCAGACGCATACTGTACCGTCCAGCCGGTATAGTATCAGAATCATGCGCAGGGCACGACTACCCTTGAGGCCATGAGCCGCCCTCCTCACGCCCGCGAGAGCGTGCTGGACGCCTTCGAACGGCTGCTCGTCGCGGGGGGCGAGCGTGCCGCGACGATGGATGCCACTGCCCGCGCGGCCGGAGTGTCGAAGGGCGGCCTGCTCTATCACTTCGCGTCGAAGGATGCTCTCGAGCAGGCGCTCATCGAGCGGCTGCGGATGCTGGTGGCAGCCGACGTGCAGGAAATCACGACGGCGCCCGAGGGAGTGATCGCGTATTACATCCGCTCCTCCATCATGCAGGGCACGCCACTCGATCGCGTCATGCTCGCGGTGTCACGACTCGCGCAGGGCGGCAGCGCGGCGGCCGGAGCGGCGCTTCGCGACGCCCGCGACAGCTGGGCGGCGGCGGTGCGACCGCACGTGCGGGATGACACGGCGCTGCGACTCGTGCTCCTGGTCTCCGACGGCCTGTACTTCAACAACCTCGTCGACGGTGCCGACGCGCGGCCCGTGGTCTCCGGGCGAGAACTCGACGCACTCGCCGCGTACGTCGCCAAGGTCGCCGGCTGACGCCCGGCCCGCGGACGCCTACACGACCGTCGCGGCGCCGACAAGCCCCTCCCCCGAAGAGCGGTTCCCGGCGATCCTGGTGAAGCCGCGGCACCGCGCCGCGCACACCAGACAGGAGAACCCATGAGCATCGGACTCGGAGTCGTCCTCTTCGTCATCGGCGCGATCCTCGCATTCGCGCTGAACTTCCAGGTCGACTGGGTGAACCTCGACCTCGTCGGCTACATCTTGATGGGCGCCGGCGTCGTCGTGTTCCTCATCGGCATCGTGCTCCTCGCGCGGCGCCGCCGCACGATCGCCACCTCGCACACGTCGGTCGACCCCCGCACCGGGGACGCCGTGCGCCGGGACGAGACATCCGCCCCCGACGACACGATCTGAATCAGACCTCGACGATCTCGATCTGGCGGAAGAGGTCGGCGTCGATCGCGGTGCGCACCTCGTCGAGCAGCTCGTCGTCGACGGGCGAGTCGACGGTGAGCACCGAGAGCGCCTGACCGCCGGCCGCCTGCCGGGCGATCTGCATGCCCGCGATGTTGATCCCCGCGTCGCCGAACTTCTGGCCGTAGACCGCGACGATGCCCGGGCGGTCGGTGTAGAGCATGACGATGTGGTGCTGCTCGATGGGCAGCTCCACCGCGTAGTCGTTGATGCCGACGAGCTTCTCGATCTGCTTCGGGCCCGTCAGGGTGCCCGAGATCGCGAGCTGGCTGCCGTCGGAGAGGGCACCGCGCAGCGTGATGACGTTGCGGTACTCGGGGCTGTCGCCGTCGACGAGCAGCCGCACCTCGACGCCGCGCTGCTCGGCGAGCAGCGGAGCGTTGACGTACGACACCTGCTCGCTGACGATCGGGGCGAACACGCCCTTGAGCGCCGCGAGCTTGAGGACGCTCACGTCGTACTCCTGCAGCTCACCGTGCACCTCGACGTCGAGGCTCGTCAGCGGCGACCGTGCCAGACCGGAGAAGATCTGGCCGAGCTTCTCGACGAGCGGGATGCCGGGGCGCACGTAGGGGTCGATGATGCCGCCCGCGACGTTGACCGCGTCGGGGACGAGCTCGCCGTCGAGCGCGAGGCGCACCGACTTCGCGACCGATACGCCGGCCTTCTCCTGCGCCTCTTCGGTGGAGGCGCCGAGGTGCGGCGTCACCGTGACGTTCGGCAGCCCGAGCAGACGGGTGTCGGTCGGGGGCTCCGAGGTGAACACATCGAGACCCGCGCCCGCGATCTCCCCCGCCGTGAGCGCGTCGAACAGCGCGTCCTCGTCGATGAGTCCGCCGCGGGCGACGTTGACGACGAACGCCGAGGGCTTCATCCGGCGCAGCTGCTCGGTGCCGATCATGCCCGTGGTCTCGGGGGTCTTCGGCATGTGGATCGTGATGAAGTCACTGCGCTCGAGGAGTTCGTCGAGGCTCACCAGCTCCACCCCGAGCTGCTGGGCGCGTGCGCTCGTGACATAGGGGTCGTACGCGATGACCTTCATGTCGAAACCCTGGAGGCGCGCGGTGATGAGGGCGCCGATACGGCCGAGGCCGATGATGCCGACGGTCTTCTCGAAGAGCTCGACACCGGTGAAGGAGCTGCGCTTCCACTGCCCGGCGGCCAGCGAGGCGTGAGCGGCGGGGATGCGGCGGGCGAGGCTCAGGATGTGACCCACGGTCAGCTCGGCCGCGGAGATGATGTTCGAGGTCGGCGCGTTCACGACCATGACGCCGGCGGTCGTGGCGGCCGGCGTGTCGACGTTGTCCAGGCCGACGCCGGCGCGCGCGATCACCTTGAGCTTCGGGGCCGCCCCGATCGCCTCGGCGTCCATCTTCGTCGCCGAGCGGATCAGCACGGCGTTCGCATCGGCCAGCGCCGACAGCAGCGCCGGGCGGTCGGTGCCGTCGACGGTGCGGATCTCGAAGTCGGGCCCGAGGGCGTCGACTGTCGCGGGAGAGAGCTGTTCGGCGATGAGGACGACGGGCTTGGTCACAAGCTGACCCTTCGGGGATGCCTCGCGCGCACGGCACGACGGCGACGGGTAGGGGGATGCCGCGCCGCACGCCTTCGGGGCGAGACGCTCACAGCCTACCCCGCGCTCGGACCGCACCCCGACCCTGTGACGCGGGCGGTCAGGAGATCAGCGCGTGCGTGTTCAGCACCGAGTACGCCACCACGTTCAGCCAGAACACCGCGACGAGGGCGAGCCCGGCGAGCATGACGAGCGCCGCCTCGCCGGCACGGCGCCGGTACGCGATCGCGAACGCGGCGGCGTACACGACGAGCGGGAAGACGGCCGCGAAGATCCACAGGAACCAGCCGAGCGCGTTCAGCGGCACGCCGACGGCGGCATATGTCTGCACGCTCTGCACGAGGTTCGAGATCGCGTTCCACACCGCGTACGCGTAGAACAGGGCGAAAACGCCGGCGATCGTGGCGAGCAGCCACACCGGGATGCGACGCACGGATGCGGCGGCCCGCTGCTCGGTCACAGTCCCATCACTCCCGCCATCACGAACGGCCAGGGCACGAGGAGCACCGCGCCGGCTCCCAGCCACACGAACTTCAGCCAGTTCGCCGCGCCCCGGGTGAGGAGCAGAACGGCGGCGAACCAGAGGAGCGGCGCGAGCACGGCGAGCCAGAAGCTGCCCTGTGCCATCGCGTCGGCGACCATCCACTGCGCCTTGCCCTGGAGGCGGAACCCTCCGACGATCCACCCGATCGTGTACAGCAGGTACACGCCGCCGAGCATGCCGAAGCCGATCAGCGCGGCGTTGCCGAGCGGCGCCGGACCGCCGTCGACGACGTCCTCGCCGGGCTGGGCAGACGATACGTCCGCCTCCTCGGCCTTCCCGTCCGCGGTTTCGACGCGCTCTGCGCCCCTGCCCTTCGCGTGCCATCCGGGCGGCAGCGAGACCGGCTGGTCGTCGCCCTCCCAGCGGAGCGCGTCGTCCGGATCCGCCGGGCCGGTGTCGCCGGGCGAGGAGTCGGATTCGGGCGCCATGCGCGCAAGTCTAGGACACCGCAACCGCACGGGCCGCGACCACGGCGGCGCGCACGAGCTCCGGGTCAGTGACGTCGTACCCTGCCGTTCCGCCGCCGGGACCGCTCGGCGACGCATCCGTCGACGCCGCCCGTGCGGAGAGGTGGACCGCGTCGATGCCGGTCGCGGCGAGGGCTGGGATGTCCTCGACCCGCACTCCCCCGCCGGCCATGACCTGCAGGCGGCCGCCGGCGCGGATGACGAGCTCTGCCAGCACGCCGGCGCCGTCGATGCTGCGCGCGGCGCCGCCGGAGGTCAGCACACGCGTCACGCCGGCGTCGGCGAGGGTGTCGACGAGCGCGGCGGGCTCCCCCGCCGCGTCGATCGCCCGGTGGAAGACGACGTCGGCGCCGGCTGCGGCATCCGTCCATCGCGCGAGCGCCGCCGTGTCGACGGCGCGCGCGGGGGTGAGGCATCCCACCACCACGGCGCCGACGCCGAGGGCGACGAGCCGGCGGATGTCGGCGGCGACCACGGCGATCTCGTCGGCGTCGTACACGAAGCCGCCCGCGCGGGGCCGCACGAGCGGCGCGACGCGGCCCGGGTCGCCTGCCGCCCCGATCACCCGCTCCACCGTTCCGATCGAGGGGGTAAGGCCGCCGACGCCGAGCGCCTGGCACAGCTCGATGCGGTCGGCGCCGGCGGCGAAGGCGGCGCGGGCTCCGGCCGGGTCCTGCACCGCGATTTCGACGAGGGGCGTGCGCGTCATGGCTTCAGCGTAAGGACCGCGACGGCATCGCCGCGCAACGCATCCGGAATCGTCACCTGCGCGCCGCCGTCGGGCAGGCGCTCCGGAGCGCCCGCGGAGCCGTCGGCCCACCGCGCGTCACGCGCGTCGCCCAGCTCGTCCGGCAGCTCCACGACGCCCGACGTCGGGTCGAGCACATGCACGTGCACCCCGCTCTCGGACGCGGTGTAGGCGCGCGGGACGCCGGTCGGCTCGCCGGCGCGGATCCAGGGTCGCGTGCCGTACACGGCGGCGCGGTTCGTGCGCAGCCAGGCGCCGAGTTCCCGCATCGCCGCGCGCTGGAGCTCGGGAATCGACCCGTCGGCGCGCGGACCAACGTTGATCAGGAGGTTGCCGTTCTTCGCCACGACGTCCACCAGCAGGCGGATGAGCGCCGCCCCCGACAGCGAGTGGCTCGCGTCCTCGTCCTGGTTGTAGCCGAACGAGAACCCGAGGCCCCGCGTCGACTCCCACACCGGTTCGAGGATGTCGGGGATGTCGGTGTACTCGCGCGTGATGTAGCCGTGGTACGGCACTCCCCAGCGATCGTTCACGACGCCGTCGGGAACCGCGCGGAAGTATCGCTCGAGCAGCGCCGCGACCCCGAAGTCCTCGCGCCCCTTGCCGCCATCGGGCCAGTCGATGTCGTTCCACAGCAGGTCGGGACGGAACCGCTCGACGAGCTCATCGAGCTGCGCCCCCGCATACCGCGCGTAGAACTCGTCGTTGCGGCGATAGCGAAAGAGGTCGGTGTCGCTCTCGATGGGCGGGAAGTCGCTGACGTGCCAGTCCAGCGCGCCGGAGAAGTACACCCCGAAGCGCGTGTCACGCCGGCGGGTGGCGTCGTGAAGCTCGGCGATCAGATCGCGGCGAGGACCCCGCTGCACCGCGTTGAACCCCGTGGTGTCGGTGTTCCACAGGCAGAAGCCCTCGTGGTGCTTCGTGGTCGGCACGATGTACTGTGCGCCGGCGTCGACGAGCGCACCGACGAGATCGTCGGCGTCGAACGTGTCGGCCCGCCACAGGTCGGCGAGGTCCTCGTAGGTCGTGCCCGTGCCGTAGACGCGCTGGTGGCGCTCCCACGTCGGGCTGCCGGGGATGCGCACGGTGTTGCCGTACCACTCGGCGTACTGGTGATGCATGTAGGCGTCTTCCACCGGCACGCGGCGCGATCCCGGCGGCGTGCCCCAGGCGGGAACCGAGTACAGGCCCCAGTGGATGAAGAAGCCGAGCTTCGCGTCGCGATACCAGTCCGGAACGCCGGCGTCGGGGTAGACCGGTGCGGCGTCGCCGAGATCAGGGCCCGTGCGCGTCTCGAAGTTCATCATGCGGCATCCTCCTCGCCACGGCGGGTCACCACGGGGATGAGATCGGGATCGGGAACCGACGTGTCGAACGGGACCACCCCCGGCACGAGACGGTGATGACCGAGACGCAGGAGGTCCTGGTCCACTCCTCCCGGCGTGAGGGCGAGCGTCCAGTCGGCGGCGAGCTCGTACAGTTCGGGCTCGAGGTAGCCGATCTTCACGATCACGACATCGGCGCGCTCGGGATCGAGGCCCAGCATGCGGAAGTCGTCGAGGTGGTGGAAGGGCTTCCGGCGCTCGGTGACGATCGCGCAGACGGAGCCGGCGCGGATCACGACCTGCGTACCGGCGTCCGGGTCGCCGTCGGTGATCGAGAACACCTCGCCCTCCAGGTGCACCGGGCCGCGCGGACCGGGATCGACGCGGCCGCCGACCTCGAGGGAGACGGTGGCGCCGACGCCCGCCGCCACGGCGGCCGCGACAGCGCCGGCGTCGAAGACCGACGCGTGGATGACGGTGCGGGATCCGTCGCGCAGGTCGGGGCGTGCCAGCAGCTCGCCGAGCGTCCACGACACGTCGCCGGCGCCGCCCGCGGTGGGGTTGTCGCCGGAGTCGGAGATGACGTACGGATGCGTCGCTCCCGGCGCGAGAGCGCGGTCGAGGGCCTCGCCGAGGGATGCCGTCGGTCCGACGAAGGCGAAGTCGTCGCGCGCCTCCCAGTAGAGGCGGCCGAGGCGCTCCGCTTCACGGGCGATGACCGCGCGGTCGTCGCCGGTCACGACGACGGCGGCCTGGCATCGCGGCTCGTCGGCCCATGCGTAGCCGACCCAGATCGCCGCGTCGACGACGCCGGGCAGCGCCTCGACCTCCGGCACCTGGGCGTAGATGCCGCGCGCCGGCTCGAGCCGGGTGCTGGTCTTCTCCCCCGGGAGCAGCACGGGTACCGGCAGCCAGGCCTTGTACGGCCGGCGCCGCAGCGGGTCCGCTCCGTGCTCGCCGCGGAGTCGCTCGAGGAGATTCTGCACCGCCCGCTCCTTGGTGTTCATCCAATCCTCGTGCGGCGCCATCCGGTAGCAGGTGATGAGGTCGACGGCGTCGAGCAGCGTGCGCGAGACGTTCCCGTGCAGGTCCATCGACGCGCTCACGAGCGTGTCGGGTCCGAGCGCGCCCCGGACGACGGTGGCGAGGTCGCCCTCGGCGTCCTCCATCCCGACGACGCTCATCGCCCCGTGGATATCGAAGAAGAAGCCGTCGAACGGCCCCTGGTCGCGGATGCCGGCGACGATCGCATCCTTCATCCGACGGTAGGTCTCGGGGTCGACCGCGCCGCCCGGCAGTGAGCGCCCGTGCGTGAGCGGCACCCATTCGGCGGCGTCGCGGAGCTCTCTCCCCGCGTCGAGGAACGGGTAGTACCCGAGCAGGTCGGCGCCGGTGCGGATCGTGAACGCCTCGTCGCCGGAGACATGCGGGGAGAACGTGCTGGATTCGATCGAGATGCCGCCGATCCCGATGCGCGGACGGGCGAGGCCGCCCGTCGCGAGCGGGGCCAGCGGCCCCATCCAGATCTCGGATGCTTCCGGTCGATCGGTCATTGTCACTGTCCTTCTGAGCTGGGGGCGGGGTACGGGTCGGGTCTCACGGCGTCGAGACGAGAAGATGCGCGCGCGCGGCGCTCGCCGCGCCGAGGGCGACGGCATCACCGCCGAGGGTGCCGCGCACGATGCGCAGCGGAACCCCGGAGATCGGGGCGTCCGTGACGAGCGTCTCGGCGATCGCCGGCTCGAGCAGGTCCCACGCCCTTGTGACGCCGCCGCCGATCACGGCGGTCGAGACCTCGACGATACCCGCGACTGTGGCGCAGGCGAGCGCGAGCGCGCGTCCCGCCGCGGTGAACACCGCCTCGGCCTCTGCGTCCCCGGAGCGAGCACGGTCAGCCACCTCCCGCGCGCTGGCCACTCGACGGCCGGTGTTCTCGGAGTATCGCCGGGCAAGCGACGTGCCCGACGCGACCGTCTCGAGATGGCCGCTCTGACCGCACGTGCACCGGCGAGAGCCGTACCCGGGAGTGTGACCGATCTCACCGGCGGCTCCGTGCGGTCCATGGCGAAGAACGCCGTCCAGAACGATCGCACCGCCGACGCCCGTTCCGAGCATCACCCCGAGAACGTCGCTCGCGCGTGCGGCACCCCAGACGGTCTCGCCCAGCAGGAAGGCGTTCACGTCGTTCTCGACGCGCACGGGCAGTGCCAGCCGGTCGGTGAGGGCGCCTGCCAGCTGGTATCCAGCCCAGTCGCGGAACATGTCGGAAGCAGTGCGGATGACCCCGGCTTCGTGGTCGATGACGCCGGCGGCACCGACGCCTGCGGCGACGACCGTCGCACGGGTCGCTCGCACCATGTCGTCCACGAGCGATGCCGCGGCGTCGGCCATGGCGTCACCGCCTCGTGCAGCCGGTGCCTCGACTGTTCTCCGTGCATGCACGGCTCCATCGGCGCCGGCCAGCACGGCCGCGATCTTCGTGCCCCCGATGTCGATACCGGCGATCAGCGGCGCCTCAGGCATGCGCGACCGCCTTCGCAGAGTAGCCGGTGTCTGCGACGAACCGGGCCAGCATCGCGCTGGCGTCTGATCGCCGACTTGCCCAGAGGTTGTCGCGTTCCCCCGGGTCCTGTGCGAGGTCATAGAACTGCGCGTCGTCGGCGGTCACGGCCACAGGACGTCCCACCGGTTCGCTGAAGCCTCCCGTCCCGTTCGAGAGGATGGCCTTGTCCTGTCCTTCCCGCAGCACGAGCGCCCCGTCGAACGACTGTTGCCCGATCACCCGGTCCTGCGTCGGAGCGAACCCCGCCAAGACGACACCGTCGCGCACGTGCGCAGCCTTCATCGACCCACCGGCGCCGACCAGCTGCGCCAACGTAGGGAGGACATCAAGCAATGAGACGGGGTCGTTCACGGTGCACGGTCTCACACCCGGTCCGGTGACGATCAGCGGGACGCGGTGACCGCCTTCCCACGCGTCTGCCTTCTGTCCTCGCCACGGACCGTTCGGACGATGGACTTCGACATCGCCATCCTCGGGGAACATCATCGGCGCTCCGTTGTCACTCGTGAAGACGACCAGCGTGTTCTCAGCGGTGCCCGTCTCAGCAAGCACCGCGCGGACCTGGCCGATCATCCAGTCGACCAGGCATACCGCGTCTCCGCGGGCGCCCGCGTCCGACAGGCCTTGCACGAACTCCGGCGGCACGCAGGGGCGGTGCGGAGCGGCCGACGCGATGTAGGCGAAGAACGGACGGTCGGCCGTCGCCTGCTCACGGATCCAGTCGCACGCGACGCGCGTGATCTCCAGATCAACGCGTTGATCGTCCCAGTCATCCACCTGCAGCCCCGGGCGCTGGCTCGTCACGAGTGGGTGCTTCTCGCGATTGGGGACGCCGACCGTGTGGTCCTGATCGAGGTAGCAGTACGGCGGCATGTCGAGCGAGCCGGCGATCCCGAAGAAGCGGTCGAATCCGTGCGCGGTCGGGCCGTCGGTGAACGGAACCGTGTAGTCCACATCGCGTCCGGACGCCTGCATATCCGAGTGGAACGGCCCTTCGAAGGCAGAAGGTCTCGTGCCGTCGGTGCGGGTCCAGCCGAGGCCGAGGTGCCACTTTCCGAAGGCGCCGGTGCAATAGCCCTCCGTCTTGAGGATCGATGCGAGTGTCGGCTGCTTGTCGCGCAGGATCGACGGATCCGTGCCGCCGAGCACACCCTCCTGCAAGGGCGACCGCCACGGATACTCGCCGGTCAGCAGGCTGTATCGACTCGGAGTGCACACGGCCGACGCCGCATGGCAGTCGGTGTAGCGCGCGCCTTCAGAAGCGAGACGGTCGAGCACCGGCGTGGGGATCGCCGTGCTGCCATAGCATCCGAGGTCGCCCCACCCGAGGTCGTCGGCGAGGAACACCACGACGTTCGGACGGTTGTCGCCGGCGCTCATCGGCCTGCCAGTCCGACGGTGGCGATGCCCTTCACCAGGTGCTTCTGCAGCGCGAGCAGCAGGATCAGCGTGGGAGCGACGGATATCACTGATGCCGCGATGATCAGGTTCCACGACGCCCCATGCTCGCCGAAGAAGGTCTGCAGACCCAGCGGCACATTGCCGAGCGCATGAATGTCGTTCACAGCGATAAGCGGCCACAGGAAGCTGTTCCAGTATGTGATGAACGTCCAGACCGCGAGGACTGCCAGAGACGGTCGGGCCAGCGGGAGGATGATCTGCCAGAACGTGCGCCAGTTGCTGCAGCCGTCCATCCGGGACGCCTCCACCAGCTCGTACGGCAGGGTGGAGAAGAACTGGCGCAGCAAGAACGTGCCGAACGCACCGAACGCCCACGGCAGGATGAGTGCCTGCCAAGTGTCGATCCACCCGAACTTCTGCATCAACAGGAACATCGGGATGACAAGGACCTCTTGCGGGATCATCATCGTGGCCAAGTAGGCGAGCATGCTCTGGTCGCGCCCGCGCCAGCGCAGAATGCCGAACGCATAGGCAGCAAGGGCCGACACGATGAGCACGATGATCGTGCCGCCGGCTGACTGGATGATGCCGTTGAGGATGTAGCGCAGGAACGGTGCGTTCTGGAACACCTCGGCGTAGTTCTCCCAGCGGAACTCGCTCCCCCACAGCGTCGGCGGGGACTGGAAGATCTCGTTGTTCGGTTTGAACGAGGACGTGATCGTGAAGATCACCGGGAACAGGAACAGCAGGGCGACCAGCGCCAGCACGATCTCGTTCGCGGAACGTCCCGCTCTTCGCGCGGCACGCGCGCCGACCGATGATCGCTCACTCATAGTGCACCCACTTCTTCTGTCCGGCCCACTGAACGAGCGTGACGATGAGAATCAGCGCGAACAGCACGATCGCCGGCGCTGCCGCCTGTCCGAGCTGTCCGGACTGGAAGGCGGTCTGATAGACATTCATGACAACGGTGATCGTCGAGGTGCCGGGGCCGCCGGCCGTCATGACGTACGGTTCGTTGAAGATCTGGAACGACTGGATGAGTGTCACCGTCGTTGCGAAGAAGATCGCCGGCGTCATCAGTGGCAACTTCATCCGGAAGAGAGTGCGCACCGGACCGGCGCCGTCGAGTGCCGCCGCGGCCAGCACATCTTCCGGAAGCTGGTCGATGGCGGCGGAGAAGATGAGCATGTTGTAGCCGAAGCCGTTCCACAGGATCACGACCACCACCGATATCAGGGCGCTCGAGGTCGATCCGAGGAAATTCGGCGGGCTCATCCCGAAAAGGCCCGCCACCCAGCTGAGCACGCCTCCAGGCTGATAGAGGAGCTTCCAGATGATCGCCGTCGCGACCGACGGCGTCACCACCGGGATGAAGAAGAGCACACGGTACAGCTGTCGGAACCGGCTCGACGCGACCCAGAAGGCGACCGAGATCGTGAGAACGAGATTGATCGGGACGATCAGCACGGTGAAGAGAACGGTGTTCAGCAATGCCGGCCCGAAATCACTGCGCGGGGTGAACAGCTGGGCATAGTTGTCCACGCCGGCAAACGAGATCTCTCCGTATGTCGGCCAGTGGAAGAGACTCGTGACGATCGCGAGGATGGACGGGAACAGGATGAACACCGTCAGCCCGGCTGCGCTGGGCGTGAGGAACGCCAGCGCGGCACCGGAATCGCCTCGTCGCCCTCGCGGGTTCCCCGCACGAGCCACGACCCGCTGAGCAATTGCGGTCATGAGGAATGCCTCCTTGCCGGCGGGGCGGGCATGCGGCCCGCCCCACCGTGCGTCAATGGATCACTGAGCGGACTGCTGGACGTTCTGCAGAGCCTGCTCGGGGCTGTCATTTCCCGAGTACGCGAGGATGAACTCGCGCGCGATCAGCTTGGTCGTCTGATCCCACGACGGCGTGCTGATGAACGGCACCGACTTTGCGCTGGCGGCCTGCATCGCCGCCTTCGCCTGATCGGCGTAGCCCGGGCTCTTCGCGTCGGTCGAGGACGCCAGTGCTGTGAAGAACGCGTCGTCCGCAGCGACACGAGCCGGATGCGTGCCGGCCTTCGCCTGCTCAACCTGGGCCGCCTCGCTCGTGATGATCGAGATCGCCTTCGCGGCGGCCTCCTTGTTCGAGCAGCTCTTCGAGATGCCGAATCCCGAGTTGGCCGAGTACGTGCCGCCACCGTTGGGGCCCTGCGGCAGGGCGACGACCCCGACCGGGAAGTTCGCCTGCGTGGCGTTGGAGGAGATGTTCCAGTCTCCGTCGACGGCCATCGCGACGTTCCCTGCGACGAACTGCTGCTCACCCCACGGTACGTCGGATGCGCTGGCCGGGATCGAGGACACCTTGTCCTTGGTCGCGAGCTCCGTGTACCAGGTGAACGCCTGCTTCATCGCCGGGTTCGTCAGATCGAGCTTCGCGTCATCGGTGACGGGCCGCGCGCCGTTGTCCGCGAACAGCATGGAGAACATGTGAAGATCCGAGAACGACTCGCCGAAGGCCGGCTTCCCGGTCGCCTCCGTGACCTTCTTCGCCGCATCCTCGAAGTCGGAGGTCGTCCATGTGTTCGTCGGCTCGGGGAGCCCCGCCTTCTTGAAGGCGTCCTTGTTGTAATACAGCACCATTGTGGAGAGGCCGTACGGAATCGCGTACTGCTGGCCGTCCACCTGGAGCGCCTTGAGCGCTCCCGGGTTCCACTCCGACTCGTCGAAGCCGACCTTCTTCATCAGCGGACCGAGCGGTTCGAGTGCGTCCCTGAAGGCCGGCAGACGCAGGCTCTGCATGCTGACGATGCAGGCGGTCGTCCCGGCGGCAAGCTGCGACTGCAGCTTCGTGAAATAGTCCGCGAACGGGGTCTGCGTCAGTTTCACGGTCAACTTCGAGTCCTGCTTGTGGACGTCGGCGGCAAGACCCTGCCAGGAACTGTTGGACGAGCCCTGATCCCAGAAGCTCCAGGTGAGCGAACCCGAGCTGGCGTCGCCGCTCGAGCCGCCCGAGCACGCCGTCAGGCCCGTGACCAGACCGGCGACGGCAACGATCGCCGCCGCGCCCTTCTTGTACTTCGACACGCGAGTCTCCTCCATTGCAGATGCTCAGCAACGCCCGGGGCGTCCTGGCGGTATGGTTGATGGTGACGTAAATTTAGCCCCATACTTACTGAGGCGCAAGCCGAACATCCGATGTCTGTCCACGATTGAAACGAGGCCGCTGAGATGCCGCACGAGACGAGGGGCACGACGGAAGGCTCGCCTGGCGCGGCGGCGGTAGCCTCCAACCGAGCCCTCGTCTTCAGCGAGATCGTCCGGTCGCCCGGTGCGAGCAGGCAGCGCGTCGCCGCTCAGCTCGGGCTCGTGCCGGCGACCGTCGGCACCCATGTGCGCACACTCGTCAAACACGGTTTCGTCCGCGAGGACGCGCCGCGCGCAGCGACGGGCGGACGGCCCAGCATCCCGCTCAGAGCGCGGCAGGACGCCGGTGTTCTCCTCGGCGTATCGATCGAGCGCGGCAGCGTCGTGGGGGCGGCCGTGTCCGCCAGCGGCGACGTGCTGCACACCTGCACGGTGCCGATCGAGATGGACGATCCGATAGCGTCCACGGTCACGGCGACCGGACGACTGCAGGAGGCGCTCGGCGCCCGACCGGTCGCGGCGGTGGGCGTCACGGTCTCCGGTGTCGTCGACACGTCGGATGGCACGGTCGCAATCTCGACGGTGCTCGACTGGCACGAATATCCCCTGGGGCGCGAGCTTCGAAAGCTCCTACCTTTCCCGGTCTTCGTGGAGAACGACGTCATCGCCCTGGCACAGCGCGAACTCGCGTTCGCTCCGTCGGTACCAGACAGCTTCCTCCTGCTCCACATCAGCGACGGCGTCGGCATGGCCATCGTCACGGGCCGGAGTATCGTGCGCGGCGTTCGACATGGAAGCATCGAATTCGGCCATATCAGTCTCGATCCCGGCGGGGAGCTGTGCCGGTGTGGAAACCGTGGCTGCATGCAGACGGTGTTCGGGTACTCCGAGCTCCGAGCCGCGTCCGGACAGAGCTCCTCGGAGTGGGCGGAGCTGAATCTGAGCACGCCTACGGTTCGGCTCGTCGAAGAACGTGCGCAGATCCTCGGACGTGGGGTCGGGGCGATCAGCACGCTTCTCGGCATCGATCACATCCGGGTCAGCGGGCGGACCGCGCAGCACTGGGACGCCTTCGGTGCGTCGATGACCGACGCGATCGTCCGAAGTACGCCGACGCTCGGCGTTGCGCCCGTCATCGACGTCGTGACGTGGTCGGAATCCGGGATCGCACAGGGAGCTGCCGGCGTCGCGCTCAGCGGCTACCTCGAGACGCTGCGCTGACACGACGACGGGCCCGGAGGATCACTCCCCCGGCCCCGCGTGCGTGACGATCAGCGGGCGACGGATCCGTCGGTGTAGTCCTCGTCCTGCTGCTTCCAGGCGAACAGGGCACGCAGTTCGCGACCCGTGGCCTCGATCGGGTGCGACTCGCCCTTCTTGCGCAGCTCGAGGAACTCCGGCGCCCCGGCGTCCTGGTCGGCGATGAAGCGCTCGGCGAAGGCGCCCGACTGGATGTCGGCGAGCACGGCCTGCATGTTCTCCTTGACGCGCGGGTCGATCACGCGCGGACCCGAGACGTAGTCGCCGTACTCCGCGGTGTCCGAGACGCTCCAGCGCTGCTTGGCGATGCCGCCCTCCCAGATGAGGTCGACGATGAGCTTCATCTCGTGCAGCACCTCGAAGTACGCGATCTGGGGCTGATAGCCCGCCTCGACCAGCGTCTCGAATCCGTACTGGATGAGCTGCGACACGCCGCCGCAGAGCACGGCCTGCTCGCCGAACAGGTCGGTCTCGGTCTCCTCGGTGAAGGTCGTCTTGATGCCGCCGGCGCGGAGGCCCCCGATCGCCTTGGCGTACGACCACGCGGTGTCCCAGGCGCTGCCCGACGCATCCTTCTCGACCGCGACGATCACGGGAACGCCGCGACCGGCTTCGTACTCGCGGCGCACGGTGTGGCCCGGCCCCTTCGGCGCGACCATGACGACGTCGACGCCCTCGGGCGCCTGGATGTATCCGAACCGGATGTTGAAGCCGTGCGCGAACAGGAGCGTCTTGCCCTCGGTGAGGTGCTCCTTGATGGAGTCGGCGTAGATGCCGCGCTGGTGCTGGTCGGGGGCGAGGATGACGATGACGTCGGCCCAGTCGGTCGCGTCGGCGACGGTCTTCACGTCGAAGCCGGCCTCGCTCGCCTTCTGGATCGAGCGCGAGCCCTCCTTCAGCGCGATGGCGACCTCGACGCCCGAGTCGCGCAGGTTCAGTGCGTGCGCGTGACCCTGCGAGCCGTAGCCGACGATCGCGACCTTCTTGCGCTGGATGATCGAGAGGTCGGCGTCGGCGTCGTGGTAGATCTCAGTGGGCATGGGTGTTTCTCCTTGGGTTGTCAGTTCGATGGGTTGTCAGCCGCGCAGCACGCGTTCGGTGATGCTCTTGCCACCGCGGCCGATGGCGACGAGGCCGGATTGCGCGAGCTCCTTGATGCCGAAGGGCTCGAGCGCACGCAGGAAGGCGTCGACCTTGCCCTGGTCGCCGGTCACCTCGACGACCACCGCGTCGGGCGCGTAATCCACGACCGAGGCACGGAACAGGCTCACGACCTCGAGGACGTTCGACCGGTTCGCGTTGTCGGCGCGCACCTTCACGAGCATGTGCTCCCGCTGCACCGACGCCGCCGGCTCGAGCTCGACGATCTTGATGACGTTGACGAGCTTGTTCAGCTGCTTGGTCACCTGTTCGAGCGGCTGCTCCTCGACGTCGACGGCCACGGTGATGCGCGACAGGCCGGGCACCTCGGTCACGCCGACGGCGAGTGACGAGATGTTGAAGCCGCGTCGCGCGAACAGCCCCGCGACGCGCGTCAGCAGGCCGGGCTTGTCCTCCACGAGGAGGCTCAGCACGTGATGGGTCATGTCGCCCTCCTCAGTCTTCCTGGTCGAATGACGGCGCGTGGTCGCGCGCGTACTGGATGTAGCTGTTGCTGACGCCCTGCGGGACCATCGGCCACACCATGGCGTCGGCGCTCACGACGAAGTCGATCACGACCGGGCGGTCGTTCGTCTCGAGCGCGGTCTTGATCGCGGCGTCGACGTCCTCGGGCTTCTCCACGCGCAGTGCGAGGCACCCGTACGCCTCGGCGAGCTTGACGAAGTCGGGCACGTGGATCGTGCCGTGGCCGGTGTTCAGGTCGGTGTTGGAGTGCCGGCCGTCGTAGAACAGCGTCTGCCACTGCCGCACCATGCCCAGCGACGAGTTGTTGATGATCGCGACCTTGATCGGGATGTCGTTGATGACGCAGGTCGCGAGCTCCTGGTTCGTCATCTGGAAGCAGCCGTCACCGTCGATCGCCCACACGACGCGGTCGGGCTCGGCGACCTTCGCCCCCATCGCCGCCGGCACCGAGTACCCCATGGTGCCCGCGCCGCCCGAGTTCAGCCAGGAGTTCGGCCGCTCGTAGGTGATGAACTGCGCCGCCCACATCTGGTGCTGGCCGACGCCGGCGGCGTACACCGCCTCGGGGCCGGTGAGCTCGCCGACGCGCTGGATGACGTGCTGCGGCGACAGCAGCCCGTCGCTGGTCGGCGCATAGCCGAGCGGGAACTCCTGCACCAGGCCGTCGAGGTACGACCACCACTCCTCGATGTCGGGCCGCTCCGAGCCCACCGCGCCGCGGAACGCGACCTCGAGGTCGACGAGCACGTCCTTCAGGTCTCCCACGATCGGCACGTCAGCGGTGCGGATCTTGGAGATCTCAGCCGGGTCGATGTCGACGTGCACCACCTTGGCGTGCGGCGCGAACAGCGCGGCCCGGCCGGTCACGCGGTCGTCGAACCGGGCGCCGAGGGCGACGATGAGGTCGGCCTCCTGCAGCGCGAGCACCGCCGGAACGGTGCCGTGCATGCCGGGCATGCCGAGGTGCTGCTTGTGCGAATCGGGGAACGCACCGCGCGCCATGAGCGTCGTCACGACCGGCGCCCCGGTCGATTCGGCGAGGGTCAGCAGCTCCGGGGCCGCACCGGCGCGGATGACGCCGCCGCCGACGTAGAGCACCGGCTTGTGGGCGTGGGCGAGCAGCCGCGCGGCGGCCTGGATCTGCTTGCCGTGTGCCTTCGTCACCGGCCGGTAGCCGGGCAGGTCGACCTTCGGCGGCCACACGAACGGCACCTCCGCCTGCTGTGCGTCCTTCGTGATGTCGACGAGGACCGGCCCGGGCCGGCCGGTCGAGGCGATCTCGTACGCCGCGGCGATGGCCGCGGGGATCTCGGCGGCATCCTTCACGAGGAACGAGTGCTTCGTGATCGGCATCGTGATGCCGACGATGTCGGCCTCCTGGAACGCGTCGGTGCCCATGAGCGTGCTGAAGACCTGTCCGGTGATCGCCAGCAGCGGCACCGAGTCCATGTACGCGTCGGCGATCGCGGTCACGAGGTTGGTCGCGCCCGGGCCCGACGTCGCGATCGCGACGCCGACCTTGCCCGACGCCGACGCGTACCCCTCGGCCGCGTGACCGGCGCCCTGCTCGTGGCGCACGAGGATGTGGCGGATGTCGGATGCGTCCATGAGCGGGTCGTACACCGGGAGGATGGCGCCGCCCGGCAGACCGAACACATCGGTGATCCCGAGCAGTTCAAGGGAGCGGACGACCGCCTGAGCGCCCGTGAGCACGGGCGCATGCGCGGTGCGGGCGGGCGGCCGTGGCACGGCCGCAGTGGTGTCTGCAGGCATGGTGATCTTCCTCGTATGAGCGGACTGACAGGGAATCGAGTGGGCCTACCCCGTGACGGCGCCCTGCGCGGCAGAGCGCACGAGCCGGGAGTACTTGGCCAAGACGCCTCGGGTATAGCGCGGTTGCAGAGGCTCCCATCCCTCTTTGCGGGAGCTCAGCTCGGCATCGTCGACGAGTATGTCGAGAGTGCGAGCCGCGATATCGACCCGTATCAGATCACCATCGCGCACCAGGGCGATCGGACCTTCGTCCACCGCCTCGGGTGCTATGTGGCCGATGCACAGGCCGGTTGTGCCGCCGGAGAATCGACCGTCCGTCAAGAGTAATACATCTTTTCCGAGCCCCGCGCCCTTGATGGCGGCGGTGATAGCCAGCATCTCGCGCATCCCGGGGCCGCCCTTCGGCCCCTCGTAGCGGATCACGACGACGTCTCCCGCCGCGATCTCGCCGGCCTCCAACGCATCCATCGCGGCGCGCTCGCGCTCGAACACCCGAGCCGGACCTTCGAACACCGCGGCGTCGAAGCCGGCGGTCTTCACGACCGCTCCGTCCGGCGCGAGCGACCCGTGCAGGATCGTGATGCCGCCGGTCGCATGCAGCGGGTCGGACAGGGAGTGGATGACGGTGCCGTCGACCGGGTCGGGGTCGAGCTCGGCGATGTTCTCGGCGAGCGTCTTGCCGGTGACGGTCAGCGCGTCGCCGTGCAGCAGTCCGGCATCGAGCATCGCCTTCATCACGACCGGGATGCCGCCGTGCTTGTCGACGTCGTTCATCACGAAGCGGCCGTACGGCTTCATGTCGGCGATGTGCGGCACCTTCGCGCCGATGCGGTTGAAGTCGTGGAGCGTCAGCTCGACCCCGGCCTCGTGCGCGATCGCGAGCAGGTGGAGCACCACGTTCGTCGATCCGCCGAGGGCCATTGCGAGCGCGATCGCGTTCTCGAACGCCTCGATGGTGAGGATGTCGCGGGTCGTGATGCCCTGCCGCAGCAGGTTCACCACCGCCTCCCCTGACCGCTGCGCGAAGTGGTCGCGCCGGCGGTCGGCCGACGGCGGGGCAGCCGAGCCGGGGAGGCTCAGGCCGAGCGCCTCGGCCACCGACGCCATGGTGTTCGCGGTGTACATCCCTCCGCAGGCCCCTTCGCCCGGCGCGAACGAGCATTCGATGCGCTTGAGATCGGCCTCGCTCATCCGTCCCGCCATGCACGCGCCGACGCCCTCGAAGGAGTCGATGATCGTGATCTCCTTCTCGGTCCCGTCCGAGAGCTTCACCCAGCCGGGCGCGATCGACCCGGCGTACAGGAAGACGCTCGACAGGTCGAGGCGGGCCGATGCCATCAGCATCCCGGGAATGGACTTGTCGCAGCCGGCCAGGAGCACCGTGCCGTCGAGGCGCTCGGCCATCACGACGGTCTCGACCGAGTCGGCGATGACCTCGCGCGAGACGAGCGAGAAGTGCATCCCCTCATGTCCCATCGAGATGCCGTCGGACACCGAGATCGTGCCGAACTGCAGCGGATACCCGCCGCCGGCGTGGACGCCCGCCTTCGCGCCCTGCGCGAGCCGGTCGAGGCTCAGGTTGCAGGGGGTGATCTCGTTCCAGCTCGACGCGATGCCGATCTGCGGTTTGTCCCAGTCGTCGTCGCCCATGCCGACGCCGCGCAGCATGCCGCGCGACGTGGTCGCCTCGATCCCGTCGGTGACGACGCGGCTGCGCGGCTTGATGTCGATGGTGCGCTCCGGCTCAGCCATGACCGCAGTCTATTCCGCGACCCGCACACCGCGGAGCGCCGCGAGCTCGGCGAGGAACGAGGCGAACGCGGGGATGTCGGGCAGCACGACGGATGCCGCGGTCGCGGCGCCCAGCCCGACGTGGACTCCGACGTCGCCGCGGCCGAGGCTGCGCAGTGCGTCCTCGTCGGTGACGTCGTCACCCGCGAACAGTACGGCGTCGGCCCCGGTCAGCTCGCGCAGGTGCGCGACAGCGGTGTCCTTCCCCTCGTCGCGGAACGCGTACTCGACGATGTTGTGGCCGGTGCGCCGGCGCCAATGCGGGGCGCCGGCGGCCACGATCGCGTCCGCCGCGTCGTCCGCGACCCGCGCATCGTGCTCGCTCGCCGTCCGCGTGTGCACGCCGAACCCGAACGTCTTCGGCTCGATCCAGACGCCCGCAAGGCCGCGCGTGGCCTCTTCGGCGGCGGCGCGCAGCCGGTCGCGCAGCACGACGTCGGCCGGCTCCTCCTCGGGCTCGGCGAGCCCGCCGTCGGGCGTCCAGTACTCCGCGCCGTGGGAGCCCGCCAGCAGGATGCGCGCGTCGTCGCGGTGCTCCGCGATCACGCGCAGGTCACGGAGGCTGCGCCCCGAGACGAGCGCGACCCAGGTGTCGGGCAGCGCGGTGAGGGCGTCGAGGGCGGTGCGGGCGGCGGGCAGCATCCGCGCGTCCATCGGCTCGTCCTCCAGCGGCGAGAGAGTGCCGTCGAAGTCGAGCGCGATCAGCAGCCGCCGGGCGTCGGCGAGGATCGCGAGGGCATCCTGCGCCGCATCCTTCTGAGCCTCCCCCATCACGACGCGTTCTGCTCCCGCGCGTGCGCGAGAGCCTCCAGGAACTCGCGCGACCACGCCTCGACGTCGTGCTCCTGCACGCGGCGCCGCAGCTTGCGCATGCGCCGGCCCTGTTCGGCGGGCGGCATGTCGACGGCCGTCATGATGGCGTCCTTCAGCCCCTCGATGTCGTGCGGGTTGATGCGGATCGCGCTGCCGAGCTCATCGGCGGCTCCGGTGAACTCGCTGAGGACGAGCACGCCGCGGTTGTCGGTGCGCGTCGCGACGTACTCCTTGGCGACGAGGTTCATGCCGTCGCGCAGCGCCGTGACGAGCATCACGTCGGCGGCGAGGTACAGCGCGACCATCTCCTCGCGCGGGAACGCCTGGTGCAGGTAGCGGATCGCGGTGTGCCCCATCGTGTCGAACGTGCCGTTCACGCGCCCGACCATGAGCTCGATCTCGTCGCGCAGCTGCACATAGGCGGCGACCCGCTCGCGGCTCGGGCTCGCAACCTGCACGAGCGTCGCGCGCTCGACCGAGAGGCGGTCGTCCTCGAGCAGCTCGCCGAAGGCCTTCATCCGGTGGCGGATGCCCTTCGTGTAGTCGAGGCGGTCGACGCCGAGGAGCACCTTCTCGGGGTTGCCGAGCTCTTCGCGGATCTGCCGGGCACGCTCCCGGATGTCGGGGCGGTGCGCCATCTCGATGTAGGTGGCCGCGTCGATCGAGATGGGGAACGCCTTGGCGACGGCGATCCGGGTGGAGCCGTCTTCGGTGGGGACCCGGATGCCGCTGGCGCGCGTCTCGTAGCGGAACTGCCGGCGTACGGCACGGGCGAAGTTGCTCGCGTCGGCGACCCGCTGGAAGCCGATCACGTCGGCGCCGAGCAGCCCCTCGATCACCTGGCGTCGCCAAGGCAGCTGCGAGAAGAGTCCGTATGCCGGGAACGGAATGTGGTGGAAGTAGCCGATCGTCAGATCGGGGCGGCGTTCGCGCAGCATCTTCGGCACGAGCTGCAGCTGATAGTCCTGCACCCACACGGTGGCGTCGGGCGCAGCGGCCGCCGCTGCGGCGTCGGCGAATCGGGCGTTGACCGAGACGTAGGCGTTCCACCACTCACGGCGGTAGCGCGGCGCGGCGATCACATCATGGTAGAGCGGCCAGATGGTGTCGTTCGAGAAGCCCTCGTAGTACAGCTGGACGTCGTCGGCGCTCAGGGTGACGGGCACGAGGTGCGTGCCGTCGGCATCGAACTCGTCGAGCTCCAGATCGGCCTGGCCGGCCCATCCCACCCACGCCCCGTGCGCCCGCCGCATGACGGGCTCGAGCGCCGCGACCAGCCCTCCGGGGGAAGGCCGCCAGCCGCCGTCCTCGTCGCGATCGACGGGGAGTCGGTTGGCGACGACGACCAATTCTGCCTGCGTCATATTCAGCCCGCTTCCGTGTTCCGAATGCCCCTTCAGGCTAACAGCGGGCGGGCGGCGACGCGGGCGCAGCAGTGCGACACAGCGCGGCGACCGCTAGCGTGGAGGAATGCGCAAGTACCTCTTCGGAACGGGCATCATCAGCGCCTTCACCAGTGGAATGACGTTGCTCAAGGCGATGCGCGAGGGCGAACGGTTCACGTGGCGCACGGCGCTCGCCTGGGCGAGCTGGGCGATCACCCTCGCGCTCGCGATCGGCGCCATCGTCGACACCCGCCGTGCCGGCACCGGCCACCTCGCCCCCGGCGACTCCCCCGTCTCGGGTCGCGAGCAGAAGCTGCTGCGCAAGCGCGTCGAGCGCTGACGCAGCAGCGTCCGCCCCTCGTCAACGGGTGAGGATGAGCGCGTCGCCCTGGCCGCCACCGCCGCACAGCGCGACCGCCGCCGTGCCGCTTCCCCGCCGGACCAGCTCGTGCACCGCATGCACGACGAGGCGGTTGCCGCTCGCGCCGATCGGGTGGCCGATCGCGATGCCGCCGCCGTGGATGTTCACGATGTCGTCCGACAGCCCGAGCTCGCGCTGCGAGCGTGCCACGACGGCGCCGAACGCCTCGTTGATCTCGACGAGATCAAGATCGTCGGTCGAGATCCCCTGCTTGGCCAGCGCCTTCTCGATCGCCCGGGCGGGCTGGGCGTGGAGCGAATTGTCCGGCCCGGCCACCTGACCCGACGCGCCGACGACGGCCAGCACGTCCCAGCCGTTCTCGTCGGCGTGCGACCGCGTCGTGAGGACGACGGCCGAGGCGCCGTCGGAGATCTGTGAGGAGTTGCCCGCCGTGATCGACCCACCGGCGGCGAAGGCTCCCCGGAGTCCGGCGAGCGACTCCGTCGTCGTGTCGGGGCGGATTCCCTCGTCGCGGTTCACCGTCACCGGCTCACCGCGCCGCTGCGGAACCTGCACGGGCACGATCTCGTCCTCGAAGACACCGGCGTCCCACGCTGCCGCCGCACGCTGGTGCGAACGCGCGGCCACGGCATCCTGCTGCTCCCGGGTCACCTCGTACTTCTCGTTGAGACGCTCCGTCGACGCGCCCATGCTCTCGCGGTCATACGCGTCGGTGAGTCCGTCGTACGCCATGTGGTCGAGCACCTCGACAGTGCCGTACGACCATCCGTCGCGCGATCCCAGGAGCAGGTGCGGGGAGCGCGTCATCGACTCCATGCCGGCTGCCACGACGACCGTCGCGTCGCCGAGCCGCAGCATCCGTGCCCCGTCGATCACGGCCGTGAGCCCCGACAGGCAGACCTTGTTGACCGATCCGGCGTGCACGTCCCAGCCGATGCCGGCGCCGATCGCCGCCTGACGCGCGGGGTTCTGCCCGGCTCCGGCGGGAAGCACCTGTCCGACCAGCACCGCGTCCACCGCCTCGGCGGGGATGCCGCCCTTCTGGAGCGCACCGGCGATCGCGGCGCTGCCGAGTTCCACGGCGCTCAGCGGGGCGAGCTGCCCCTTGAGCCTTCCCTGCGGCGTGCGCGCCGCGGCCACGATGACGACGTCGTCCGTGTTCATGCCCCCACCTTAAGGTCCGCTGCGATACGCAGCTCCGGTTCGGTCGCCGCAACGACGTCTTCGACGGAGACGCCCGGCGCGGTCTCGACGAGCACGAGCCCGTCGTCGGTCACGTCGATGACGGCGAGATCCGTGATGATGCGGTCGACGACCCGCTTGCCGGTGAGCGGCAGCGAGCACTCGTTCACGATCTTCGCCGATCCGTCCTTCGCCACGTGCTCCATGAGGACGATGAGCTTCCCGGCGCCGTGCACGAGGTCCATCGCGCCGCCCGGGCCCTTGACCATCTTGCCGGGGATCATCCAGTTCGCCAGGTCGCCGTCCCGCGACACCTGCATGGCGCCGAGGATCGCCGCGTCGATCTTTCCGCCCCGGATCATTCCGAAGCTCGTCGCCGAGTCGAAGAACGCGGCACCGGGCAGGAGGGTCACCGTCTCCTTGCCCGCGTTGATGAGGTCGGGGTCGACGTTCTCCTCGGTCGGATAGGGGCCGACGCCGAGGATGCCGTTCTCCGACTGCAGTACGACCGTCACCCCCTCGGGCACGTAGTTCGGCACGAGAGTCGGCAGCCCGATCCCGAGATTCACATACGCCCCGTCGGGAAGTTCGCGGGCGGCGCGGGCCGCCATCTCGTTGCGGGTGAGTGCCATGTCAGGCTCCTTCCGGGATGTCGCGACTCAGCGCCTGCGCGACCGAGACGGTGCGGCGTTCGATGCGCTTCTCGATGCCCGTGCCGACCTCGACGACGCGGTGCACGTAGATGCCGGGCAGGTGCACGGCGTCGGCGTCGATCTCGCCGGGCTCGACGAGCTCCTCGACCTGCGCGATGCACACGCGACCGCTCATCGCCGCGAGCGGATTGAAGTTGCGGGCGGCCTTGTTGAAGACGAGGTTCCCGTGCCGGTCGCCGCGGAGGGCGTGCACGAGCGCATAGTCGGCGACGAGACCCTCTTCGAGCACGTACTCGCGCTCGTCGCCCGCGACGGTGAACGTGCGCACTTCCTTGGCCGGCGACGCGACGGCGACGCCGCCGCTGCCGTCGTAGCGGCGCGGCAGCCCGCCGTCGGCGACCTGCGTGCCGACGCCCGTCGGGGTGAAGAACGCGGCGATGCCGGCGCCGCCGGCCCGCAGCTTCTCGGCGAGAGTGCCCTGCGGCGTGAGCTCGAGCTCGAGGTCGCCCTCGAGGAACTGGCGCTCGAACTCCTTGTTCTCGCCGACGTACGACGACGTCATCTTGCGGATGCGGCGGGCGGCGAGCAGGAGTCCGAGTCCCCAGTCGTCGACGCCGCAGTTGTTGGAGATGATCGACAGGTCGGTCGTGCCCTGGGCCAGCAGCGCCTCGATCAGCGCCATCGGGTTGCCGCTGAGACCGAAGCCTCCCACGGCGATCGTCGCCCCGTCGGGGATGTCGGCCACCGCCTGTGCGGCATCGGCCACCTGTTTGTCGATCACTCGGACCTCCTTCGTCCTCGGGGCGCCGTCGTCGGCGCCCCGCCCTCTCCACTCTGCGCCGGATGGCTGCCAGAGCGCACGCCGACGTTTGCGATGTGGATGAACCGGCGCGTAGTGTTCACATCGTGGACACGCGGACGTCGATTCCCGGTGCGCAGGCCATCGCCCGCGCAGCGTCGCTCCTGCGCCTGGTGACCGCCTCTGGCTCCGACGGTGTCTCGGTCAGCGAGCTCGCCCGCCGGGCCGATCTCACCCGGCCCACGACGCACCGCCTGCTCACTGCGCTGCGCCGCGAGGGCCTGGTCGATCAGGACGAGCACACCGGAGCATGGATGCCCGGGCCCGAGCTGTTCCTCATGGGCAGCGTCGCCGCGGCGCGCTACGACATCACGGAGATCGCCCGCGACATCGTGCGCTCGCTCGCGGTGCGCACGGAGGAGAGCGCCTTCCTGTCGGTGCGGCGGGGCGACGAGACCGTGTGCCTGGTGAACGAGGAGGGCAGTTTCCCGATCCGCTCCTTCGTGCTGCGCGAGGGGGTGCGCTTCCCGCTCGGGGTGGCTTCGGCGGGCCTGGCGATCCTGTCGTTCCTGCCGCCCCACGATGTGGACGCCTATTTCGAGCGCCATCCCGAGCTCGAGGAGCGCTGGGGCGCGGCCCACGGCGAGGAGCGGCTGCGGCGGCGCCTGCGCGAAACGCAGGAGCGCGGCTACGCCGTGAATCCCGGGCTCATCGTCGAGGGCAGCCACGGCATCGGCGCCGCCGTCTTCACGCGCGAGGGACACCCGCAGTGGGCGCTGAGCCTCACCGGCGTGGAATTCAGGTTCGGACCGGATCGCCTCCCCGAGCTCGGCCGCACCCTCCTCGCGCACGCCCACCAGCTCACCTCCCGCATCGCCTCAGCGCGCCGCTGACACGCCCACCGCGTCCGCGATCACGGGCGCGAGCACGTCGGCACCCTGCGGCGACATCACGATGGTGTAGTGGTTGAAACCCTCGACGCGGGTGTGGCGCAGTGCGGGGTGAGCGGGCAGCAGCCGCTCGAGGTGGGCCTCGCTGTAGAGGCCGGGCGTCTCGTCCTGCAGCCCCCGGGGCACGGTGAGCAGATGCGCGGGATGCCGGAGCCGCGCGAGCCCCGCGGGCAGCGCGGTGCCCGTGTTCATGTCGACGGTATCGTCGACGACCGTCTCGTACGCCGTGGCCGGTCGCAGGGCACCGTCGTCTGCGGCATCGAGGTCGTACCGCAGGTACTCCTCGAGCTCGGGCGTCCACGCACCGCGGAACGCCGGGTGGCCCCGCCAGAAGTCGAGATACTCGTCGGCCGAGGCGAACCGCATCCGCAGCCGGTCGGCCGTCGGGCCGAGGATGAGCGCGACGAGGGCGTCGGGTGCGATTCCGTCGGGCACATCGAGGGGAAGACCGCCATCGACGAGAAGGAGCTGCGAGACGCGCTCGGGGTGGAGATCGGCCAGGACGACCGAGACGAAGCCACCCATCGAGTGCCCGACGACCGCGGTGCGCTCGATGCCGAGGTGGTCGAGCACCGCGGCCAGGTCGGCGGCGTGGGCGGCCATTCCGGCGGGACCGGCGACAGTGTTGCTGCGGCCGCGCCCGCGCAGGTCCGGCGCGATGAGCCGCACGCCCGGCAGCCGTTCCGCGACGTGCGCCCAGGCGAGGTGCGACGACGTCACGCCGTGCACGAGCAGCGCGGTGGGCGCGTCCGGCCGGTCCGCCTCCCACACGCCGACGCGCAGCATCCCGCCGTCGACCGGCACGTCGACGGCCGTCGGCGGACGGCTCACCGGGCGGTCCATCCGCCGTCGATCGTGTACGAGGCGCCGGTGGTCATGCCGGAGCGCGGCCCGACGAGCCACCCCGCGAGGGACGCGACCTCCTCGGGCTCGACGAGACGCTTGACGGCCATCTCGGTGAGCATGACCTTCTCCACCACCTCGGACTCCGGGATCCCGTGCACCGCGGCCTGATCGGCGATCTGCTTCTCCACCAGCGGCGTGCGCACGTAGCCCGGGTTGATGCAGTTGCTCGTCACGCCGTGCTCGGCTCCTTCGAGGGCGGTCGTCTTCGAGAGCCCTTCCAGCGCGTGCTTCGCCGTGACGTACGCGACCTTGAACGGGCTCGCGTGCAGCCCGTGGACGCTCGAGATGTTGACGATGCGTCCCCAGCCGCGTTCGTACATTCCGGGCAGCACCGCGCGGATGAGGAGGAACGGCGCCTCGACCATGAGGCGCTGGATGAGCCGGAACGCGTCGGGGTCGAAGTCGACGATCGGCGCGACCCGCTGGATGCCGGCGTTGTTGACGAGGATGTCGGCCTGCAGGCTGAGCGCATCGAGAGCGCGCGTGTCGGCGAGGTCGATCTGCCACGCCTCGCCGTCGATGTCGGATGCCGCGGCCTTCGCCGCGTCGCCGTCGAGGTCGGCGAGCACGACATGGGCGCCGCGCCCGGCGAGCTCGCGGGCGCACGCGAGCCCGATCCCGCTGGCTCCCCCGGTGACGACGGCGCGCTTGCCGTCGAGGTCCTGTTCGGTCATCGGTTGTCCCCTTCCGTCGTCGCCTCGCCGGTGCCCGTGCGGGGCGCGAGCGCGTTGTGGATGAATCGCATCATGTCGTCGAACACCCCGGCCGGGATCCGGTCGGGGCCGCTGCCGTCGGCGGCGCGCTCCCACAGGAGGAAGCGCATGCCGATGAGCTCGCCGATCCCCATGAGCGCCCATGCCGTGATCTCGGGGTTCAGCGCACGGTCGATCTCGTCGTCCTGCTGGGCGCGTCGCAGCCCTGCCTCGTACCCCTCGACGATGCGGGTGTAGTGCAGCCGCAGCATCTCGGGCGAGACGAACTCGGCCTCCCGGACGACGCGGTACAGCGCCGGGTGCTCCGCCGTGAACCGGAAGAAGCCCTCGAAGCCCGCGCGCTCGGCTTCCAGCCGCGTCGCGGCGCCGGCCATCGCGTCGGCCATCGAGTGCCGCACGCGCTGGTTCAGGTCGACGACGAGCGACTCGAAGATCGACTGCTTGCTGTCGAAGTACAGGTAGAACGTGCCGAGGCCGACACCCGCACGCTCGGTGATCTTCACGATCGACGCCTCGTGGTACCCCTGGTCGGCGAACACGTGCTCTGCCGCCTCCAGCAGCCGGCGGCGCGTGGCCTCTCCCCGCTTGGTCAGCGGCCGGCCGGTCGCCGGCGACACGTTGAGCGTCCGCTCATCCTGCAGGCTCATCGATTCCCTCCCCCACCATGGCCCGGGCACGATCACGCAGCCGCGACCGCGCGAGCTTGTCGATCGACGAGCGCGGCAGCTCGTCCACGATGCCGATGCGCACCGGCACCTTGAACGCCGCGAGGTTCGCGCGGGCGTGCGCGATCAGCTCGTCCTCCGAGCACACGGCGCCACGGCGCAGCTCGACGAACGCCACGCCCCGTTCGCCCCACACCCGATCGGGCACCCCGACCGCGACAGCGGCCGCGACCTGCGGATGCGCACACAGCGCGCGCTCGACCTCGGCGGGCGCGATGTTCTCGCCACCGGAGATGTAGATGTCCTTGATCCGGTCGACGATGCGGTAGCGGCCCGTCTCGTCGCGACGCGCGAGGTCGCCCGAGCGCAGCCATCCGCCGGCGAGAGCGTGCGCCGTCGCGTCGCGGTCGCCCAGATACCCGGCGAACACGCTCGGCCCGCCCACCCACAGCTCGCCGGTCGCCCCGTCGCCGACCGGAAGGCCCGTCTCGGGCTCCACGACGCGCACGTCGACGTGCGGATACGGCACTCCGACGGTGCCGGCGGCCGCCGTGGCGTCGCCGGGCGTGACCGACAGCACGTTGGGTCCTGCCTCGGTGAGCCCGTAGCCGGCGAGCAGCTCGACGCCGTGAGCGCTCCACACCGCGCGCAGATCGTCGTCGAGGGCCGCGCCGCCCACCTGCGCGATGCGCAGCCGGGCGGGGCCGGCGGCGGCGAATCGCGGGTCGTCCGCGAGCAGGCGGTACTGCGTGGGAACGCCCATCATGGCGGTCACGCCGCGTTCGGCGATCAGCTGCAGCACCCGGTCGGGCTGGAAGGAGCGCTCGAGCACCACTGTCGCGCCCGTCCACCACGCCAGGAGCGGCTGGACGTTCCACGCGGCGACGTGGAACTGCGGCAGCACCGAGAGCACGACGTCGTCGGCGGTCAGCTGGATCACACCCGCCAGGGCGAGGTTGTTCCAGAAGCAATTGGCGTGGGTGAGCATCACGCCCTTCGGCGTCCCTTCGCTGCCCGACGTGAAGATCACGAGCGCGATGTCGTCGTCGCGCACAGGACGCGGCGTCAGCGCGCCGAAGCGCTCGGCTCGGACGGGCACATGCGCTTCGACGCCGGTCACGCCGAGCACCGCGGTCGGCGCCGGCAGCGGCATCCGGCGCAGGGCGTCGGCGGCGAGACCGGCGTACTCGTCCTCCACCAGGAGGAGCTGCGGATCCGCCCGTGCGACGACCGTCGCGAGCTCGCCCGCGGCCAGCCGCCACGACATCGGCACGAATGCGATGCCGACGCTCACGCACGCGAAGAAGGCGACGACGTGGTCGATGCTGTTCCCCGACAGGGTCGCGACGCGGTCGCCGGGGCCGTATCCCCCGGCCCGGAGCCGATCGGCGAGGCCGGCCGCCCGGCGGGCGAGATCGGCGTACGAGATCGTGACGCCACGGTCGTCGATCGCGATCTTCTCAGGTGAGAGCGCGGCCCGGTCGCGGAGCCATCGCCCGATCGTGTGGGCTCCTCGCTCGTCCTCGGCGATCATGCGCGCACCTCAGCATCCGGCGCTCCGGCGTCGGCCGTCGCCTCCTCGGCCCGGTCGGCGTCGACGAAGGCGGCGGGCACGGCGGAGCGGCCGCGCCTACGGCGCACGAGCCCGTCGACGGTGCCGGCGATCCCGCCCGGAAGGAACATCACCACGATGATGAACAGTACGCCCAGGAGGAACAGCGGCTCCGACAGCGGAATCCGCAGGACATCGGGAAGCCCCGCGATCGCGTCGGATCGCGCGAGCACCGTCAGCCGCTGATCGAGCAGCGTGTAGACGACACCGCCGACGACCGCGCCCCAGCGGAACCCGACGCCGCCGAGGACCACCATCACCAGGATCGTGATCGTCAGGTCCGCCGACACCGCGTGCGGCTGCGTTCCGCTCTGCAGCAGCATGTAGGCGATTCCGGCGAGGGATGCGGCGACCGCCGCCGCGACGAACACGATGAGCTTCGCGCGGTACGGGCTGAGGCCGAGCACGCGCACGCGCAGCTCGTTCTCGCGGACCGCCCGCGCGACATGGCCGAGCCGCGAGCGGTCGATCCACACCGCGATGAGGTACGCGATGACGACCACGACGAGGGCGAACCAGTACAGGTTGCGCGTGTTGACGACGCCCACGAGCCAGTCGGGGACGTGCGCGGTGGGCAGGCTGAGACCCTCTTCGCCGCCGGTGACCTGCGCGTTGCGGCGCACGAGGACCGAGACCGCCTGCGCGAACGCGAGCGTGACCATCGCGAACGGGATGCCGTTCACCCGCAGCGCCACGGCTCCGGTGAGCGTCGCGATCACGAGGCCGCCGAGCACCGCGATGAGGATGCCGGGGAACAGCGGCACCTGCAGCGCCTGCAGCACGATGCCGAGACCGTACGCACCCGCACCGAAGGACAGCGCGTGGCCGAAGGACAGCAGCCCCGCTGTGCCCAGCAGCATGTTGTACGACAGTGCGAGCGCGGCGTAGACCATGCACAGCGACAGCAGCGCCAGGGTGCCCGGCGTGTAGGTCGGGCCGGGCAGCACGCCGGGGATCGAGACGTTCAGGAGCGGGAGCAGCGCGAGCACCACGACCACGACGACGCCGACGAGCGCAGGGGCCGCCGCCTGCCAGGGGCTGCGGATCGCGGAGCCGGTCATGTCGTCCTCCCCAGAAGTCCCGACGGGCGCACCAGCAGCACGACGGCGAGCAGCGCCACGACGATGAAGTCGCCCGTGCCGGCGAGGAAGAAGTTCGCGAACTGCTGGAGCACCGCCACGAGCACCGAGGCGATCGCCGCTCCGGGGAGGGAGCCGAGGCCGCCGATGATGGTCACGATGAACGCGAAGATGAGCAGCGTCTGACCGAGGCCCGAGGAGACGTATCCGGCCCACTGCGCGGCCAGCACTCCCCCGATCCCGGCAGCGGCGCCCCCGATCGCGAACACGATCGTGAACGAGCGCCGCACGTCGATGCCGAGCGCCGTGACCATCGCGCGGTTCTCCACGCCGGCGCGGATGATCACGCCGTAGCGCGTGCGGCGCAGGAAGAGCACGAGGAGGGCGAGCACCACGAGCGCGACGACCATCAGCAGCCAGTACACATTGGGCACCTTCGCCCCGAGCACCGTCGTGGTCTGGCCGAGCCAGGCGGGACCGGAGATGTACACCGGGTCGGTGCCCCAGATCCCGTCGAACAGTGCGATCGCGGCGAACGAGAGCCCGACGGTGACGAGCACCTGCTCCATGTGCCGCTCGTAGAGCGGACGGATGAGCGCGAACTCGGTGAGCGCCGCGAACCCCGCGCCCACGAGGGCGCCGGCCACGACCGACAGGGCGAATCCGCCCCAGTTCGACGCATCCATCCGCCGTGCGATCTCCCACCCGACGAACGCGCTGAGCGACAGGAACGCGCCGTGGGCGAAGTTCAGCACGTGCATGAGCCCGTAGATGAGGCTCAGGCCCGACGAGACGAGGAAGTACAGGGCGCCGAGGCCGACGCCGGTCAGGAGGGCGAGGATCACCGTGCTCACGCATCCACCCCCTGTCCGTGCGCCTCGGCGTGCACACCGAGCAGTCGGCGCGTGAGATCGGCGTCGTCGAGGATCTCGGATGCGGCGGAGGTGTGGACGACCCGGCCCGCGGCGATCACGACGGCAGTCGAGGCGAGACGCCGGACCACCTGCAGGTTCTGCTCGACGAGCACGATCGGCACGGTCTGGGCCGCGGCGGCGAGCGCGTCGGCCACCTCGTCGACGACCCGCGGCGCGAGCCCCTTCGTCGGCTCGTCGACGAGGAGCACGCGGTTGTCGTTGAGCAGCGCACGGGCCACCGAGACCATCTGCTGCTGACCGCCGGAGAGGGTGCCGGCGCGCTGCTGCATGCGCGCGACCAGGTCGGGGAAGAGCGCGGCGACGAGGTCGCGCCGGGGAGTGCGCGAGCGTTCCGCCAGGGCGAGGTTCTCGGCGACGGTGAGACCCGCGAACACCTCGCGGTCCTCGGGCACGTAGCCGACACCGCGCTGTGCGATGCGGTGCGTGAGCATCCCGTCGATCCGCTCGCCGGCCAGGCGCACCTCGCCACGTCGCGGGATGAGGCCCATGATGGCGCGCAGCGTCGAGGTCTTGCCGACGCCGTTGCGCCCGAGCACCGCGGTGATGCCCTGCGCCGGGACGTCGAACGTGACATCCTCCACCACCTGCTGCCCCGCGATGGCGGCCGACAGCCCGCGTACGCTGAGGACCGGCTCGACGCTCATGCGGCCCTCCCGAGGTACGCGCTCTGCACGAGCGGATCGGCCATGACCCGCTGTGGCGAGTCGAAGGCGATGATCGAGCCGGAGTACATCACGGCGACCTTCTCGACGAGGCCCATGAGCACGTCGATGTGGTGTTCCACCATGAGCACGGTGCAGCCGGTGGCGCGGTGCAGTTGCCGGATGCTGTCGACGAGGCCGGCGACATCCCCGGAGGCGACTCCGGCCATCGGCTCGTCGAGCAGGATGAGGCGGGCGCGGGTCACGAGCAGGACCGCGATCTCGAGCTTGCGCTTGTCGCCATGGGAGATGTCGCCGGCGCGGCTCTCGGCGTGATGCTCGAGGCCGACCGCCTCGAGCGTGTCCCGGGCGGTCCGGGTCGCCTCATCGCGCCGGGACGGGAAGCGGAGCAGCGAGTAGCTGCCGCCGTCGGCGGCCTGTGCGGCGAGCCGGACGTTCTCCAGCACCGACAGCGCCGGAAAGAGGCTCGACGTCTGGAAGGTGCGGCCCAGTCCCGCCCGGGCACGGCGCGCGATCGACGCGCGCGTGATGTCTGCGCCGTCCATCTCGATCGTGCCCTCGGTCGGTCGCACGACACCCGAGATCGTGTTGAACAGCGTCGTCTTGCCGGCGCCGTTGGGCCCGATGACCCCGACGAGCGCGCCCGGCTCGACGTCGAGTTCGACGTCCTTCAGGATGCCGACGCCGCCGATCTGCAGACCGAGTCCGCGGATGCGCAGCGCGGGCGGGACAGGAGCCGTCATCTACTTGCCCGCCTCCGCCGGGGCGACCTCGTCAGCCGGAACGGCCGCGACGAGCTCGGGTGCGAACGACCCGTCCTTCGCGATGAGCTTCGCCTGGTACATCTCCTGGATGAGGGCGTGGTCGGAAGCGCGCACGGTGGTCTTGCCCTTCGGGCCGTCGAAGCTGAATCCCTCCAGCGCCTTCACCATCCCGTTCACGTCGCCCTTGCCGTCCTTCACCGCGTGCACGAGCATGATCGCCGCGTTGAAGCCGTCGGGGCTGAACAGGTCGGGAGTGCCGCCGGCCTTCGTGATGAGCTCGATCATCTTGGTGTTCACGGCGTCGTCGTTCGCGCCCGGGAAGTAGTGGCTCAGGAAGCTGATCTTCTCGCTGGCCTCGCCGTATGCGCCGAACGTCGGGGAGTCGCCGAGGCCGGTCACGACCGGGATGTCGTCGAGCACGCCCTGCTGCGAGAGCGCCTGCCACATGGCGCCGCTCGTCGCGCCCGCCCAGGCGACGAAGACGAGGTCGGGCTTCGCCCGCAGGATCTGCTGCGCGAACGGCGTGAACTCCGTGGCGTCCTCCGGCACCAGCACGCTCGAGACGGTCGCGCCCTTGGCGCCCAGGATCGCCTTCACCGCCGCGTCGTTGCCCTGCCCGAACGCGGTGTTCTGGGCGAACACCGTGATCTTCTTCCCCTTGATGTCGTCGAGGAACGTCCCCGCGGTCGCGACGTCCTGCGCGCTCTGGCGTCCCGACCGGAACGTGTACTCGTTGACGCCGGTGAGCGCGTCGACGGCGGCGGGCCCGGAGATGAACAGGACCTTGTTCTGCGCCGCCTGCTCGGCCACGGCGAGGGCGACGCCGGAGGAGGCGCTGCCGAGGAGGATCTCGGTCCCCTTGCCGATGAGGTCCTTCGCCGCGGTGACCGCGGTATCGGGGTCGCCGGCGTCGTCGCGGTAGTCGATCGTGAGGGTCTTCCCGTCCACCTTTCCGGTGCCGTCGGTGGCGTAGTCGAGGCCCGCCTTGAACGCATCGAGGTACTGCTTGCCGTAACCCGCAAGCGGGCCCGTCTCGCTCGTGATCACGCCCACACTCACGTCGCCGCCGCCGCCCGAGGGGTCGCCCCCGGTCGAGGCCGTGGGTGCGCACGCAGTCAGAGCGAGCGCAGCGGCGGCCGCGATCGCGCTCACCGCCCAGGGCAGCGTCGTCTTCTTGGAAACCCGCATGGGAGTGCCTTTCGCCGTTGGAAGGTTTATGAAAGCCGATTCAGGTGCTGGGTTCGATGCTAGGCAGGCCGGCCGGGCTTGTCAATCGACGCCGCGCGCCGCGGTCCATTCACAGGTTATATATCTTTGGTATATACTTGAGGGATGCCGCGCCCCCAGGACATCGCCGAGATCGTGACCGCCGCGCACACGCTGACGCGACTCGCCGCACTCGAGACGAAGAACGACGCTCCGGCCGCCCAGTGGCGGGCGCTCAGCATCCTTCAGTCCGAAGGGCCCCTGCGACTCGGGGCGCTCGCCACCGCGAGCCGCACGACCCAGCCCGGTATGACACGCCTCGTCGGCCAGCTCGTCGACACCGGGCTCGTCGCGCGCGACAACGATCCGTCCGACTCCCGAGCGACGGTGATCAGCATCACCGCCGCCGGCGCCGACGCGCTCGCCGCCTGGCGCATCGAGCTGCGCGATGCGCTCGAGCCGCTGTTCGCCGACCTCGACGACGACGACTGGGCGGCCCTCTCGCGCGTCGCCCGCATCCTCTCTTCCCGCACCGCCCCCATAACCGCATAAGGTCTCTGCATGTCCTCTGCCCCATCAACCGGATCGGTCTGGCGCCAGCCGGCCCAGGTCTGGGCCGTCGCCTTCGCGTGTGTCATCGCGTTCATGGGCATCGGCCTGGTCGACCCGATCCTGCCGGCGATCGCCGAGTCGCTGAAGGCCGACGCCGTGCAGACCGAGCTGCTGTTCACGAGCTACCTGCTGGTGACCGGCGCCGCAATGCTCATCACGAGCTGGGTCTCCAGCCGCATCGGCGCGAAGGCGACTCTGCTGTCGGGTCTCGCACTCATCGTGCTCTTCTCGCTCTTCTGCGCGCTGAGCGGCGACGTGAACTCGATCATCGGATTCCGGGCGGGTTGGGGCCTTGGCAACGCGTTGTTCATCTCGACGGCGCTCGCCACGATCGTCGGCGCCGCCACCGGTGGCAGCGGAGCCGCGATCGTGCTCTACGAAGCAGCGCTCGGCGTCGGCATCGCGATCGGCCCGCTCGTCGGCGGGTTCCTCGGTGAGATCAGTTGGCGCGGACCGTTCATCGGAGTCGTCGTGCTCATGGCGATCGCATTCATCGGCGTGCTGGCGCTCGTGCGCAGCGGCCGCGGCGAGAAGCGCCAGCCCATGCCCCTGTCGGCGCCCTTCCGCGCCCTGCGCACCCCCGCTCTCGCAATCCTCGCGGTGGCGGCTCTGTTCTACAACATCGGGTTCTTCGTGCTGCTGGCGTTCTCCCCATTCCCGCTCGGCTTCGGCGCGATGGGCATCGGCTTCACGTTCTTCGGCTGGGGCGTCGCGCTCGCCATCACGAGCGTGTGGGTCGCGCCGCTCATGCTGCGGCACATGAGCCGCACGACGGTGATGTTCATCATCCTGCCGCTGCTCGCGGTCGACCTCATCGTGGGCGGCATCCTCGTCGCATCGGCGGTCGCGCTCGTCGTCTGCATCGTGATCGGCGGACTGCTGCTCGGCGTGATGAACACCGTGCTGACCGAAGCGGTCATGGAAGCGACGGATCACCCGCGCGCCGTCGCCTCGGCCGCCTACTCCGCCGTGCGGTTCATCGGCGGCGCGATCGCACCGCCGATCGCCGCGGCCCTGTGGCACGCCTTCGGCGCCGGCGTCCCGTACTGGTTCGCCGCCGCGTCGGTGCTCGTGGCCACCCTCACGATCTTCCTCGGCCGCCGGGTGCTCGCCCGCATCGACGAGGCGGAGGCCGATGCCGCGGACGAGGGAGCAGCCGTCCTTCTCGGCGACGCGGCCTGACCGAGCTCCCGAGCGCCTGCCCCGACCGTCCCGGTCGATCCGCTGCACCGGATCGCACCGGGACGGTCTGTCTCTGCGTGCGCGTACGCGGTAGCGTGCGATCACCATGACATCGCCCGCCGCCGACATCATCCCGCTCGCCGCGCTCCGCGCCGCGGACGTCTCCTCGGCGGGCGGCAAGGCGGCGAACCTCGGCGAGCTCATCGCCGCGGGCGTACCCGTGCCGGACGGCTTCGTCGTCTCGACATCCGCCTATGCCCGGGCCGCCGCATCCCTCACCGTCGGCCTCTCCGGAGGGGCGGCGGATGCGTCGGCCCTCCGTGGACGGTTCGGAAGCCTCACGATGCCGGCCGACCTGCAGCACGCGATCGAGCACGCGTACGCGGATCTCGGCGGCGGTGCGGTGGCGGTGCGCTCGAGCGCGACGGCGGAGGATCTGCCCGGCGCGACGTTCGCGGGGCAGCAGGACACGTTCCTCGACGTCGAGGGGCCGACGGACGTGGTGGACGCCGTCCGACGGTGCTGGGCGTCGCTGTGGACCGACCGCGCCGTCGCCTACCGCGCGCGCCTGGGCATCGCACCCGGCGAGGTGCGCATCGCCGTCGTGGTGCAGAAGCTCATCCCCTCCGACGTCGCCGGGGTCATGTTCACCGCGAATCCGGTGAGCGGACGGCGCGACGAGATCGTGATCGACGCGAGCCCCGGACTGGGAGAGGCCGTCGTCTCGGGAGAGGCGACCCCCGACCACTTCGTCGTCGGCCCCCACGACGACATTCGCGCGTGGACCGCCAGCGGGCGCGAGGTCGTGCACCGCGCGGCCGGCGCCACGCACGACGCGCCGGCGCAGGGACAGCCCGTGCTCACCACGGCGGAGGTCGCCGCTCTCACGCGGCTCGGCCGACGCATCCGCGACCATTTCCGGCGGCCCATGGATATCGAGTGGGCGCTGACCGGCGGCGCGACGTGGATCGTGCAGGCACGGCCGATGACGGCGCTCCCCTGGCCGCCGCAGCGCCTGAACCGTGTGCAGCGATTGATGTCCACCGTGCTCGGCGACTACCTGCAGGCGCGACCGTACCCCATCGACATGACGTCGTGGGTGCCGTACGGGCCGGTGGGGATGATGGCGCGCATCGTGCGCGACGTCGGGATCGGGGGCGTCTTCGACAGCCTGTACCACGAGACGGATGGCATCGTCGACGGGGCGCAGATCCCGATGCCGCACCCGCGGCCGCGGCTCGTCACGGCACCGTGGCGCCTGGTCCGCCGTGCCCGCCGCCATCCGCTCGCCGCCTGGCGATCCGATGCTCGCCTCGACCTGTTCGAGAACGCGCTCACCCGCCTCGACGCCGTCGACACCGCCGCCGCCGACTGGGCGACGCTGCGCGCTCTCCCCCGCCGCGTCCTGCAGGCCGTCGAACCCATCACGACACTGCGCCAGGACTACCTGCCCGCGACCGGACTCGCCCTCGCGCGGCTCGCGCTGTCGCTGCGGGCGCGGCGGGCGCGGGTGAAGGCCGGCGAGCTGCTGCGCGGCGTACCGACCTGGACCACTCGGGGAAACGACGCACTGGCAGCGCTCGCCCGAGTCGCGGCGGCCCATCCTGCCACCGGGCGGGCGGTGGTGAAGGGCGATCTCGCCGGCGCGCGCCGGAATCCGGAGTTCGCGGCCGCGTTCGACGAATGGGTGCGCACGTATGGGTTCCGGGAGACGGCGAGCCCCATCGTCATCACGGCGCCGACCGTCGGCGAGTCTCCCGGCACCGTGCTGTCGCTCGTGAGCCTGCTGATGGCGGATGCGCCGCAGCGGCACGGTGACGACGCGGCACCGGCGCTGCTCGCGTCGATCCGGTCGCCGGGAGCCCGCGCGCGCATGGCCGCCCGCATCAGCGCCGCGGCGTCCGGCGTCGCATTCCGGGAGGACAGCCACGCGCTGTTCACGCGCCCGATGCCGCTTCTGCGGCGCGCGCTGCTCGAGATCGGGCGACGGCTGCACGCCTCCGGCGTCCTCGATGCCCCCGAGGACGTGTACCACCTGCGGCTCGACGAGATCGAGGCCCTTCCAGATGGCGCCGGCGGCGAGGCGCAGGCACTGCGACGGGTGATGATCGATCGCCGGCGTCGCCGACGGGCGCTCGAAGGGCTGCCGCTTCTGAACATCGAGCGCGACGAGGTCGCGGACGACGGCGCCGTGCTGGTCAGGGGGATCGCGGGCGGCGGCGGGCGCGTCACGGGCCCGGTGCGCATCGTGCGCGGCGCCGAGGAGTTCGGGCTGCTGCGCGCAGGCGATGTGCTCGTGTGTCCCTACACGAATCCGTCGTGGACGCCGCTGTTCCAGCGCGCGGCGGCCGTGGTCGTCGACTCCGGAGGACCCGCATCGCACGCCGCGATCGTCGCCCGGGAGTACGGTCTGGCGGCGGTCATGGGCACCGGCGACGCGACGCGCGTGCTGCACGACGGCGATCTCGTCGCGGTGGACGGGATCGCGGGCACCGTCAACGCCGCCCGCGCATGAGAAAGGCCCTCGGAGCGATCCGAGGGCCGGTGGTGCGCCCCCTGGGATTCGAACCCAGAACCCATTGATTAAGAGTCAATTGCTCTGCCGTTGAGCTAGAGGCGCGCTGCTCGCCGAACCGGCGAACGAGAGACAACATTAGCATCCAGATCGGCGCAGAACGAAATCGGGCAGACGTGCCCGGTATCCTTGGCAGGTGACGTCCCCCTCCCCCGGATCGCCCTCCTACGCCGACGACCTGGCGCTCGCGCTGCGGCTCGCAGATGCGGCGGACGAGGCATCCCTCGCGCGCTTCGACGCGCCCGACCTCGACGTCCGGACGAAGGACGACCACAGCCCTGTCACCGAGGCCGATCTCGCGACCGAACGCGCCATCCGCGACGTCCTCTCGAGCGAACGCGCCGGCGACGGCGTGTTCGGTGAGGAGTTCGGCCAGGCCGGCGCCGGGGCGCGGCAATGGATCATCGACCCGATCGACGGGACGGCGAACTATCTCAAGGGCATCCCGATGTGGGCGACCCTGATCGCCCTCGTCGTCGACGGCGTGCCGCAGGTCGGCGTCGTCAGCCAGCCCGCGATCGGCCGCCGCTGGTGGGGAGCCACCGGCCTCGGTGCGTGGACCAACACGACCGATGGGGCCCCCCGCCGCATCAGCGTCTCGGGCGTCGACGACATCGCCGCCGCGAGCGTGAGCTTCCAGAGCATCGGGCAGTGGGACGACGCCGGCCGACTCGACGACCTCGTGCGACTCTCGCGCGCGGTCTGGCGCGACCGCGGCTACGGCGACGCCTGGCCGTACATGCTCCTCGCTGAGGGACGCCTCGAGCTCGTCGCCGAGTTCGACGTCAAGGAGTACGACGTTGCGGCGCACGTGCCGATCGTCCGCGAGGCCGGCGGCCGCTTCACCGACATCGCCGGCGCCGACGCGATCGACACCCGTTCTGCGCTCGCAACCAACGGCGTGCTGCACGACGCGTTCCTGGCGCTTCTCGACGGATCGGATCCCCGGTGACCCGCACTCGCACGCCGGCTCTCGGTGTCGTTCTGCTGCTGTCCGCCACGCTCGCGCTGGCCGGCTGTGCGAGCAGCGCGACCCCATCGGCGGCACCCACCGCAGATGCGACCGTCACAGTGCCGGCACCCACCGAGACCGTCTCGGGCTCCGAGGCGCCGACGGGACCCGACGCGCCCTCCGGCGAGCCGACGTGTGACGGCATCATCCCCTCCACGACCGTCGAGGCCTTCACCAAAGAGGACTGGACGTTCCGCGAGGACCCGTTCTACGTCGGCAACATCAACCTCGCCGGCGGCATCCAATGCACGTGGGGGAACGCCAGCGTCGCGAGCGATCAGGTGCAGGTGTTCGGCTGGGCGCCGATGACCGACGCCCAGCGCGGCGAGGTCGAGAAGGAGCTCGTCGACTCCGGCTGGAAGAAGTTCACCGAGGACGGCGTCGAGTACATCACCGCCACGGACGACATGATCATGAACCCCGACGACGACGGCTACGGCATGACGTATCGCTTCGGCAAGGGGCAGATCACGTTCGCCGACACGAAGCAGGGACTGCTGCTCGTGGAGTGGCCGCGCCGCTAACCGGCGAAGGCCAGCGTCACCGTCGCGGCGACGACGGCGAGCGGTGCGGCGATCGCGCCGAGCAGGCACACGCGTCGCCAGGGCAGGTGCACCCCCGCGCCGGTGAGCCGGTCGTGCCACAGCAGCGTCGCGAGCGACGCCCACGGCGTGATCAGCGGCCCCGCGTTCACGCCGATCAGAAGCGCTGCCAGACGCAGCGGGGAGCCCGCGACGGGCTCGAGCGCCAGGTAGGCGGGAAGGTTGTTGATCGCATTCGCGCCGACAGCTCCGGTCGCAGCGAGACGCAGGAGGTCGAGCGGGCCTTCCCCCGTGCCGGATGCTGAGGCGAGGAGAACGCCCAGGCCGAGCGCGTGCAGCGCCTCGACCACCAGGAAGAGGCCGGATGCGAGCAGCACGAGCCGCCACGGGACGAGCCCGAACCCGAGGGCACCGGGCTGCCGCGCGATGAAGAACCCACCCAGCACGAGAGCCGCACCGGCCGCGGGGACCCACACGGGCAGCCCCGAGACGAGCAGGGGCAGCAGGACCACGACGACGCACGCGCTCGCCCTCAGCAGGACGGGGTCGCCGCGGTGCCGCCCCGTCTCGACGTCATACCGCGCGCCGAGCGATCGGCGCATAATGAGCGCGATCACCACCATCGGCACCGCCATCGCCACGAGCGCCGGCGTCCAGAGCAGCGCGGCGAAGGCGATGGGCGACGGATCGCCCATCGCGCGCTGCGCCAGCAGGTTCGTGAGGTTCGAGACCGGCAGCAGGAGCGATCCGGCATTCGCCATCCACACCGTCGTGAGTGCAAACGGCGCCGGATCGAGCCGGGCGTGCCGAGCCATGCCGACGACGATCGGGGTCAGCAGCACCGCGGTCGTGTCGAGCGACAGGAACACCGTGCAGACCGCGGCTCCGCCGACGACGATCAGCCACAGCAGCCACCCGCTTCCCCGAGCCCACCGCGTCGCCTGCTCCGCGATGGCGGTGAACAGTCCCGCGGCGGCAGCGAGCTCGGTCACGACCGTGATGGCGACGACGAACGCCAGCACAGGCCAGACACGCTCCGCCAGGGCCAGCGCGTCACGCTCAGGCAGCACCCCGGTGGCGATCGCCGCCAGTCCCGCCGCCGCGAGGACCGCGCCCACGATCGCTGTCTTCATCGGTCCCCCGGCGCCCTCGTGCATGGCCCGGACTTCCGGCCCGGCTTCCATGATGGCTCGGCGCCGACCGCTGCGGTTCCCTCGCCACGGGGTTTCGTGTGGCATAGGCTCGACCGATGGCCCTCGAACTCGCCTCCGACGGTCCCTCGGTCGTGCTCGTCCGCCACGGCGAGACGGAGTGGAGCCGTGCACGCAAGCACACGTCGTTCACCGACGTGGGGCTGACCGATGCGGGAGCGCGCGAGGCGCAGCGCGCGGGGCGGCTGCTCTCGGGGCTTCGATTCGGCACGGTGCTGTCCAGCCCTCGTCGCCGGTCGCGTGAGACCGCCCGTGCGGCCGGATTCCCCAGCCCCGCCGTCGTCGACGAGCTCGTCGAGTGGGACTACGGCGTCGTGGAGGGGCGCACGACTGCCGACATCTCGGCCGAGGTGGGACATCCGTGGAGCATCTGGACCGCTGCCGCACCCGACCCGGTGCCCGCAGAGTCGGTGGAGGACGTTGGTCGCCGTGCGGATGCCGTCATCGCCCGGCTGCGGGCGGCGACGGCCGGTGACACCGATGCCCTCATCTTCTCGCATGGCCACTTCCTCCGCATCCTCGCTGCCCGCTGGCTCGATCTGCCGCCCGCCGAGGGTCGGCGGCTCGCCCTCAGCCCCGGCGGTGTCTCCGAGCTCGGCTTCGAGCACGCCGACCCGGTGATCGCCCGCTGGAACATGCCGGTCTGAGCGCGGACGCACCTACCGGCTCTTGTCCCCGCGATGGCGGCGGCGTAGGTTGAGCGCGTCACCTGAGCAATCTGAGCAGAGGAGCCGGAATCATGGCGAACGGCGACGTGACTCATCTGGAGATCCCGGTCACCGATTTCGAGCGGGCGAAGGACTTCTACGGCACGGTGCTCGGCTGGAAGATCGCCGACGCTCCGGGTTTCGAGGACTACCCGATGTGGCAGGGACCGAACGGCGCAAGCGGTGGTGCACTGGTCAAGCGCAGCGACGACTTCACGCAGCCTCGCAGCACGGTCGAGGTCGACTCGATCGACGATGTGCTGGCCAAGGTGCAGGCATCGGGCGGGCGCGTGCACACGCCGAAGAGCGCGATCACCGACACGAGCTGGTGGGCGGTGTTCGAGGATCCCGACGGCAACGTCATCGGCCTGTTCGAAGGGACGATGGGCTGACCTGCGGACGTCGAGGCCTGAGGAGGCTCCGGCGTCAGTCGCTGTGCGCCTCGATGAAGGCGACGGTGCGCTCGAAGGCGGTGCGCGCCTGCGGCAGGCTCGACGAGAACTGATACTCGTGCTTGAGCCCGCCGACTTTCCAGAACAACGCGTCGGTCGCGACGCCGCGGGAGCGCAGGGCACGGGCGAGTTCCCTCGACTGGGACTCGAACGGGTCGGCGTCGCCGACCGTCAGGAAGGTCGGCGGGTACGCCGCGCTCGCCTGCGTCGTCGTCGACAACTGGGCGATGAACGGCGCGCGCTCCCAGTCGTCGTACCCCGTGTACGAGGACATGTAGCGCTGCAGATGCGGGAAGCGGGTGGCCGCGACGGTGCTCATGTCGAAGAGACCGCAGTAGAGGATGGCGCCCCGCAGGCTCTTGCTGTCGAGCGACGGCTGAAGAGCGAGGGCGTCGGCGAACGCGGGGTTCGTCACGACGACGGCGAGTTCGCTCGAGATCTGTGCACCGGCGGAGTCGCCGCCGACGAAGACGCGCTGCGGGTCGCCGCCGTAGTCGGCGATGTGGTCGCGGATGAACCCGAGCGCGGCATTCGCCTGCCGGACGGGAACTGGATGCCGCGACTCGGGCGCGAGCGAATAGTCGAGGCTCGCGACGATGAAGCCCTGGCCGGCGAGCCGCCGGGTGAACGGCGCCAGTCTCGCCGCCGACCCGGAGACGTAACCGCCGCCGTGGATCCACAGCACGACCGGCTTGGGCGACTTCTCGCGCTCGCCGAAGATCAGCAGGTGTGCGTCGGGCGCCTCCGGCGTCGGGATGGCGACGACCGGCCATTCCGTGACAGCATCGGCAGCGGCCGCGGCTGCTTCCGCCTGCGGCGCGCCGACGGCGACCTGCGCCACCGGAGGCGCCGGCTGCACCGCCGCGTGATACCAGCCGGCCGTCGCTGTCGCGACCGCGACGACCGCCGCGGCGACGCGGATCAGCCGCCCTTGCTGCGGGCTCGGGCGCCCGGGTTCTCGCATGCCGTTCGTGATGGTTCTCCCCAGATCTCGTCGCCGCATCGGGTCTGCGCGCGACGTGGACGCGCCGCACTCGCGGGCGGCGCCTGCTCAGCGTAATCCACGAGGCCGGTGATGAACAGCGAGCGCTCCGGAACGACCGGCTCAGGAGCGGCCGGAGTCAGGAATAGCCGCGGCGCAGCAGCATTCCAGCCGCGCGGTCGAAGTCCTCGGCGCTCGGAATCTCGTAGTCGAGCGCGTTGGCGTTGCGCGTGATGATCGCGAACACTGCGCCGACGGCGGCGACGTCGCGCAGGTCCCGCGGCGTGAGTCCGGAAGCGAGTGCCGCCTCGACGTCGTCCCGGCTGATCTCGTCGGGTCGGTTCGTAACACGGTCGAGGAATGCGAAGGCGGCGCGAAGCCGGTCCGAGACCGGTGCGGTCCGGTAGTCGGCGAGCACGGCGTCGACCGTCGCGCGGCTGATTCCTCGCACGGCGATCGCGCCGTGCGCACCGACGCAGAAGGGGCACGAGTTCCACTTGGCGACGAGGGCAGCCATCAGCTCACGCTCGGCCACCGACCAGGAACTTCTGCCCCGCATCGTGCGCTGCGTCCACTCCCCGAGCGCCGGGCCCACGAACCGCTTGTCGTAGAACGCCACACGCGCGGCGTCGGGGAGGCGGTATCCGGCCAGGCGCGAGATCACTCTGATCATGAGGCGGCTGCGCAACGAGTCGCCCCTCTCGATTTCGGGCAGCCTCACCGTGACGCATCCTCGATCGCGCGGGCCGCGGCATCCCACCGGCGCAGGCCGGCGCCGACACTCGCCGACATGACGACCTCGAAGGCCGCCTTGTCCGACGCCGTGGCGGCACGAACGGCTGCCACCTGCTCATCGGTCACGCGATAGGAGGCGTCGGCGACGTTCCGGGCGAGGGCGCGGTACGGCTCAGGAAGTCGGTCGATGTCGTCGGGGCGCCCGGAGAGCAGCTCCCGGCGCATCCCGGGGTCAACCGCCCCCGCGTTCTCGGCCCGCTCCCGAAGCGCTGCGGCGAGATCGGCGTGCTCGCGCTCCTCCGCCATTCTGCGAACCTAGCGGAAAGGGCCCCGGCCGCGCCATGATCCGCGCTGCCGAAGCCCTCTTCCACTGTGACAGCGGCCTGGTGGAGATGGGGGGAATCGAACCCCCGTCCATCGCTGAATCTCCACGCCTTCTCCGGGCGCAGTCTGTGCAGACGCTCTGCTCGGCCCCGACCTTTGTCACAGACACCTAAGTCGACAGGCCCAGTCTGGGAAGAGTCCCGCGTGACGTCCAGACGCCGTCACACAGCAAGATCCCTCAATGACGCCAGGATCCGTGCCGGAATCACACACGGTCTGACGGACTATCGGGCTCGCTTACGCAGCGAGGGCGAAGTCAGTGCGCTTTGCATTGGCACTTATTGTTTTGCAGGGAGCGTTCACGAGATAACCCTGCATCCTCGGCCCGCTTCTCGTGAATAGACAGGCGATGTCGAAACCGATCATCCCCGTGCATGCTCTGTCGAGAGCGGCCGCTGTCACACTGTGGAGTTTCCAAGATCCGGATGCCTGGGCACCCGAGCATCACAGGATACAACGGATCGCGCCCATCCGGAATTCCTGCCGGGAGACCCCGCGCCGTAGGCTCTGCTCATGAGCGAAATCGTGATCACCGTGCGGGGCGAGCATGAGGCGTCCCGTGCCCCGGAAGAGGGCGTCGCGCACATCGCCGTGCGCGCCGAGGGGCCGGAGCGCGGTCCCGTCGTCGAGCGCATCGCCGCGCTCAGTGCCCCGATCCGCGACGACCTCACCGCACGCCGGGACGCCGGCGGCCTCGTCGAGTGGTCGAGCCAGCGCGTCGCGGTGTGGGCGGAGCGCCCGTGGAACGCCGACGGGCGGCAGCTCGCGCCGGTGCACCACGCGGCGGTCGACTTCTCGGCGACCTTCACCGACTTCGCCGCCCTGTCGTGGTGGATCACCGAGGTCGCCGAACGCGACGGGGTCACCGTCACCGGCGTCGAGTGGCGGCTGACGCGGGAGAGCCGTGCGGCACTCGAACGCGAGGTCGCCGCCGAGGCGGTTCGCGCGGCCGTCGAGCGCGCCACCGCCTACGCCGAGGCGCTTGGTCGTACCGACGTCGTTCCGCTCGAGATCGCCGATCTCGGGCTCCTCAGCCAGGGCGCCCCCGCGCCGATGGCTCGGATGGCGAAGATGTCGATGGATGCCGCCGGCGCCGCGGCGCTCGACGTCCGTCCGGAGGACATCGTGGTCGCGGCCGCCGTCGAGGCACGGTTCACGGCACGATGAGCGAGATCCCCGTCCGCGAGGGCATCGCCGAGCGCCTCGCGCAGATGATCCGCATCCCGACCGTCTCCGCCGAACTCGATCAGCGCGGCATGGCGCCGTTCGACGAGTTCGTCGGCCTCATCCGGGAGCTGTACCCCCTGGTGCACGAGCATCTCGAGCTCACCCGCCACACCGAGCTCGGCCTCCTCTTCCGCTGGAGGGGCAAGCGGCAGGCGCCCGACGGACCCCTCGTGCTCATGGCGCACTTCGATGTCGTGCCGGTCGACGAATCAGACCCGTGGACGCATCCGCCCTTCGCCGGCATTGTCGAGGACGGCTGGGTCTACGGTCGTGGCACCCTCGACGACAAGGGACCGCTCATCGTGATCCTCGAAGCGGTCGAGAACTTGCTGGCCTCAGGGTTCCAGCCCGCGCGGGATGTCTGCCTGTCGTTCGGAGGCAATGAGGAGACGTTCGGAGACGCGGCCCGTCAGATCGCGGCGTCGTTCCGCGACCGCGGCGAGATCCCCTGGCTGGTGCTCGACGAGGGCGGCGCCGTGGTCGACGCGCCGCTGCCGTTCGTCACCGGCGACGCCGCGATGATCGGCGTGGCCGAGAAGGGCGTGCTCACGCTCCGTCTCTCCGCACGCGGCGAGGGCGGACATGCCTCCGCTCCCCCGGCGATGACAGCGGTGCGACGCATCGCACGGGCGCTCGACCGCCTCGACGCCGGTACGTTCCGGCCGCATGCGCCGGCAGCCGTCGCCCGCATGCTCGCCGCCTTCGCCGCCCGCGCGACAGGCCCGGCGAAGCTGCTCTACCGACTGCTCGCAGCCGTGCCGTGGCTCGCTGCCCGGGTGTTCGCGCGCCTCGGCGGTGAGACGGCGGCGTTCGTGCGGACGACCGTCGCCGCGACCATGGCCAGCGGAGGGACGGCCGCGAACGTGCTCCCGTCGCAGGCGTCGGCGATGGTCAACCTGCGCATCGCGATCGGCGAGACCGTCGACGGCACCGCACAGCGCGTGCGCCGACGCATCGCCGACGCCAGGGTGCAGGTCGAGGTCGTCGAGGGCGACGACCCGTCGCCCGAGTCGGCGACCGACAACGCGCAGTTCGCCGCCGTCGCCGCCGCGCTGCGCGAGTCGTTCCCGACCGCCGACGCGGTGCCGTACATCATGATGCAGGCGAGCGACTCGCGCCATTTCCACCGTTTCTCCCCCGCCGTGTACCGCTTCGCTCCGCTGCGCATGTCGGCGGCGCAGCGCGCGGGCATCCACGGCGTCGACGAGCGCGTCGAGGTCGACTCCCTCCTGCGGGGGGAGCGATTCCACCGCGCCCTCATCCAGCGGCTAGAGTGATCGCACCCGAGATCCTGCCTGCAAAGGAGCACGCATGACGCGCAGCGTCGCGCCCACGCGCGTCACCCTCGGCGCCCTCGCCGGGGTCGTCGGATTCCTCGCCTTCGTCGAGTTCACGAGCGGCGTCCTGCAGGGCTACTACACGCCCATGCTGACGAACATCGCTCGGCACCTGGGGATCCACGACGCCGATGTGAACTGGCTCGAGGGCACTCAGCTCATGCTCTCGGCACTCGTCGTGCCGGCGTTCGCCAAGCTCGGCGACATGATCGGGCACAAGCGGATGCTGCTGATCTCGACCGCTCTCACGGCAGCGGCGGCGCTCGTGCTGCCGTTCACCGACTCGTTCGGCGTGTTCCTCGCGGCCTGGGCGCTCATGGGGTTCTACGTCGTGTGGCTTCCCCTCGAGATCGCGCTGATCTGGTCGCGGGCACGACGGATGCCGGGGCGGTCCACCATCACGGCGCGGGCGGCGGGCCTGCTCGTCGCGGCTCTCGAATCGGGCGCGATCATCGGGGCGCTGGTCGGCGGCGCGCTCGTCGACGCGCTGCCGCTGTGGATCGTTCTGCTCGTCCCGGCGGCGATGATCGTGATCTGCTTCGTCGTCGTGCTCTTCGGCGTGCAGGAGTCTCCCGAGCCTGCCGGTGGCCTCTTCGACACGGTGGGCGTCGTGCTCGTTTCGATCGCGTTGATCGCGTTCACCGGCGGACTCAGCCTGCTCCGTCTCAACGGGCCCGCCGATCTGCTGTCGTGGGTCGTCACGGCGCTCGGAGTGCTGCTGGTCGTGCCCTTCGTGCTGTGGGAGCTGCGGCAGGACGACCCCCTCATCGATGTGCGGATGTTCCGCTCCCCCGCGCTCGGCCCGGTGTTCCTCACCGCGGGACTGTTCGGCGTCAGCGTGCTCGGGGCGCAGGCGCCCCTGTCGACTTTCGCGCGCACCGACCCCGCGGTGTACGGCTATGGCCTGGGCACCAGCGGGTTCGCGACATCCCTCATCATCGGGGTGTACCTCGTCGCGATGATCCTCGGAGCGCTCGCCTACCCGCTCGCCGCCCGTCGTGCGTCCCCGCGGATCGCGCTCATCGTGGCCGCGTCCCTCGTGGGCGTCGGCTTCCTGCTGTTCCTGCCGCTCCACGCCACGTACGGTCAGGTGATCGTCAACATGGTGATCGTCGGTGTCGGGTCGGGCGCGCTCGTCGCGGCACTTCCGGCGGCCGCCGCATCCGCTGCCTCGCACAGCCAGACCGGGGTCGCGACAGGGCTCACGAACTCGGTGAAGACCGTCGGCGGGGCCATCGCCTCCTGCGTCTTCGGCATCGCGCTGCTGCACGGCGCGGTCGGAACCGCGGCCACGCCGGAGGGCACCGCCGGCTCGTTCAGCGGCTACCTGACGGTGTGGATCGTGTGCGGCCTCACGGCCTTCGCCGCGGCGGCGCTGCTGCTCGTCGTGCCGAAGACGGCGTTCAGCGACGACGCTTCCGTCGAGACGCCCGTCGCGGAGCCGATCGGCTGACTACTCGCCGAGGCGGTTGCGGGTGCGCATCGCGCGCTCGGCCTCCCGCCGGTCCTGCCGCTCGCGCAGCGTCTGGCGCTTGTCGAACTCGCGCTTGCCCTTCGCGACCGCGATCTCGACCTTCGCGCGGCCGTCGGAGAAGTACAGCTTGAGCGGCACGAGGGTGTATCCGCCGGCGGCCACAGCGTGCGACAGGCGGACGATCTCCTCCTTGTGCAGCAGCAGCTTGCGGGTGCGCTTGGCAGCGTGGTTCGTCCAGTTGCCCTGCAGGTACTGCGGGATGTTCACGGCGTCGAGGAAGGCCTCTCCCCCGTCGATGTAGGCGTAGCCGTCGGTCAGGGTAGCACGGCCCTCACGCAGAGACTTGACCTCGGTGCCGGTCAGGACGAGCCCGGCCTCATAGGTCTTCTCGATCGTGTACTCGTGGCGCGCGCGACGATTGGTCGCGATGACCTTCTCCCCGCGTTCCCTGGGCATGGCGTACTCCTGAAGTCGATGACGGATGCCGCATCCGGCCGTGGGCACACGGTGCTCGGCGGATGGCAGCCCATCAGTCTAGCGCAGCCGGAGGTCCCGCCTACGCCCGCAGCCAGCGGCGGATGGCGAAGCCTGCCGAGACGGCGGAGAGCACGACGCCGATGCCGATGAGGATCGGGATGACGTAGGCGACATCGGATGCGCCCACCCAGGTCGTGATGAAGTCCACGCGCGGGCGGATGTAGTCGCGCACCCCGAACTGCACGCCCGCCCAGACGGCGACACCGGCGAGGATCGACCCGATGAGGGCGGCGAACACCCCCTCGAGGATGAACGGCGTCTGGATGAACCTGTTCGATGCCCCCACGAGCCGCATGATGCGCAGCTCCTTGCGTCTCGCGTAGGCCGACAATCGGATGGTCGTTGATATCAGGAGCACGGCGGCGACGAGCATGAGGCCGGCGATGCCCACGGCGATGTACGTGGCGACCGTGAGGGCCGAGAACAGCGGCTGCAGCAGCTCCATCTGGTCCTGCACCGTCTGCACGCCTTTCGTGCCGGCGAACGCCTCGGTGATCACCGCCGAGTTCTCCGGATTGACGAGGTTCACGTAGAAGCTCGCGCCGAACTGGCCGGGCGAGAGGATGTCCTTGTAGTCGTCGCCGAGCAGTTCGAGGGCGTTCTTGTACGCCTGCTCGGGCGTCTCGAAGCGCACCTTGCTGATGAGGGGTTTGAGGCCGGCGCCGTCGAGACGGTCGCGCACCGCGTCGATCTGCTTCTCGGTCGCGGCGCCCTTGTCGCAGTTGGCTTCACGGGCGCCGTCGACGCACATCGACACCTGCACCTGGGCACGCCCGGTCCAGAAGTCGCGCATCTTGCCGATCTGCGCCTGCATCAGGATCGCAGAGCCGACGAATGTGAGAGACACGAACGTGACGAGCACGATCGAGATGACCATGGAGGCGTTGCGGCGAAGGCCGGAGAGCGCCTCGCCGAAGATCAGTCCTGCCCTCATCGCGTGGGCCCCACCTCGTCGTCGCGCTCGTCGAGTCCGAGCTTGTCGGCGAGTCCGAGTGCGTCGAGTTGCACGTCGGCGGGGTCGTCGGCCGGGTGTGCCTCGGGGACATCGAGCGCGGGAGGTATGGGAGCAGGCTCGCGATCGGCGGCGTCGGGTTCCGCTTGGCGAGCGGGGGTGTCGGGTTCCGGCTCGCGAGCAGGGGGCGCGGCCGGGCGGGCGGCGGGCCGCGGCGGGTGTGTGGCGCCGGGCGTCGCCGTCGCGAGATCCCGCTGCGGCGCCGCAGGCGCGGCATCGTGTTCCGCCGGCGCAGCGGCGTCGGACTCGACGGTCTCGCGGTGCACCTCGAGCACGGCGGTGAGGGCCGCGACCGAGGCGGCGCCGCGCTCCGGACCGGGGGCGAGGCTCGGCAGAGCCGACGTGTCGCCGTAGCCGCCGCGGCGGTCGTCGCGCACCATCTCACCCTCGTGCAGCTCGATCACGCGACGCTGCATCTCGTCGACGAAGCCGGCCTCGTGGGTCGCCATGACGACGGTCGTGCCGGTCGCGTTGATGCGCGCGAGAAGGCGCATGATGTCGACGGATGTCGCGGGGTCGAGGTTTCCCGTGGGCTCATCGGCGAGCAGGACCTGCGGGCGGTTGACGATCGCGCGGGCGATCGCGACGCGCTGCTGCTCACCGCCCGACAGCTCGTGCGGCAGGCGCTTTCCCTTGCCGTCGAGTCCGACGAGGGCGAGGGCTTCGGGGACGGCCTGACGGATGAACGCACGCGACGATCCGATGACCTGCAGTGCGAAGGCGACGTTCTGCGAGACCGTCTTCGTGGGGAGCAGGCGGAAGTCCTGGAACACCGCGCCGATGTGCCGGCGGAAGTACGGCACCTTGCGGCTCGACAGCGCACGCAGGTCACGCCCGAGGACGACGACCCGCCCTTCGCTGGGGCTCTCCTCGCGGAGGATCATCCGCAGGCAGGTGGATTTGCCGGACCCCGAGGGGCCGACGAGGAAGACGAAGTCTCCGCGTTGCACCTCGAAGTCCACGTTCAGCAGCGCGGGTTTTGAGGTGCCGCGATACCGCTTGGTGACGTTCTCGAACCGGATCATGGCTCAACGAGCCTAAACGCGCGGTTCTCGGATCCTCGCAGCGACACCGCGCCGCGACGGATCAGTCCTCGTCGTCCTTGCGCTTGCGCCAGCGGATTCCGGCGGCGATGAATCCATCGATGTCGCCGTCGAACACCGGCGCCGGGTTTCCCACCTCGTAGCCGGTGCGGAGGTCCTTCACGAGCTGCTGGCCGTAGAGGAAGTAGGAGCGCATCTGGTCGCCCCAGCTCGCGGTGATCGTGCCGGCGAGCTCCTTCTTCTTCGCCGCCTCCTCCTCGCGCTTGAGGAGCAGAAGGCGCGTCTGCAGCACCCGCATGGCAGCGGCGCGGTTCTGGATCTGCGATTTCTCGTTCTGCATCGACACGACGATGCCGGTCGGGATGTGCGTGATGCGCACGGCCGAGTCGGTCGTGTTGACGGACTGCCCACCTGGGCCTGAGGACCGGAAGACGTCCACGCGGATGTCGGCTTCGGGCACGTCGACCTCGACGGCCTCCTCCATGACGGGGATGACCTCGACGGCCGCGAAGCTCGTCTGGCGCTTGTCGGCGGCGCCGAACGGGCTGATGCGTGCCAGACGGTGCGTCCCCGCCTCGACCGACAGGGTGCCGTAGGCGTACGGCGCGTCGATCTCGAACGTCGCCGACTTGATGCCGGCACCCTCGGCGTACGAGGTGTCCATGACCTTCGCGGGGTACTTGTGGCGCTCGGCCCAGCGCAGGTACATGCGCATGAGCATCTCGGCGAAGTCGGTCGCATCGTCGCCGCCCGCGCCGGAGCGGATCGTCACGACGGCCGAGCGGTCGTCGTACTCCCCGTCGAGGAGTGTCTGCACCTCGAGCTGGCTGATCACTTCGCCGAGGTCGGAAAGCTCACGGCGGGCCTCGTCGGCGGAATCCTGGTCGTCCATCTCGTTCGCGAGTTCGACGAGCACCTCGAGGTCGTCGAGCCGCTGCTCGATCTCGGTGACGCGCTTCAGCTCGGCCTGGCGATGGCTGAGCGCGCTGGTCACCTTCTGGGCCTTCTCGACGTCGTCCCACAGGTCGGGAGCGCCGGCCTCGGCGCTCAGGCGCGCGATGTCGTCCTTGAGCTTCGGGACGTCGACCACCGCCTGGATGTCGGCGAAGGTGGTGCGCAGGGCCTGGATGTCGGCGGACAGATCGAGTTCAAGCATGACACTCCAGACTAACGTGGATGCAGTGACCGCCGATTCCCCTCCCCTGCGCGTCGGCACGGTGCTGTGGCGGTTCGGCCCGATGATCTACGGGCCGACGCTGCTGTTCTCGCTCGGCGAGGGTGCCGTCATCCCGCTGATCCCCGTGATCGCCTCACAGCTGGGCGCCGGCGTCGCTCTGGCGGCGCTCGTCTCGTCGGCGCTCGTGGTCGGTCAGCTCTGCGGCAATCTGCCGGCCGGGTGGGCGGTCGCCCGCATCGGCGAGCGGATGACGATGGTCATCGGCGGGACGGCCGCGGTCGCCGCCAGCATCGGCCTGCTCGCCGCGCCGAACCTCGCGACGCTCACGATCGCAGTGTTCGTGCTGGGGTTCTGCGCGGCGGTGTTCGGCCTCGCCCGGCACTCGTTCATGACGACCCGCATTCCGATCGCCTTCCGTGCACGGGCGCTGTCGCTGCTGGGCGGCTCCTTCCGGCTCGGCGTGTTCGTCGGGCCGTTCGTCGCGGCGGCGCTGCTCGCCGTGTTCGGCGATGAGCACTCGGCGATCTGGTTCGCGCTCGTGTGCCTGGTCGGCGTGGTGCTGCTCGTGCTGCTCGGGCCCGATCCCGAGCGGGATGCCGCGGCCGCCCTCGCGCGGACGCATCCGCGTGCGGACACGGCCCTGGACGAGGACACCGGAGAGGTCATCACCGGACCCGTGCGCACCTCCGACCCGCCGACCGGGGTCTTCCGGACGATGTGGCGACACCGGCAGGTACTGGCGCGGCTGGGAGTGGCTGCGGCGCTGCTGTCGTCGATCCGGTCGGCCCGGCAGGTGGTGCTGCCCCTGTGGGGCGTGTCGATCGGGCTCGACGCGCAGACGATCGCGATCGTCGTCGGGATCTCCGGCGCCTTGGACTTCGCGCTCTTCTACGCATCCGGGCAGGTGATGGACCGCTTCGGGAGGCTGTGGGCCGCCCTGCCGGCGATGATCCTCATGGGCACGGGGTTCCTCGCACTCGCCTTCACGCACGACCTGCGGCAGGCGGCGATGTGGTTCGCCCTGTTCGCCGCGGTGCTGGGCGTCGGCAACGGCATGTCGAGCGGGATCCTGATGACCCTCGGCGCGGATCTCGCGCCGCAGAGCGACCCGGCGGCGTTCCTCGGCTCCTGGCGCACGCTGACGGATGCCGGCGGTGCGGCGGCGCCGCTCCTCGTCTCCGCGCTCACGGCGGCCTGGTCGCTGAGCCTGGCGACCGGAGTGGTCGGCGGGATCGGGCTGATCGGCGCCATCGGGTTCCTACGCTGGATCCCGCGGTTCGTGCCGCGGCGGTGAGGCCCATAGGCTGAGCGGATGCCGACGAAGAAGTGGATCCTGTTCGACATCGGCGGAGTGCTGGAGATCGTCGACGACGGCGCCTGGCAGGGCCGCTTCATCGCCCGCTGGCAGGCGCACGCCGGCCTCACTCCCGCGGAGTGGGTCGCACGGCTCGACGCCGCCGAGCTCCCGGCCATCGACCGAGAGGCCGGCACGGAGACCGAGTACTGGCGCAGAGTCGGTCGTGCCGTCGGCCTGAACGACGCCGACGCCGCCCGGATGAGGGCCGAGATGTGGGACGCCTACTGCGGAGAGCTCAACGTCGAGCTCATGGAGTTTGCGCGCACCGTGTCGTCCCGGGCCGGCGTCGCCATCCTGTCGAATTCCGTGGACGGCGCGCGCGAGGAGGAGGAACGCCGCTACGGCTTCGCGTCGGTGTTCGACCCGATCTGCTACACCCATGAGCTCGGCGCCGCGAAGCCGGAGCCCGCCGCCTACGAGGCCGCTCTGGAACGGATGACCGCGAGTGCGTCCGACGTGCTGTTCATCGACGACCACGAGGTCGCGCTCGAGGGCGCGCGGACGCTCGGCATCCGCAGCATCCTGCACCGGGACAACGCGGTGACGATCGCGGCGATCGAGGAGTTCCTCGCCGCGCCGGCGTGACGACGCCCGTCAGTTCAGTGCCGTGCGGCTCGTTGCGGTCGAGGCCAGCGTGAAGCCGTCGGGGACGAACAGCGTCACGACCGGCGGGTGCCATTCGGCGGCAACACGCACTCGGGCCGACGCGCCATCGGGGGTGTCGGCGGACACGACGCGGGCGCCCGCCCCCACATCGGCGACGAACGACTCCGCCTGCGCACGGACCCCGTCGGCGGTCAGCCTCGCAGTGGCGTCGTCCCCGTCCACAGTGAGCGACCAGCCGTCGGCGCCGGCGAGGGCCGCCGCATCCGCCAGGGCGTCGAGCTTCTTCTGCGCGAGATACAGCGACGTCGCATCGGTGCAGATGAGCACGGCGACGAGTGCCAGCATCGCGTAGCCGATCGTCAGCAGGAGGATGCTGCCGTCGTCGTTCTCCCCCGTGCTCGACCGGCGGAGCTGCCCGCGCGTCACGGGGTCCCCCACATCTTCGACACCCGCTGCGCGGCGGATGCCTCGAGCGGGATCACCGCGAGCCGGTCGAGGTCGAGGATCGGCGGGACGAGAGGCAGCGTGACGCTGGTGGTCACCGTCACCACGAGCGTCGTCCCCGCTCTCGGGCACTCGCCGTCGGCCGGTCGGCAGGTGATCGACAGGTGCACCCGGTCGGCGCTCATGCCGTACTCGGCGATGATCGAGCGGAGTACGGCGTCGGCGCGGGTGCGGGCTGTCGCCTCGTCGGATGCGGTGGCCACCGCCCGGGCGATGTGTCGTGCTCCCGACTCGGCGCCGAGGCTCTGCCCCTGGATGAGCCCGAGCGCCACGATGAGGTACACGATCGGCACGAGCAGCAGGAGGCCGACGAGGATGAACTCCAGCGCCGCCGAACCGGCGTCATCGGGGCTTCGGCTCGAGCGGTCACTCGAGGCTCTCCGCCGGGGCATCGGCGGTCACCTCCATCCCCCGCGGCGCGCCCAGCAGTCCGACCAACGGCAGCGGCACCCGGACGGTGACGCGCACGGCGGGCGCGCCGCCGATCGTGACATCGGCCGCCGACACCTCCGAGGCGTACGCGTCGCCCACGGCACGCGTGATGATCGTGCGGGTGCGGGAGGCTCCGTCGGCGAGGGTCTCGTCGGCGAGCGCCGCACGGTAGGCGCCCTCCACCGCGGCGTCGTGCACGACGTTGCGGACGTACACGACGAGGCCGAACTGCAGCACTCCGAGAGTGAGGAGGGTCAGCAGAGCGCCGACGAGCACGAACTCGACCGGACTCGAGCCGTGATCATCGGTCGCCGGCACCCTCCGCAGCAGACGCATCTACAGCCCGGACACCTTCGCGATCGCCTGCTGGAACAGGTCGGCGAGCGCAGGCCCGGCGAGCGCCCAGATCATGACCACCAGCCCCGCAGTCATGAGTGTGATCAGGACCCAGCCGGGAACGTCGCCGCGGTCGTCGGCGACCTCGTGCGACCACGCGCGCTGCAGGCGTCCCCACGCCGAGCGCAGCAGCGGCGCTGCCCTGTGTGCAAGTTCATGCATGATGTTCTCCTTCACTTCTCTTCCGTCTCATCCGATGCCCAGGCGCAGCATGAAGACGCCGGGAAAGACCGCAAACAGGACCGAGAGCGGGAGGATCAGGAACACGAGCGGCAGGAGCATCAGGATCTCCTTCCGTCCCGCCCGCTCGATCAGCGCGCGCTTCGCGTCCTCCCGCGCGTCGCCTGCCTGCGCCTGCAGCACCTGCGCGAGCGGGGCCCCTCGATCGAGCGCCGCCACGATGTGGTCGAGCGCTCGCGTCAGCGCCGGGATCTGCAGTCCCCGCCCGAGCGCGGTGAGCGACTCGGCCAGGGTCGATCCCGTCCCCACCGCGAGCACCAGCGCGCGCAACTCCGCCGTGAGCTCGCCCGCACCCACCTGCCCGACGCGGCGCAGGGCGTCGAGGATTCCCTCTCCCGCCGACAGGCACAGCGCGAGGAACTCCAGGACGGTCGGCAGCTCCTCCTGCACCCGCGCCGCTCGTGCCCGTGCCGCGCGGCTCAGCAGCAGATCGCACAGCGCCCCACCCGCCGCTGCGGCGAGGAGCGGCACGATCGCCGCCACGGCGGTGAACCGTCCTGTGAGCACGAGCGCCACGACGAGCAGACCGCCGGCCGCGAGTCCCACCAGGACGCCCACGAGCTGCTGTGCGCGGAACGCGGCGACGCCCGTGCGGTCGGAACGGCGCCCGGCCTGCCGGAGGCGTCGCGCCACGCTCTCCGATCCGCCGACGAAGCGGCCGAGCCGCTCCTGGAGTGCCGCCCAGAGCGCCGCGGGCGTGGCCAGCGGGACGATGGGCGTGAGTCCCTGCGGATCTGCCACGTCCCTGATGTACGGCGCGATGCGGCGCTCGAGGCTGGGTGCTCCCCAGCGCGGCAGCAGTACGAGCAGCAGGCACATCCCCGCGCCGAACGCGCCGCCCAGCACGATCGCGAGGGCGATGTCGGTGACGCCGGTCATCCGAACCACCGCCGCGGCTCCGGCAGCCGGCCGATGCGGATCATGACGCGGTACGCAACGAAGGAGACCGCCGCTCCGACGAGGATGAGGGCGATGCCCTCCGGGCTGCTGTACGCCGCCGCGCCCTCCGGCCGCATCGCGAGGAGCGCGAGGATCACCCACGGCGCGATCACCCCGAGCACCGCGGCGCCGCGGATCCAGGACTGCCGGGCTTCGACCTCCGCCCGCAGCGCCGCGTCGGCCCGCACCGAGGCGGCAAGCGCGCGCAGCACCGGAACGAGCTCGGTGCCTCCCACCTGGCGCGCCATGCGCAGTGTCTCGACGATCCGGTCGGCGATGGGGTCGGACAGCGCGACCTTGAGCCGCGCGGCGCTCGAGTCGAAATGGCCGGACGCGGCGACGTCGTGCGCGAAGGCCGCGAAGGCGGACCGCAGCGCCGGGGGCGCGGAGGACTGCAGCGACGCCACCGCGTCGGGCAGCGACATCCCCGCCCGCACCGAGGCGATGAGCAGATCGCACACGTCGGGCCACAGACCCCGGCGCAGGCGCAGCAGACGCAGACGCCGTCCGCGCAGCCAGAAGAAGGGCACGGCCGCACCCGCCACGAGGGCGAGGACGGCGATGACCGGCACGGGGATGACGAGCCATGCGACGGCGCCGGCGAAGAGCCCCAGGAGCATCGCGATCGCGATGGGCACCTTGAGCGGAACGTGCGCGTACCCCGCCGCGTCCATCAGCCGGTCGAGTGCACCCGCCTCCCGGGCGGTGCGAGGTGCGCCCTTCGGCCAGAGCCACGGCGACAGGGTCAGCAGGATTCCGGCGGCGAGCACCGCTCCCCACACGATGGTCATGCGCGGCTCCGGCGCGGCCCATCGGCTGCCGATTCGTACACCGTGCGGGTCTCGATGACGCCGTCGACGATGCGCCCCGTGGGTGCGACGATCTCGGAGACACGGCGACGCCCGTCCGCTCCCCGGACGCAGTGCGCGACGAGGTCCACCGACGACGCGATCGCCGGCAGGATGAACCCGCCGTCGATGTTCCGTCCCGCGAGCAGCGGAAGGGAAGCGAGCTTGACGAGAGCCTCGCGGGCCGAGTTCGCGTGGATCGTCGCCGCGCCCGGCACGCCGGTGTTCAGGGCGAGCACGAGGTCGAGCGCCTCCGCATCGCGCACCTCCCCCACCACGAGGCGGTCGGGGCGCATCCGCAGCGCCTCCTTCACGAGGCGCCGAAGCGTGACCTCCCCGGTGCCCTCGAGGCTCGGCTGCCGCCCCTGCAGCGCCACGATGTCGGGCGCGTCCACTGCGAGCTCGAAGGTCTCCTCCACCGTGACGATGCGGTTCCCGTGGGCGCCGGCCGCCACGAGGGCCGCGAGCAGCGTCGTCTTTCCCGCGTGCGTCGCTCCGCTCACCAGGATGCTGCGGCCCTGCGTCATCGCCTCACGCAGCAGTCGCGCGCCCTCCGGCGCGAGGGATCCGCCCTGGACGAGCCGGTCGAGGTCGCGGTACGCCGGCAGGAACTTGCGGATGTTCACGGACCAGTGCCGGCGGGTGATATCGGGGATCACGACGTGCAGGCGGGATCCGTCAGGGAGGGATGCGTCGACGAACGGCTGGCTCAGGTCGACGCGCCGCCCCGTCGCCTGCAGCATGCGCTCGACGAGGTCGCGCACGGCGCTGTCGGTGAGGGCCAGCGGCACACGCTGGGAGACGCCCTCGCGGGCGATGTAGATCCGGTCCGGGGAGTTGATCCACAGCTCCTCGGATACCCCGTCGATGCACCGGGCAGGGGATCGCCGCCAGGCGCACTCCTCCCCGACAACATCGAAAGGGGCCGCCATGTCCGCCATCTCCTCCACCCCCGCAGACCCCTACGCGGGCACCACCTCCCGACACCTGACCGACACCGAGGACGCCGTGGGCCTCGCCCGCTTCCATGGCGTCGCCGAGGGCATCGGCTACGACCCCGCCGAGGCCATCCGCGCCATTGACGCCGCCCTCGCCGAGCTGACCGCAGCCCGCGCGCTCCTCGCCGAGGAGGCGACGGCATGACCGCCGTCGCACTCGACCCCGCCAACCTGGTTGACCTCTACATCCGCCTAAGCGTCGATGCCGAGGGCAAGGACTCCATGGAGCGCCAGGAGGCCGACCTCCGCGAGTGGGCCGCCCGCGAGGGCCGCACCGTTCGCGAGGTCTGGCGCGACCGCGGCAAGTCCGGCTACAAGAGCAACGTCAAGCGTCCCAGCTTCGACGCCGCGGTGAAGGCCGTCACGTCCGGTGAAGTGAGACACCTCGCCGTCTGGAAGCTGGACCGCCTCAGCCGCCGCGGCGCGGGCCAGGTCGGCACCCTCCTGGACGACGTGGATGCAGTCGGGGGCCGCCTGTACTTCCTCCGCGACTCCCTGGACTCGACAGTCCCCGGACACCGCATGGTCATCGTCATGGTCTCCGAGCAGGCCCGCGCCGAGAGCGCGAACACCAAGCTTCGTGTCCGCGCCAAGAAGATTGCGCAGCGCAAGGCGGGCCTCTACCTCGGCGGTCAACGGCCCTTCGGCTACATCGTCGGCGACGACCGCAAGCTCCGCCCTCACCCGACCGAGGCCCCGCTCGTGCGAGAGGCGTTCGAACGTCTCATGGGCGGCGAGACGATGCTCGCCATCTGCCGGGACTGGAACGCGCGCGCCATCCCGACGCGCCGGGGCGGGACACACTGGCGACCTTCGGCGATGTCTGTGGCCTTCCGCTCGCCAACGCTCGCCGGTCTGACGCCGGACCGCCGCGAGCAGCGCGAGGCAGGCTACGAGGGCGGCGATATCCACCCCTGGCGCGACCCCGACACCGGCGATATCGTCTCGCTCATGGCCGAGGGCGTCGCCCCCATCGTCAGCGAGGGCGAGCGGATGGCGCTCCTCCAGGAACTCGACTCACGCCTCCGCCAGTACGGGCGCGGCATGCGCGCCCAGAAGCAGCCCGAGACGCTCCTCGGCGGCGGCCTCGTGCTGTGCGCCGAGTGTCGCCGGACCTGCAACTCCTTCGGCAACGCCTACCGCTGCCGCAAGCTGGACTCTGTCGGCGAGGAGTGCAAGCATCCGCTGAACGTCAGCATCGAGACGCTGGAGCGCGCCGTCAAACGGGAGTGGGCCTTCCACCTGGCGCGGCTGGAACCGGATGACGAGCAGCTCGCGGTTGTCGCCGAGCGCTGGCTCGCCCGCAACGACCCCGGGACCATGCGCGAGCGCGCCGAGCTGGCCGACCGTCTCAGCACGCTGGAGGCCAGGGTCGCCGCCGCCGACGATGCCCTCTTCGTGCGCGGCACGCTGACAGAGGAGCGCCACGCGCGCATCGTCGCCGAGCTGGGCAACCAGGCCGCCCGCGTCCGCGCCGAGCTGGCCAAGCTGCCAGAGACGACGGCCAACCTCGGCGCACTCCTGGACCCGGAGATATCGCTACCCGCCATCATGGCCGCGCCGGTGCTGGAGGCACGGGCGCTCCTCCGCCTCACCATTGACAAGATCATCGTGACGGCGGCGCCCAAGTCCGGCGCCAGGTTCCACCCTCACGAGCGCATGCGCATCGTCTGGGCGGGTGAGGACGTGGACCCTCGGACGCTCGATGTCAGCCACCTCAGGCAGGAGGGGACGCCCCGCGTCCCCACGGCCGCCTAGGTCGCCATCACGGCCCCCAGTCCGCCAAGCTGGGGGCCACCGTCCGCCCGGTCCGCCCGCCGCCGAGGAGCACGCCATGACCACCGACCGCCAGCCCGACGCTCTCCAGTTCGTCGGCTCCCACTCCATCTACTCCGCTGCCAGGATCGCCCAGGCCCACCGCCTGGAGCACGCGCCGGATGCCGAGGCCTCTCCCGAGGTCTGGCATGGCTCCGGCGTCTTCTGGCTCCCCTTCGCCGACGGCGTCCGCGGCGTCGTCGTCCCGCAGCACTTCGGCGACGGCGGCCCCTCCGTGGTCCCCGCCGCGGCGATGGCCGAGCGGCTCGCAGCCATGCGGGTCGCCCCGCTGCCCGATGAGTTCGCATAGGGCCTCCGGCCCCACTCTGCAAGGCCCCTCAGCTCCTCATCTCGGGCGCTGGGGGGCCTTCGCTGTGCCCCGGGATGCTGTCCAGCTCGCGGTCCGACACCGGCGCCGAGCAGGGGCACGCCGCTAGGCTGCCCCCGATGCTTCACGCCTCCGAAATCGACTTCGCGACGGTCACTCTCCCGCCGCCTACACTGACGCCCGCCGTCATCGCCGAGCTAGTCGCCGCACGCCCTGAGCCGTCCCTGGCCGAGCGTTTCGCGTCCGCCGCCTACCTGGACGCCATCGCCGCCCAGTACGCCGCCCAGTGGCCGTCTGAGCGCCGCGCGGGCCGCCTCCGGGCCTTCGCCACGGCGCGCCGCCTGGCCCTGGCCGACTCTCCGGCGTGACACGCCACGTCCAGGTCCACCGTCGGGTCCAGGTCCACCGTCGGGTCCAACCCGGCGCCCCTGTCGTCAGCGCCGGGGGAGGTGGCGGTGGCCTCCCGTGCATCCCGGGATGTCACACAAGTGACGCAAATGACGTTCCGTTCCGTCATTTCTACATCTGTGTCTAAGCTCTCTCTCCCTCTCTAGAGGTGAAGTAAGAATGACGGTTCCCATCGTCATTTTCGTCACTTGTGTGACATCGCCATGACGGCCACCGGGGCCACCGCCAGCTCCTCCCTGGGAGTCCCCTGGGAACCTGACACCAGCGCACCGCCGCCGCCTCAACTTCCGCGTATTTCCGGGGGTCTCCGTGGGCAGTCAGGCGCACTACTACTTGAGAGAAAAGAACACTCTCACTACCTACTCACGCCCTGGCCACGTCGCCGGGGCGCTTCTCTTTGGCCCCTTACCGTCACGTAACACCTGGAGGTGTCTCCATGTACTCCGCCACTTGCGCCTCCTGTGGCCTCGCCTTCGTCGCCGAACGCAACACCGCTAACACTTGCTCCGACCGCTGCCGCGTCAAGCTCTACCGCGCCCGCCTCACCGCGCAGCGCGCCCGCCTGGCCGCCCAGGCCGAGGACGCCATCGCCGCCCGCGATATCAACGCCCTGGAGGCGGTCGCCCGCCGCACCGTCGCACTCCTCGCGGCCTAACCCGACCTTCACCTCCGCCTCTGCGGCGCCCCTCTCTGACCTGGGCAGCTCACCGGCCCCAGGCGCACTCCTACGTGCAACAACATCCCTGCCGCCTCGCGGCATCACATCGTGGTCACTTTCGGAACCCTGGCGGGTACTACACCACCGACGACGGGCCTCCTCCGGTTAGCTCCCGGGGCGAGGCCCGTTGTCACACCTCGCCGCCCGACTGCCCACACCGTCGGCGTCCGCCAGCGCCTCAACCGAAAGCCCCCCCATGTCCCCCATCAACTTCAAGCCCGCCCTGGACAAGTACGCCACTACGACCCCGGGGGCGCGCAGCTCCCACGCGACTGCCGCCCACGTCACCGCGCGTTTCCTCGAACCACAGAGCGACGGCACCACCTGCCCGCAGATGTTCCGCGTCCCGACGCCCGAACATGCCGCCCGCTTCGCCATCGCGCCGACCATCCATCGCTCGGGCCTGACCGACCCCCGGGACATCCGCGAGGCCGTCCACGGCTTCATCTCCGGCGTCCACCGGCGCTTCCACGGCCCTCTGGCCCGTCGCACCCCGCAGCCGGGGCGTGAGCACGTCGCAGAGGCTCCGCCGTTCCTGGCGCTCTCCAACCACTACGCGGGCCTCCATGCGGCCCTCCGCTACGAGTTCCCCGCTGACCACCCCGACAACGTCTCCGCCCACTTCGACCGCTGGGACTACCAGGAGGCCATCCTCTCCGCAACGTTCACCGAGCTTCGCGCCCTCGATGCAGCCGCCGCACAGAGGGCAGCCCGTGACGCCGCCCGCGAGGCCCGAGCGGCACGGATGGTTCCGACGCCCACAGCGGCACCCACCCTCACCGACGAGCAGCGCGTCCGCTACCGGGCGACCGCTAAGGCCAAGCGCGAGGCCGCAGCCGCCGCGCAGCTCCAGACCATTGACGACGCCCTGGGCGTGCTGATTGACGATGGAGGGCTTGTCCCCGGCGCGCGCATCACCCGGGCCGAGCTGACGGCCATGGTCAGGGCGGACCTCTCCGACGAGGAGCGGCGCGCCATCGCTCCCCGACGCGCGACGGCTCTCATCCTCCAGGCCGCGGCAGCGCACGGGCTGACTGAACGCGTACTCACGTCTGCCGACGGCACGCGCGCCCGCGGCTTCATCTTCACCCCCGAGACCACCACCGAGGAGACCACCGACATGCACCAGATCGACCACCTCACCGAGCTGGCGACCGCTGCCAACGCCGCCGCTGACGCCTTCGAGCGACTGGCAGCGGCCCAGGATGCCGCGTACCTCTCCGGCGACCGTCTCGGCGCGCTCCAGCTCCAGCGCGAGCGCTTCAAGGGCGACCCTTCCCCGGTCGCCGATCTGGCGGCTTTCCGCGCCCGCCGAGCAGCCTGACCGCTCCGGGCGGTCTACTCATCGACCCCGCTGCCCAAGGCGGCAGCACACCACCGGCCACCGCGGCCACCAAACAATCTAGGAGACACACCATGGTCTTTCGGCCAGCTACCCCCCGCCTGTCCGACTTCATCGAGCCGATCCCGGACTTCATCCTGGACGCCATCCCCGGCGCTCGCGAGCGTGACAACGCGCTGCATGATGCCCGGACGGCCCGGGATGCCGCCCGTCGCGCCGAGAGCATCGCGTCGGCCAAGCTCCGCGACATGAGCGACCACGAGGGCCAGCCCATCGCGTCCGTCAAGCGCGCGGACTGGAACAAGGCCGACGACGCTGCCCGCGCCGCGCAGGCAGCCGAGACCGCCGCTGAGCGCGCCTGGGAGGCCGCCGCGCGTGCACGCTGGAACTTCGTGTACGACGCCATGGAGGAACCCGACTTCGCCGCCAAGGTCGAGCCGATGTATGCCGCCGCCTCGCAGCATGCCAAGGAGGCGCTGGACACCCTCACTCTGGCGCTGACCCAGCGGGACGACTTCGCCCACGCTCTGGGCCGTTCGATCAACGTGGACGGCGGCAACTACGGCCTCCGCGACGCGCTGGGCAAGATCGGGGCCTACGTGGACGCCGGTCTGGTGGACGAGAACGCCGCCGCCTGGAGCATCGTGTCCGACGCCATCGACGCGGCCACGCTCCTCGACTCCAAGCGCATCGCCCTCCTCCGCGAGTGCGATGCCATCCGCACCAACGACGCCATCCCGGCGCATGAGAAGGCGAACGAGTACCGCGCCATCCTCCGGCGTCGTGGCCTCACCCAGCGGAAGGTCTACTGACGTGTCCGACTCCAGCGAACTCACCGAGCGCGAGGCCCAGCGCGTCTCCTACCGCGGCAGCATCCCCGAGGAGCACCGCGACGACTACGACCGCCTTACCCGGCGTATGCACCCCCACGCGGCGACCGCTGTCATCCGCGACCGCATCCGCCGCCGTAGGGCCGAGGCCGCCATCCCCGTCGCGGACGCCGTCCTCGCCGACCTCCGCCGCTTCTAAAAGGCCCAGCATGAGTTATCGCACTGACCGCGCCTTCGCCGCCATCACCGGCCACACCTCGCGCCGCACGGTCGGCCAGCGGATCGCCTCGGCGACCGTTTATACCCTCTTGGGCGGCCTCGCCGTCTGGGCGGGGCTGGCCATCGCTGTCGGCATCATCCACACCATCACCGGCGCATAGCGCCCCCTGCCCGCCCCCGCTGCCCACGAGGGCGGGCACCCCCTGACACCCAAGGAGACCCACACCATGGAGAAGCAGCCCAGCTACCGCGACCTGGTCGCCATGCATCGCACCGCCGAGGCCGCCCGCCTCGACCTGGCCGCCCAGCTCAAGACGACCCGGGCCGCCCTCTGGCGCGCTCAGACCATCATCCGGCTGCCGCGCCTGGCCCCGGTGATGGACCTCATCCAGGGCAGCACCGAGGAGGAGTACGCCGCCAACGCTGACGCCCTGGACGCTGCCCTGACGGCTGCCCGCGCGGGGGCCTAGCTCCTGAGCCACCCGCGACCGATGATGTTCGCGGGTCCGCTGCCGCTCGCACCGTGGGTACAGCGAGCAGCAGCACGCGCAGTCCGCGCCGCTGGCCTTCTCCTTCCGGCGTCGCGGGCTGCACTCCTACTCGCAGCAGCCGGAAAGCTAGACCCAGTGCTCTGCCGTGCCGGTCAACCGCTCGTGATGCCATGCCTTTCCGGACACGCGCCATTTGACGTTGGCGACGATGTCCACGGTCACCGGGACATGTACTCCTTCGGCGTCGAACTGCGCCCGCTTTGCCTCGAACTTTGGGAGCACGGCGGGAAAGTCCGCGACAATCTCGCCGCCCATCGCTTTCACAAAGTCAGACCGCGCGGAACCCGAGAAGCCGTAAAGCTCCACCGAGGCAGTCACATCGCGGGCATCGTCCACACCGCGGTTGATGATCCTCAACCTCGCTCGCTCCGGGTCGAACGACAGCTTCCAATCGATCCCAGCAGCGTCTTGCCGCGCCTCAACACGCCTCGCACGTCGCTCCGCGATGATCGCGACAGTAAGCGACCCGCCACCGAGTAAGACGCTCGATACGAGCGCCCAGACGGCAATGGCATCCGACGTTCCCACGGCGTCAACCCTAGAGCAGACAAGCGCCGACTGGACCCTGGGGAGGGACTCCCCCGACCCCCTCGCCTTCCCTCCCGGAGGGCCATAGCGTCCCCCTGTTTGCGCACGCAGAAGTCTGTTTTTGCAGCGCCAAATTTTCCCCATTTCTCCCCTGTTTACACGCCCCTGGAGGCCCCTCATGACAGACCACCCCGAGCACTGGCCCGAGCCGGTGATCGACACCTACGACACCGTCCTCGCCGAGCAGCCCAACCTCTCCGGCGCCGCCTTCGCATCCCTCGTGGAGGCGTGCGAGCTACTCACCACGAGTTACGCACTCCAGACTGTGGCCTCCGCCGCGGGCTATGTCGCGACCGGCTCCACCGGCCAGACCGTCGTCCACCCAACAATCGTGGAGGCCCGCCTCGCACGGGAGGCCGCCGCGCGCATCCTGGCCCGCCTCATCGCTCCGACCACCAAGGGCCAAAAGATGGCCCGTCAGCGCCACGGCGGGGCCGTCCGGTGAGGTCGCCCGGACTCGCCGAGTCTGCCCGCGGCGGCTGGCGCTCCCCTGCTGACGTTGCCCTCGCGCTCCGCGCGCTGGAGGCCATCCCGGCCTCCGACCTCCGCGCCGATCCCATCTTCCGCGCCGCTGTCCAGTGGGCGCAGGAGCACCGCCACCGCTCCGAGGAGTACCTCGCCGGTGACCGCCCCGGCCCCTGCCGCGCCATGCCCCGCCTCATCTGGCAGGTTTTCCGCCTCGGCGTCTCCAGCCCCGACGCCTCGCGTGACATCGCGCAGCGTATCGCCCCTGGCCGGAGGTCCACCTTCCCAACCACCCCCACACCGGACACCACACCGGCGCCCTTCTGAGAGAGACACCATGCCCCGCATCGACCCACCTGAGCCGTCCTTCATCTCCCGCGTCCTGGCGCCCCAGGGCAAGCCGGTGACTATCCCCGCCTCCCACGTCGAGCGCACCCCTGAGGGCGGCTACCGCGTCGTCTCCGGCGCGGGCCGCCAGGCTTCGACCGCGGGGGCTACCCGATGACCGCCACCGCCACGTCCACCGCCGAGAACGCGCAGACGATCCGCTCCATGGGCCTCGCCGTCATTGCCCTGGCCGACGCCTTCGCCCATGCTGACGAAGTCCAATGGCTGCCCTCACCGGCGCCGATCAAGGAGCTGAACGATCGCAAGGCCCCGGCTGGCGGCATCAAGCGCCCGACCGAGCAGACGGCGACGGACCCGCGCCACCTGGCGGTCCGCGCCGCGGTCATCGCGGCGTCCATCGCCGCCGAGGACATCACGACCAAGGCGACCGCTGCCGCTGCCGAGCTGGAGGCCGCCGTGGCGTCCTGGGGAGGCCTGAGAGCATGACCGTCCCCGCCACCGTGACTGTCCACTTCCGCGGCCATCCTGTCCAGGTGTCCCGCGAGACCCTCCGCCAGGCCGTCGCCACCCCCGACACTCTCCGAGCCGTGCGCAGGGTCCTACCCGACCGTCCCACGCGCGAGGCCGTCGGCCTCCTCACCCTCGGCGACGCTCACGAGTTCCTCCACGCCCTCCACCGTGCCCTGGTGACCCACAACATCCCCCGCGCCCATCACCGCGGCGGGCAGGGCCGCCTCCGCCGCCGCACGACCTGCTAGACCCTCACCGCTCAAGCCCCTGTCCCCCCGCCCTTCCGGCGCGGGCCGACGGGGGCTTTTGCGTGCCCGCGCACCCCCATCCCGCCACTCCCCCGACCACCCAATAGGAGGCCTTCCATGGCCGAAAACGTGGGCTTCGCCACGCTAAACATCATCCCGAGCGCTAAGAACTTCGGGAAGACCCTCACCTCTCAGGTAAGCCCTGACCTGGACCGCGCCGGACGCTCTGGCGGAAACGCCCTGTACTCCGGCATTGCCGACGGCCTGGGCCGCTCCGTCAAGGCCGCCCTCGGCGCGGTCGGCACCATCGGCACCGCTCTCGTCGGCATGGCCGCCGTCGGCGGCTTCTCCCGCGCCCTCAAGCTCGATGAGGCCCAGACCAAGCTCAAGGCCCTGAACTACACCACCGAGCAGTCCAAGACCATTACGGACAACGCCCTCGCATCGGTCAAGGGCACCGCGTTCGGTCTCGACTCCGCCGTGAACTCCGCGGTTGGCCTCCTCGCCGCTGGCATCCAGCCGGGTCAGGAGCTGACCGGCGTGCTCACCACCATCGGCAACACCGCCGCTCTCGCTGGCGTCTCCATGGACGACATGGGCGCGATCTTCAACAAGGTCGCCGCCAACGGCAAGGTGACCACCCAGGAGATGAACCAGCTCGCCGACCGGGGCGTGCCCATCTGGCAGTACCTCTCCGAGGCCATGGGCGTCTCCAACTCCGAGCTGGCGGGCATGATTTCGGCGGGCAAGGTCACCGCCGATATGTTCTACGGCGCTCTCGGCCCCGCCGTCGATGGCGTCGCGGGAGTCATGGGCGGCAGCTTCCTCGGCTCCCTGAGCAACGCCCGCGCCGCCCTGTCCCGCCTCGGCGCGCTCTTCATCCAGCCCGCCATCCCCGTCCTGACCAACGCCCTCGGCGCCGCCACGGGCGTCCTGGACAGCCTCGGCAAGGCGCTCAGCCCCCTGGTGGACAAGTGGACCAAGTTCCTCTCTGCCGATGCCGGAACGCTCACCGGCACCCTCGGCGCCCTCCTGCCGATCCTCGGCCTCCTGGGCGGCCTCCTCGGCCCGCTCCTGTCGCAAATCCCGATCCTGGGCACGGCGTTTGCTGGCCTCACCGGCCCCATCGGCCTCGCCGCTGGCGCCCTCATCGCACTGGTGGCCATCAGCCCCGAGAACCTCCTCAGCGGCCTGGACGCCATCGTGGCGATGATCCCCGGCTTCATCACGTCCGTCGTCGGCGCGTTCAGCACGCTCATCCCCGCGATGCTGAACAACCTCACCGCCAACCTGCCGATCCTCCTGACCGGCATCACCGACGCCCTCACCGCCGCGGTCGGCGCCGTCGTGCTGGCCCTCCCGCAGATCGTCGCCGCGTTCGGCAACCTCATCCCGGCGCTCGTGGACAACCTCATGGCGGGCGTCCCGGTCCTCCTGGACTCCGCGGTGACCCTGTTCACCTCGCTCATCGCGGCGCTTGAGCAGATCGTCCCGCCTCTGCTGACGGCGCTCATCGGCGCCCTGCCCAAGGTGGTCAAGACGCTCATCGGGATGATCCCGACGCTCCTGAACACCGCGGTGACGCTGTTCACCTCGCTTGTGAACGCGCTGCCGAAGATCATCCCGCCCCTGGTCGCGGCGATCATCGACCTCCTGCCCAAGATCATCTCCGCCGTCATCTCGATGATCCCGAAGCTCATCGACGGCGCCGTGAAGCTTTTCACGGCCATCGTCACCGCGCTGCCAAAGATCATCCCGCCGCTGATCGGCGCTATCATCGACCTCCTGCCGACGCTCCTCTCGTCGCTCGTGTCGATGATCCCGGCCCTCATCAACGGCGCGGTGACGCTGTTCACCGGCATCGTCACGGCGATCCCGCGCATCATCCCGGTGCTGATCCCGGCGCTCATCAAGCTCGTGCCGAAGATGGTCACCGCCCTCATCAAGTGCATCCCCCTCCTCATCCAGGCGGGCGTGGACCTGATCGGCGGCCTCATCAAGGGCCTCGGGCAGATGGCGGGCGCAGTCGGCCAGGCGCTCCTCAACATCGCGAAGAACGCCATCGGCGGCTTCCTGTCCTTCCTCGGCATCCACTCGCCCTCCCGCCTCTTCAAGGGCTACGGCGAGTTCGTCGGAGAGGGTCTGGCCATCGGCATCGGCTCGATGGAGTCCGACGTAACCAAGGCCACCCTGGGCCTTGCCTCCGCCGCCGAGGACGCCGTGAGTGGCGTCTCCCTCGCCATCGGCTCCGGCGCAGCGGTTGACGCCGCCATCGCTGCCGGTGACGGCGGCGCGGTTGGCCGCCGTCTGGCCGCCCTGAACGGCGCGGGGTCCACGACGAACCTCACCTACACCCAGAACGGCGGCCAGGGCCTCACCTCCGAGCAGGAGCTTGTGAAGGCTGCCCGCCGCCTGGCGCACGCCGCCTAACCCGCAGCGTCTAGACGCACGAAAGGCCCCGGCCTCCCCCGCATCATGTCGATGACGTGGAGGGCCGGGGCCTTTTCGGCGTTACGGCGCAGCGCGCCGAGCGCTACCCTGGCGACGGGCGGATGGAGCATCTAGGTCATGTTCCATCCGCTCTCTCACGCCGCGAGCAGCTCGCCCAGCTCCGCCTCCACGACCGCGCACAGCTCCCCGAGCTGGGCCTCATCCAGGCCGCCGACCGCGGGGCCGACAGCGACGAGGTCGCCCAGGCCGTCGATGCCCTGCATCCCGAGCGCCAGCTCCACCGTCCGCCGCGTCTCGGCGGGCAGCGTCGCCGCCCAGCCCCACGCGGCGAACTCGACCGCGCGCTCGCCGTGGGCCGCCGCGAGTGCTCCGAGCTTGTCCATCATGTCCCCCTTCTCCGGCGAGCACCTTGCCCGCTCCGATGACGAGGTTAACAGGCGCAGAAAGCACCTCTGACCAGGCAAGACTCCTTCCGCGAGGCGCCGCCCGCAACGCTCCTTTCGTGACGCGCTAGACGCGGCTGCCCGTCCCTCACCAGGCCCGGCGTGTGTTAACCTGGCGACCCCGGTGCAACGGACGGATATCCTCGACGGTGGGGTCGTCGAGGTATCCCTGCAGCGGCCCGAAGCCCGCCACGGTCGCGAGCACGTCGCGCACGCAGCCCTGCTCGTCGTCGATCGTGTCGAGGCCGCGGGCAAGGGCGAAGTCGTTGTGTCGGCGCACCTCCGCCCACGCGATCTGCGTGGCACGATCGGGATCCCGCGCCGGGTCGGCCTGTTCCGCGCGCAGCCGCTCGCGGACCCGCTCGGCGACCCGCTCCGTCGCACGCAGTCCGAGGCCGCCGTCAGACGCTGGGGCGAGACTCATTTCGCCATCCTTGCAAGAATCGTCCGAGCGCCTCGAAAGTTATCCACAGGGGGTTTTCCGCCGCGGAATCCGGCGGGACATCCCCACAGCGTCCGCACAGCGCCCTCAGTAGACTGAGACCACTCGCGGGAGTGGTGAAATCGGCAGACACGCAGGATTTAGGTTCCTGTGCCTTCGGGCGTGTGGGTTCAAGTCCCACCTTCCGCACGGACGCCGACGAACCCGGCGCCGCCCTTCTGACCGCCCTCTCCGACGGGATCCACGTGCACGCAGCAGGTCTCATCCCCTGGCTCAGCCCCGAGACGATCATCTCCGCCGCGGGTCCGTGGGCGCTTCTCGTGGTGTGCTTCATCATCTTCGCCGAGACGGGGCTGCTCATCGGCTTCCTCCTGCCCGGCGACACCCTCCTGGTGATCTCGGGCATCCTCACGAACACGAACGACATCTTCGGGCTCAACATCTGGCTCGTCTCGTTGCTCATCGCGCTCGCCGCCTTCGCCGGAGGCGAGGTGGGGTACCTCATCGGCCACAAGGGCGGCCCCTCCGTCTTCGAGAAGAAGGAATCGGGACTGTTCAGCCGCAAGAACGTCGAACGCACCAACGCGTTCTTCGAACGCTTCGGCGGCCTCACCGTTGTCCTCGCGCGCTTCGTGCCGATCGTGCGCACCTTCGCGCCGGTGGCGGCCGGCGTCGGCCACATGCCGTGGCGCCGGTACTCGCTGTACAACCTCATCGGGGCGCTGCTGTGGGGCTTCGGTCTCACGATGCTCGGCTACGGCATCGGCCACATCCCGTGGATCGCCGATCTCGTCAAGGAGTACATTGACCTCATCCTCATCGGTGTGGTCGTGCTCACGATCGCCGGCACCGCCTGGCACTACTTCCGCGAGCGGGCGAAGGTGCGTCGCGAGCACGCGCAGGACGCCAGGCGTGTGCACGACATCGCGCCGGACGCCCAAGACTGACGCCGCACCGCCGCATCAGCCGCCGACGGCGGCTGATCAGCCCGCCTTGCTGCGGCTGCTCTTCTTCTTCGACTTCTTCTCGTCGTCGTCGCCGCGCGCCTTGCGGCTGCGCTCGACGCTCGCGCGCAGCGCCTCCATGAGGTCGATGACCTCGCCGCCGCCCTCCTCCTCGCGCTCGCCGAACGTCTCGGTGGTGTCGATCGCCTCGCCCTTCTCGAGCTTGGCGTCGATCAGGGTGCGCAGCTCCTTCTGATACTCGTCGGTGAACGACTCCGGATCGAAGTCCGCTGCGAACCCCTCCACCAACGCCGCCGACAGCTCCAGCTCCTTGTCGCTGATCTTCACGGGCTCATCGAGCGCCGGAAACGACGCATCCCGGATCTCGTCGGCCCAGCGCAGCGTCTGCAGCGTCAGCGTCTCGCCGCGCACACGCAGGGCCGCCAGCCGCGTCTTCTGCCGCAGCGAGAAGCGCACGATCGCGGTGCGGTCGGTACGCTGCAGCGTCTCACGCAGCAGCGCGTACGCCTTCGGTGACTTCGAGTCGGGCTCGAGGTAGTACGGGTTCTCGAACAGCAGCGGGTCGAGCTGGTCGCTCGGCACGAACTCGACGACCTCGATCTCGCGGCTCTGCTCGGCGGGAAGGGACTTGAGGTCCTCCTTGGTCAGCACGACGGTGCGGTCACCGTCATCGTAGGCCTTGTCGATGTCGCTGTACGGCACGGTCTCGCCGTCGATCTCGCAGACGCGCTGATAGCGGATGCGTCCGCCGTCCTTCGCGTGCACCTGGTGCAGCGAGATGTCGTGGTCCTCGGTCGCGGCGTAGATCTTCACCGGCACATTCACCAGGCCGAAGGTCACCGCACCCTTCCAGATCGCCCTCATGACCCCAGTGAACACTGCCGCCGTGCCCGGGGCAACCGGATGCGCGCGTCATTCTCACCCGGCAGGATGTGTGTTATGCCGGGTGATGAGCAGGTCGTGCAGATCGGAGGCAGGCGCCTGCGTCTGTCACGGCTGGACAAGGTGCTGTACCCGGAGACGGGCACGACCAAGGGCGAGGTCATCGACTACTTCACCCGCATCGCCCCGCTGATGATCCCGCATATCGCCGAGCGACCCGTCACGCGCAAGCGATGGCCGGAGGGCGTCGACCATCCGCCGTTCTTCGGCAAGGATCTCGAACCCGGCGCCCCCGACTGGGTGCACCGGCTGCCGATCGAGCACTCCGGCGGTCCGAAGTACTACCCGCTCGTCGACGACGTGCCGACACTGGTGTACCTCGCGCAGGTGGCGAGCCTCGAACTGCACGTGCCGCAGTGGCGGTTCACCTCCGACGGCGACCGCGGGATGCCCGACCGCCTCGTGCTCGATCTCGACCCGGGACCGGGCATGGGGCTGTCGGACTGCGCCGAGGTGGCGCGCTGGGTGCGCGCGATCCTCTCCGACATGGGACTCGAGGCTCATCCCGTCACGAGCGGCAGCAAGGGCGTCCACGTCTACGCGCCGCTGGACGGCAGGCACACGAGCGAGCAGGCGTCGGCCGTGGCGAAGGAGCTCGCCCAGGCACTCGAGGCGGATCACCCCGACCTCGTGGTCAGCCGCATGGCGAAGGATGTCCGCGCGGGGCGCGTGTTCCTCGACTGGAGCCAGAACAACCAGGCGAAGACCACGATCGCGCCCTACTCGCTGCGCGGACGGGAGCGCCCGACGGTCGCGGCTCCCCGCACCTGGGAGGAGCTGGACGACCCCGACCTTCGCCAGCTCGAGTTCCACGAGGTGCTGGACCGCGCCGAGCACATCGGTGACCCGATGGCGGGCCTGGGCTTCCGCGCCGGCGCGCGGGCCGGCGCATCCGGTCCCCTCTCCGCCTATATCGCCAAGCGCGATGCCCAGCGCACGCCCGAGCCGGTGCCCGACAATCCACTTGCGGCGGCGACGCCTCCCGGCGAGCAGCCGCGCTTCGTCATCCAGGAGCACCATGCGCGGCGGTTGCACTGGGACTTCCGCCTGGAGCACGACGGCGTCTTCGTCAGCTGGGCGGTGCCCCGCGGAGTCCCGCCCACCCCGGGACGCAACTCCCTCGCGGTGATGACCGAGGACCATCCCCTGGAGTACGGCTCGTTCGAGGGCACGATTCCGCGCGGCGAGTACGGCGGCGGCACCGTCACGATCTGGGACGACGGCCGCTACGAGCCGGAGAAGTGGCGCGACGACGAGGTCATCGTGACGCTGCACGGACGCGCCGGCGGACCGCTCGGCACCGTGCGCGTCGCGCTCATCCGCACGCAGGGCGAGGGCGAGCGGTCCAGCTGGCTGCTGCACCGGACCAAGACGGATGCCGAGGGCCGCCCGCAGCCCGACGGAGCCCCGGTCGCGCCGTCGGAGCAGGCCGACGCATCCGGGCCGGTGTCGAGCGCCGGGCCGACCGACGCGTCCGGTCCGGCACGCGGCGGCGAGCAGGCCGACACATCCGTACCGGTGTCCGACGGTGATCGGGCCGACGCATCCGGGGCAGTCCCCGACGGCGCGATCGCCTCGGCCTCCGCGGCATCCGGCGCCGCTCCACCCGAGGGCAGCACGACGCGCGCCGACCGCGCGCCGATGCTGACCGCGTCGGCGTCGCCCGCCCTCGCGGCGCGGAGGGCCGAGCAGTGGGGCGGCGCCTGGGCGGAGGTGAAGTGGGACGGCATCCGCGCGATCGGCGTCTGGGACGGCACCGCGCTGAGGCTCTACGCCCGAAGCGGCACCGACATCACCGCGCGCTACCCCGAGATCACCGGCGGCTTCCGGCTCGAGGCGTCATCCGCAGTGATCGACGGGGAGATCATCGCCCTGGATGCGTCGGGACGGCCGAGCTTCTCGCGGCTGCAGCATCGCATGCATCTCACGAAGCCCCGCGAGATCGCCGCCGAGCGCGAACGCACTCCCGTGCGGTATCACGTGTTCGACGTGATCGCGATCGACGGGCGCGACATCGCCGACGACCCGCTCTCGGAGAGACGGGAGGCGCTCGAGCGCATCGCGACGGCGGCGCCGGAGACCGTCGCGGTGCCGCCCGTGCTCCACGACGTCGATGAGGCGCTCGCGCTCAGCCGCCGCCTCGGCCTGGAAGGCATCGTCGTGAAGAACCCGGCGTCCCGTTACCGGCGCGGGGAGCGGTCGGAGGAATGGCTGAAGGTCAAGATCACCCGCGCGCAGGAGGTCGTGATCGGCGGCGTGCGGCCCGGCCGGGGCGGTCGCACGGGGTCGATCGGGTCGCTCCTTCTCGGCATCCCGTCTCCCGACGGCCTGCGGTACGCCGGACGCGTCGGCACCGGCTTCAGCGAGTCGACGCTGAAGCACCTGGAGGGGCTGCTGCGTCCGCTGCGGCAGGATGACGACCCGTTCGTCGGCGTGCCGCCCGCCGACGCCCGCGACGCCCTGTGGGTGCGACCCGAGCTCGTCGGCGAGGTCGAGTACGCCGAGTTCACCCCGGGCGGCATCCTGCGGCACGCCCGGTGGCGTGGGCTCCGCCCCGACAAGACCCCCGCCGAGGTGCGCCGGGAGGGCTGAGCGCCCGTTCCCTCGTCCCTTCGTCGATGTCACATGGAACCGCCGCGAACACATCATTCTTGCGTCGGGATGATGCGCAACGCGCGACTTCATGTGAAACGGCGCACCTCGGTCAGGCGTGGGCGTCGTGCTCGCTGTGGCCGGCGGGCTCGAGCTGGAACGTCGAGTGCTCCACGTCGAAATGCTCGGCGAGACAGCCCTGGAGCCGGGTGAGGATGTCACCCGCGCGGCCCTCGCGCAGCGCGTCGTCGTCGACGATGACGTGGGCGGTGAACACCGGGGCGCCACGGGTGAGCTGCCACACGTGCACGTCGTGCACGGCGCGGACGCCGGGGGTGTCGAGGATGTGGTCGCGGATGTGCTGCACCTGCACCCCCTGGGGCGCCGACTCCCCCAGCACCGACACCACCTCGCGCAGCAGGCCGGCGGCGCGCGGCACGATGAGCGCGGCGATGACGAGCGACGCGATCGCGTCGACGGCGAGCCAGCCGGTGACGAGGATGACGATGGCCGCCACGATCACCGCAGCCGAGCCGATGAGATCGCCCATCACCTCGATGTAGGCGCCGCGCACATTCATGCTGCGCCGCTGGGCCGCGGACAGCAGCCACATCGCCACAGCGTTCGTGCAGAGCCCGACGACCGCGACGACGAGCATCACTCCCCCGGCGACCTCGACGTCGGCCGGGTTCGTCAGCCGTGCGACACCTTCCCCCGCGACTCCCACCGCGAGGGCGATGAGGATCACACCGTTCACGAGTGCGCCGAACACCTCCGCCCGCTGATACCCGAAGGTGCGGCGGTCGTTGGCCGGGCGCGCGGCGACGGCACTCGCGACGAGCGCCACGACGAGCGCGGCGGCATCGGCGAACATGTGGGCGGCATCGGCCAGCAGCGCCAACGAGCCCGACCACACCGCGCCCACGATCTGCACGACCAGCACCACCGTCGTCAGGGTGAGCGAGATCGCGAGCAGGCGCCGGTTGTCGGCGCCGCGGATGCCGCTCGGTGCGTGGTCGTGCATGCCCCCAGGCTAGGCCCCGTCAGCTGCCGCGACCGCCGGAACGGCGCAGTCGGGAATGAGTCTGATTCTCAGCCTCATCCCCCGCGCGCTACAGCAGACGCAGCCCGCTACAGCAGATGCAGCAGCGGCTGCAGCGCGGCGAACGCCCGGGCTCGATGCGACGCGACGGCCTTCTCCGCGTCGGTCCACTCGCCCACCGTGCGCTCCACCGCTGTGGGCTGCTCGTCGGGGATGAACACCGGGTCGTAGCCGAACCCGCCCGTCCCGCGAGCGGCGGTCGCGATCCGTCCCGGCCAGATGCCTTCGACGACGTGCTCGCCGTCGCCGGGAAGCACGAGCGCGATCACCGACGTGAAGTGCGCGGTGCGATGCGGATCGGCGATGTCGGAGATCTGGTCGAGCAGCAGCTCGAGGTTCGCGACGGCGTCCTTCTTGTGCCCGGCCCAGTACGCCGAGAAGATGCCCGGCGCCCCGCCGAGCACGTCGACGCACACGCCGGAGTCGTCGGCGAAGGCCGGCAGCCCCGTGTGACGGGCGGCCGCACGCGCCTTGATCAGCGCGTTCTCCGCGAACGTCACTCCGTCTTCGACCGGTTCGGGGCCGTCGTACCCGACGAGTTCGAAGTCGGGACGCGTCGCCGCGACGATCTGCGCGAACTCGGTGACCTTGTGCGGATTGTGCGTGGCGAGCACCGCGCGGGTCACTGCCGCGCCTCCGGCGCGTCGGCGCCCTCGCTCAGGCTCGCGGCCTGGATGTCGCGCAGTTGGCCGCATCCGTTCACGCCGAGTTCGAGCAGCGCATCGAGCTCGCGCTTGTCGAAGGGCGCGCCTTCCGCAGTGCCCTGCACCTCGACGAACAGCCCCCGACCGGTGACGACGATGTTCATGTCGGTCTCGGCGCGGACGTCTTCGACATAGGCGAGGTCGACCATCGGCTCGCCGCCGACGATGCCGACCGACACGGCGGCGACCGAGTCGAACAGCACCTGGGCCTTCTGCCCGATGAACTTCTTCTCGCGACCCCACGCGATGGCGTCGGCCAGGGCGACATAGGCGCCGGTGATCGCGGCGGTGCGAGTTCCGCCGTCGGCCTGCAGCACGTCGCAGTCGATGACGATCGTGTTCTCGCCGAGTGCCTTCGTGTCCACGACGGCGCGGAGGGCCCGGCCGATGAGGCGGGAGATCTCGTGCGTGCGGCCGCCGATGCGCCCCTTCACCGACTCCCGGTCGTTGCGGGTGTTGGTCGCACGGGGAAGCATGGCGTACTCCGCGGTGACCCATCCCTTCCCCTTGCCCGTGAGCCAGCGCGGAACGCCGTTCGTGAACGACGCCGTGCACAGCACCTTCGTGCCACCGAAACTGACGAGGGCCGAGCCCTCGGCCTGTGCGCTCCAACCGCGCTCGATCACGACGGGGCGCAGCTGGTCGGCGGTGCGACCGTCGACGCGGAGGGTGTCGGTCATCCGGCTTCCTTCTCTCGGGTGGTGGGGACGGAGTTCGTGCGGGCTCCGACCGGCAGGTCGATCACCCCGGTCTGCACGAGCTTCACATCGGTGACCTCGCGCCCCATGAGCCGATGGGCGAGGTCGAGGAACGCGTGAGCCGACTCACCGGTCGCCTCGTACTCGTGCTGGGCCACGGCATCCGGCCCGGCGATGAGGTCGCGGGACACCAGTTGGCGGTAGACGTCCTTCGCGGTCTCGGTGTCGCTGCTCACGAGGGACACGTCGGCGCCCATGACGTAGCTGATCGCACCCTCCAGGAACGGGTAGTGCGTGCACCCGAGCACGAGCGTGTCGACACCCGCGTGGCGCAGCGGGGCGAGGTACTCCTCGGCGACGGCGAGCACCTCGGGGGTGCCGGTGACGCCGGCCTCGACGAAGTCGACGAAGCGCGGGCACGCCTGGCCGAAGACGGTGAGGTCGGCGTTGACGCCGAGCATGTCCTGGTAGACGCCCGAGCCGATCGTGCCGGCCGTGCCGATCACCCCGATGCGGCCGTTGCGCGTCGTCGAGATCGCGGTCCGCACCGCGGGACCGATGACCTCCACGACGGGGACGTCATAGCGCTCGCGCGCGTCGCGCAGCATCGCGGCGGAGGCGGTGTTGCACGCGATCACGAGCATCTTGACGCCCTCGTCGACCAGGGTGTCGAGCACTTCGAGGGCGTACCGGCGCACGTCCGCGATGGGCTTCGGTCCGTACGGCGAATGCGCGGTGTCGCCGATGTACCGGATCGACTCCTGCGGCAGGAGCGCCGAGACGGCCCGCGCGACGGTGAGCCCACCGACTCCGGAGTCGAAGATTCCGATGGGGGCGTCGTTCACAATCGTCCAGCCTACCGGTGCGGGGGCGGCCGCTAGGCTGACGCCCATGAGCGCGCCCAGCACCGCCCTGTTCACCGACCGCTACGAGCTCACGATGCTCGATGCCGCACTGCGCGACGGCACCGCCGACCGCCGGTGCGTGTTCGAGCTGTTCACGCGGCGGCTGTCCGGCGCTCGCCGCTTCGGCGTGCTGGCGGGCACCGGGCGCCTCCTGGAGATGATCCGCGACTTCCGGTTCGGCGAGGACGAGCTGCGGTATCTGCGCGACGAGCGAGTGGTGGATGCGTCGACCCTCGCGTTCCTCGAGGACTATCGGTTCACCGGCTCGATCCGCGGCTACCGGGAGGGTGAGCTGTACTTCCCCGGATCGCCCGTGCTCACGATCGAGGGCACGTTCGCCGAGGCGGTGATCCTGGAGACGATCGCCCTCAGCGTGATGAACTACGACTCGGCGGTCGCCACGGCCGCGGCGCGGATGTCCATCGCCGCCGGCGACCGGCCGCTGGCCGAGATGGGCTCGCGCCGCGCCGGCGAGCATTCCGCGGTGGCCGCGGCCCGTGCCGCGTTCATCGCCGGCTTCGACGCCACGAGCAACCTCGAGGCGGGCCGGATGTGGGGCATCCCCACGATGGGCACCGCCGCGCACGCGTACACGCTCCTGCACGACACCGAGGAGCAGGCGTTCCGCTCCCAGATCGAGGCCCTCGGAGTGCAGACGACGCTGCTCGTCGACACGTACGACATCCCGACCGGCGTCGAGACGGCCGTCCGCGTCGCGGGAACCTCGCTGGGCGGCGTGCGCATCGACTCTGGCGATCTGCCGATCGTCGCGGCCGAGGTGCGGGCGCAGCTCGACGGGCTCGGCGCGACGGGCACCAAGATCACCGTCACGAGCGACCTCGACGAGTACGCCATCGCGACCCTCGCCGCCGCTCCCGTCGACGCGTACGGCGTCGGAACCTCCCTGGTGACCGGTTCGGGCACGCCGACGGCCGGGATGGTGTACAAGCTGGTGGCACGGCAGGCGGCCGACGGCTCGTGGGTCTCGGTGGCCAAGGCGTCCACCGACAAGTCGTCGAAGGGCGGCCGCAAGGCGGCCTTCCGCATGCTCGACTCCGGGACGGCCACGCAGGAGCTCATCGTCGTCTCCGACGGCTTCGAGGCGGTCGAGGACGCGAGCGAGCACCCGGACGCCCGGCCGCTCCAGGTCGCACTCGTCGAAGACGGCGAGATCGACGCATCCCATGAGGGTCCGGCCGGTGTCGCGGCCGCCCGCACCCACCATGCGCGGGTGCGCGAGGAACTGCCTGTCCGCGCTCTGGCGCTCAGCCGAGCCGACCCGGCGATCCCGACCGTCTACATGGACGCCGAGTGAGGCCTACTTCCGCAGCCCCTCGTAGATCTCCTTGCACGTCGGGCAGACCGGGAACTTCTCCGGGTCGCGACCGGGCGTCCACTTCTTGCCGCACAGCGCGCGCACCGGCTTTCCGGTGAGAGCCGACTCGAGGATCTTCTCCTTCTTCACGTAGTGCGAGAAGCGCTCGTGGTCGCCCGGCTCGATGTTCTCCTCGCGCAGCAGCTCTTCGAGCTCGCGGTCGAGGGTCGCTAAGCCGCCGGAGTCGGGGCTGTCGATCGGGGTACTCATGGTGGCCCAGTCTAACCGCGCACCGGTCCGCTGTCTCCGGTTCAGCCGGCCTCCGCGACTTCGAGCAGCCGAGGGCCTCGGCGGTCGAACACCGCCGCCCCGACGCCGATGCCGATCACCAGCACGAGCAGGCCGATCGCGAGTCCGCCCCACAGCGCGAGCTCCGCGTATCCGCCGCCGCGGGTGAGCGCGAGCCACCCCCACCACACCGCGGGGATCGACACGGCCACCGCCCCGACGAGCACGATGGCCTGCGAGGCGGCGGCAGCGGAGCCGGGGCGCTCCGGCTGCTGGAAGGGCCCGTCGCCGGGATGCGGCACGGGATACGGTGCCGCCACGGAGGCGATGCTCGACAGCCCGAGCCCGCCGAGGAACAGGCTCGCGCAGACCCCCGCCATGGCGGGAAGCAGCAGCCAGCGGCCGTGGAGCGCGATCGCGATCGGGATCGTGATGGCGAGCACCGTCACGCCGATGACGAGGATCGGGATGAGTCGGCCGACGCGGTCGTGCACGCCGCGCACGCCCGACGCGATGTGCATCCAGATGGCGGTGGAGTCGTAGGCGAGGTCGTTGTGCGGCAGCCAGCCGAGGAACAGCGCCATGAGGGGAACCGGAACCAGTACGACCGTCGGGAACGGCACGTCCACGATGAGCAGCGGGAGCATCACGATGAGCGCGGCGATCGGGATCACGATCAGGTTCACGAGGTGGCGCCGGTCGGTAAGCCAGTACAGCATGCTCCGCGCGGCGACGGCGCCGCCGGGAGTGCCGGGTGTGATGGCGAACCACCCGAGCCCGCCGCTGCCGCGCGCCACGGCGGGACGCGCGACGGTCCGAACGGCGTGGTGCACGAGCGCGTACCACGCGGCGGCGAGAGCGAGGATCGTGAGCACGGCGATGCCGAGGCTCAGCCCGGCGGCGGCCGGATCGTCGGCCCAGCGAGCGGCGACCGCCCAGGCGGCGCCGATGGGGGTGTCGCCGAGAACCTGCGCCGCCTGCGCGAGCTGCACGGGCACACGGCCGTGCCACTGGAGCGACGCGAGGAAGACGCCGGCCGGCACGACCACGACGAGGATCGCGAGCACGAACAGGCCGGTGAGCTCGCGGGATCGCCGCTCCTGCAGGAAGAGCGCGGCGAGGGCGCTGCAGACACGGGCGAGCAGCATGCACACCACGACCTGCAGCATTGCCGCGACCACCGCCGCCGCCCACGGGGCACCGTGCGCCTGCCACAGGATCGCCACGCAGACGGCGAGCGCCGTCACAGCGGCGATGGGGACGCTGACAAACCCGACCAGGGCGAGGGTCGCGGCGAGAGGCCGGGCGGGGATGCCGAGGACGGTGAAGCGCCGCGGATCGAGCGGGTCGACGGCGCCGGCGATCAACGGCGCAGCAGCGAATCCGAGTGTCAGGGCGCTGCCGCCGAGCACTGTGACGACCAGCGCCGCCTCGACCGACGACGAGCGCAGAGCCAGCAGTCCCACGCAGCCCGTCGCGGTCGCCGCTGCGACAACGAGCAGGCCGAGCACGAGTCGCACTGTCTGCCGTGGCTCGCCCCGCATCGGCGCGAACAGCATCGCGAGTCTCAGTCGGAGAACGTGTGCAACCACTCGAGGCCCTCCGCGTCGCCCATCCCGCCGGCCAGCTGAACGAAGCGCTCCTCGAGCGTGAGCTCGCCGCGCACCTCGTCGACGGGTCCTTCGGCGAGGAGGTGGCCGCCGACGATGACGGCGACACGCGAGCACACCCGTTCGACGAGCTCCATGCCGTGGCTCGACAGGATGACGGTGCCGCCGTGGTCGACGTAGGCACCGAGGATGTCGAGGATCACGGTGGACGACACCGGATCCACGGCCTCGAAGGGCTCGTCGAGAACGAGCACGCGTGGCGAGTGGATCATGGCGCCGGCGAGCATGACCTTCTTCGTCATGCCGGCGGAGTAGTCGGACACCGGGCGCGCGAGCGCATCGGCGAAGTCGAAGGCGCGGGCGAGGTCCGCCGTGCGAGTGTGGACGACGGCGGGATCGAGGCCGCGCAGAACCCCGAAGTAGTACAGCAGCTGTCGCCCGGTGAGCCGGTCGAAGGTGCGCAGCCGGTCAGGCAGCACGCCGAGGAGCCGCTTCGCTTCGCGGGGCTGGCGAGCCGCGTCGACTCCGGCCACCCGGACGGTTCCGTGGTCGGGTCGCAGGAGGCCCGCGATCATCGAGAGCGTCGTGGTCTTGCCCGCGCCGTTCGGTCCGACCAGACCGTAGAACGTTCCGGTCGGGACCTCGAGATCGATGCCGCCCACCGCGACGGTGCCGCCGAACGCCTTCGTGAGTCCATGCACCGCGAGCGCCGGGACGGATGCCGCGGCCTCCCCGGCAGCGGCGACCGCATCGGACGGAACCTGGGTCGGCTCGCTCTCTGCTACGACCGCCTGGGCGTCCGCGGTCTCGGCGGTCTCGGGCTGCGACTCGACGGCGGCTTGCACAGCCTCCGGCGACTGGACATCGGCTTCCGGCTCAGCCTCGACCACGGCTGCCTCCGGTGCTACCGCCTCGAGCTCTGCCGCCTCGGGCTCTGCCGCCTCGGGCTCGGGCTCTGCCACCGCGGGAGCCACACGCTCCGGATCCGGCGCTGCCACATCGAGCTGCGGCTCCGGCTCGACCATCTCCGGCTCGTTCTCCTTCGCCTCAGCCCCGACCACCGTCGCATCAACCCCGACCACGATCGCGTCAGCCTCGGCCGCCTTCGCCTCGGTCCGCTGCGGCTCGGCGTCGACGTGCGACGCATCCCCGACCGCCCCCCTCACCGCCGCGATATCCGCCGCAGCCGGCGCCGGCGGAGCACCTTCCGCATCCGGCGCCTGACGCTGTGCATCGCCCTCGGGCGTCGCCCCCGGCAGCGGCGGCTTCGGAGGCACGACGACGCCGGGATCCATGGGCTTCGGGGGCACTGCATCGGGCAGTGGGACCGTGCGCGGCTTCGCCGGGCGCGGCTTCGCGGTCGGCGGCTTCTTCGGGCCGGCGGCCTTCTTCTTCGCGGCCGTCTTCGCCGAACCGGACTTCGGCGCCGCGGGCCTCGCCGCCGGCGGCTTGTGAACCGGGGGTTTCGGAACGGGCGGGGTCGACGCATCCTGGCCGGCGCGCGTCGTTCCGCCTTCGTCACCGACGGGTTTCAGGACGCGGACCTTGTCGCGCGGCCGCGGCTGCGCCGGGCGCGGACGCGGCGCCTTCGCCGGCCGGGCCGCGTCGCTCTCGCCCGACGGGGAGTCGTCGCGAGGGTCCTGTGGCACAGGCAGGGAGGCTGTCACCGATCCAAGGTATCAAGCCCCCCTGGCACAACGCCGATCCTGTGAGCTACCCGTGTCATTCATCACGAAAGCGCAACGTCCCGACGCCTCCTGGCGGGTGTTCAGGGCCGTTCGCTACCATGGCACCAGCACGAAGGGGTGTCACGCCGGTCTGCGCCGGCATCCCTGACACACACCTCCAGGAGCTGATTGTGACTCTTCAGACCGTCATCCTCGCGGCCGGCATGGGCTCGCGCCTCGGCCGCAGTCTCCCCAAGTCGCTCACTCGTCTGGCTGACGGCCGCTCGATCATGGGCCAGCAGCACGACAACATCCGCGCGGCCTTCGGCCGCGACGCACGCATCACGACGGTTGTCGGGTACCGCGCCGAGACGATCGTCGAGGCCTTCCCTGACGCCGATTACGTCTACAACGACCGGTACGACCAGACGAACACATCGAAGAGCCTGCTGCGCGCGCTGGGCGCCACCGGCCGCGCGGGCGTGCTCTGGATGAACGGCGACGTCGTGTTCGACCCCCGCATCCTCGGCCGCGCGATTCCGCTGATCGAGCGCGATCAGTCCTTCGTGACCGTCAACACGGCGAAGGTCAGCGACGAAGAGGTGAAGTACACGGTGACCGCGGACGGCTTCATCAAGGAGCTGTCGAAGACCGTGGTCGGTGGCATCGGCGAGGCGGTCGGGATCAACTACATCTCCAGCGCCGACAAGAAGGCGTTCATGCGTCAGCTCAGTCGGGTCGACGACCAGGACTACTTCGAGCGCGGACTGGAGCTCGCGATCGCCGAAGACGGTGTGCGGCTGCAGCCCATGGACATCTCCGACCTGTACGCGGTCGAGGTCGACTTCGCCGAAGACCTCGAACGCGCGAACCTGTACGTCTGATCGCCTCGCCGCCATGGCCGCCGCTTAGGATCGTCGGCATGGTCAGGAAGGTGCACCGCATCGACTCGATGCCGGAGGGATCGCCGTGGGCGGGCGGTATGCCGCCAGAGGGCTCGCCGGACCATCCCCGGCTGATCCGCGCACTCGACCGGGTGCTCGCGGTCCAGCGTCCCGCCGTGATCGCGCATCTGCGCAGCATCCGGCTGCGCCATCCGGAGGCGTCACCCGCAGACATCGTGCGAATCCTCGAGCGCCGCTACCTCGCTGCGGTGGCGACCGGCGGCGCCGCCGTCGGGGCGACCGCCGTGATCCCCGGTGTGACGACCGGCATCACGCTCGCCCTCAGCGGCGTCGAGACGGTCGGGTTCGTCGATGCGACGGCACTGTTCGCGCAGTCGCTCGCCGAAGTGCACGGCATCCGGGTGGAGAACCCTGATCGCGCACGCGCGCTCGTGCTGACCCTGATGCTCGGCAAAGAGGGCGTGGACCTGGTCGCCCAGCTCACCCGCCAGGCCACCGGGCGCGGTCCGAGCCGCAGCACCTACTGGGGTGAGCTGATCACCACGTCGCTCCCCCGCGCCGCAGTCGGCCCACTCGTGGATCGACTGAAGTCGGCGTTCATCCATCGTTTCGCCACTGCGGCCGGCGCGTCATGGGTCGGCAAGGCGCTGCCGTTCGGCGTCGGCGCCGCCGTGGGCGGAGTGGGCAATGGGATCCTCGGCCGCCGCGTCGTCGTCGGGGCGCGCCGCGCCTTCGGCATCCCGCCCGCCCGCGTTCCCGACGAGATCGAACCCCGACCCGGCGCGACCCGGGTGGAGCACTCCCTCGGCCGCGGCCTGCGGCGGGCGGGACACGCCGTCGGCGGAGCCACGGCCCGCGCGGGAAGCGCGGTCGGCGGGGCGACGGCCCGCGCGGGAAACGCGGTCGGCGCCGTCACGGGGCGTGTTCGCGGGCGACGTTCCATCACCGACGGAGAGAGCCCGCCCTCGCCGCACGGCTCGTAGGCGGTCTCACTCCCCCGGCACGAGCCACCGTCGACGAACGCACCCCGGCGTCCCTCCCCAGGAAAAGCGGTCGACGCGTTGTCCACAGGCACACGCTCGGCGTGGCCCGCGACGTCCGTGCGCGTCGGCGCTCCCGCCTACCGTCGCGGCATGCGCGATCCCCTCGACAGCAGCCGGTCGGCGCGGGCGGTGCCCTGGAGCATCCACCGCCTGTACGACTCCCACTCCCTCGTGACGAACGCCGGGGCGGCACCGCTCGATTTCGTGCGGGCGTTCGTCGATCACCGCGGCAATCCCACCGGAACGCATGAGTGGGGGCAGATGCTCCCCGGCGACACGGCCGAACTCTGCCTGTGCGGTCACGAGCCCGGCGAGATCGTCGTCACCCTCGTATGGTTCCGACCCGACGACGGCCGGGAATTCCTGTGGAGATACGCCCAGTGAGGCCGTGAAGCGCGACCGCGGGCGACAATGGCTGCATGGGACTTTTCGCGTCACGACCGGAAGAGCCGTTCCAATGGGCTGGGATCCCCTCTGACCCGCTCGCACCGCGAAGCGACGCCGAGCTGCTCGAGACGCCGCCGACCGACCCCTTCGCCATCTCGACCGGCGGCGCGATCTCGTCGATCACGATCGCCGTGGATGTCCCCTCCGGCGATCTCGGTGCCGGTCGCGGCGAGGACGAGCAGGCTGAGGACGCCGTCGGAGACTGATCCGCCGGCTCCTCCACAGATCGCGGTGACGCGCACGGACCGGCCCGGTTGTCCACCGATCACCGTTGTGCCCCTCGGGGGCGCCGCGGGGCGGCCACGCTGAGGGAATGAGCAGCAGCCCCACGATCCTGAAATCGTCCACCACCGCCGACTTCCTCGCGAGCCTGCCGACGCTCGCCGGCCGCACCCTTCAGGAGAGCATCGTCGTCGTGCCCTTCGCCGGCAGGCGCACCACCGGCCTCATGCGGCTCGACCTGCCGCCCGGCGACGAGCCAGGCGAGGCGGCACGCCTCGCCTCCGTCGCGGTCGGTGCGCTGAGCCGGATGGATGCGTGTGACGGCGTCGTCTTCGCCGTCTACACGGATGCGACATTCCCCGTGGCGTTCGCCCGGTGGGAGCCGCTCATCCGGTGCCTCGACGAACGGTTCGCCGGCGCCGGATTCGCGGTCAAGGACGCGCTCTGCGCGAGCGCGGACGGCTACGCGAGCTGGTATGAGGCCGACCCTCCGCTCGAGGGTCATCCCCTGAGCGATATCGAGTCGAGCCCGCTCACGGCTCAGGCCGAGAGCGTGCGGGGCCATCGCCCCCTTGCCGCGCCCGCCGACGAAGGCGATCTCCCGCCCGCCGATCCGCAGTTCGCCCGGGTGCTGACCGACGCGGTCGACGCGCTGTGCGCGGGCGCGGAGGCCGACGCGTTCGGCCTCTACCGTCCAGTCGACGTGCCTGACGGTGTCGAGCTCATCGAGCAGGTCCTCGACCACGACGCCGCCGCCGTGCCGATTCCGCTGCTCGCCCGGCTCGCCTTCCTCAGCATGTTTCCGGCCCGGCGAGACGAGATGATGCTCCAGATCGCGTTCGGCAGGGCCGTGGGCGAACGCGCCCGAGCCTCCTCGGACCGCTGGCATGCACGACAACGGCAGACCGGGATGTCGATGGACGAGGTGATCGCTCAGGCGAGAGCCGAGGACGACCCGGCACTGGACGATGAGCTCGGCCTGCTGATGATCGGCGACAGCACCCGTCCCCTGAAGGCACGTCGCACGCGCACGGGCATCGCCGTACTTCGCCGTCTCATTGCGCATCTCGACCCGGATCAGACGCCCGACCTCCTCTGCATGCTCGCGTGGCTGCACTGGTCGATCGGCGCGGGCACCGCGGCCGCGATGCAGGCACAGCGCGCTCTGCGGATCGCTCCCGACCATACGATGTCCCGCACCATGCTGACGCTGTTCGGCACCGGCAAGATCCCCGAGTGGGTCTATGCGCGCCACAGCGGCGTCCAGGAGCGTCCGCATGCCACCGGCCGGCGGTGCACCGGAAAGAAGAAGAGGAGGAAGGCCGACGACGGTGCGAGGCGTCGCTGAGCGGCGACGTGGCATGATCGATTGGTGCCAGACGACCCGCGACGACATCGGGATGCCCCCGTCCCGCCCGCCGACGCGGGAGTCTCGTTCGTGATGCCGGTGCTCAATGAGGCGGCGTACCTCGAGCGCGCCGTGCAGACGGTGCTCGCCCAGGACACGCATGGGCCGGCGGAGCTCGTGCTGGCCCTCGGCCCCTCCACCGACGGCACGACCGAGATCGCTCAGCGGCTCGCCTCCGCCGACCGCCGCATCACACTGGTCGACAACCCCGGTGCCGATATCCCCAAGGGGCTGAACCTCGCGATCGGCGCGAGCGCGCATCCGACCATCGTGCGCGTGGACGCGCACTCCGAACTCGCGGCCGGCTACACCGTGGACGCCCTCGCCACGCTCGCGAGGACCCGGGCGGCGAATGTCGGCGGCGTCATGCGCGCCGACGGTCGCACCCCGTTCCAGCGCGCCGTGGCTCGCGCCTACAACTCCCCGATCGGTCTCGGCGGAGCCGCCTACCACGGCGGCGGAGAAGAGGGCCCGGCCGAGTCGGCGTACCTGGGCGTGATGCGCCGCGCAGTGCTCGATGAGGTCGGCGGCTTCGACGAGTCGATCCGCCGCGGCGAGGACTGGGAGCTGAATCTGCGCATCCGGCGGGCGGGCTATGAGGTCTGGTTCGATCCGGCGCTCGCCGTGACGTACTGGCCCCGCGAGAGCTGGGTGCGTCTTGCTCGGCAGTTCCGTGCGACCGGCGCCTGGCGCGGCGAGCTCGTCCGCCGCTTCGGTCGGCGCAATCCGCTGCGGTTCTTCGCACCCCCGGCCCTCGTCGTCGTCGCGGTGCTCGCGGCGGTCGTCGGGATCCTCCAGCTGACCCGCGTCCTGCACGGATGGCCGGCGCTCCTCGCCTGCGTCGTCTACGTGCCGATCGCCGCCTACGTCGTCCTGATCGGCGCGGTGGCGGCAGGATCAGGGGGCGGTACGGGATGGCGCGACAAGCTGTGGACGCTGGCGGTGCTGCCGACGATGCACGTGTCGTGGGGAGCCGGATTCCTCACCGGCGTGGTCTCCGGCGCGTCGGGCACGATCGACACGTCGCGGCTCGGTTCGCGCAACACTCCCCTGCCGTAGGGATGCTCCCGGCCGTGCGATACTCACCTGGGGAGCGTCAGCGCCGCACGAACCCCTGATCGAGGATGCGGGCGACCACGCGCTCGGAGGCATGGCCGTCGTCGCGCGGGTTGAACCGCTCCCGCCAGGCGGCGTACTGCTGCCCGTACTCCGCGGCGTCGTGCGAGCGGATGGCCGCGGTGAGCTCTTCCTGCCTGCCGACGACCGGACCGGGCGCGCGCGCAGCGAGGTCCAGGTAGAAGCCGCGCAGCTGCCCGCGGTAGTGCTCGATGTCGGGTACGTGGAAGAACATCGGCTTGCCGGTGGCGGAGAAGTCGAACATCACCGACGAATAGTCCGTGATGAGGGCATCGGCAGCGAGCATGAGCTGCGCGGTGTCGGGGTACGCCGTGACATCGATCACCCGCGCGCCCCCCGCGTCGCGGCCGGGCAGCAGGGTGCGCGAATGCCCGCGGACCAGCACGACGGCACCGGTCTCGTCGGCCAGGCGCTCGAGGTCGAGGAAGTCGACGATGTGCTCACGGTCGTCGCGCCACGTCGGCGCGTACAGCAGCACCGTGTCGGAGGGTGCGATGCCCAGCGCTTCCCGGACGGGGCCGGCGTCTCCGCCGACGAGCACATCGTTGCGGGGGTAGCCTTCCACCCAGATCGGGCGCCGGAACGCGTACGCGCCTCGGAGGATGCCGGCGGCCGCCGGGCTCTGCGCGAGGAGCACGTCCCAGCGGCGCGCCTCCCGGATCACCGCGAGCGCGCGGCGCGGCGCGAATCCGGGCCGGTGAAGCGCAAGCCGCTTCAGCGGTGTGCCGTGCCAGGTCTGCACCACCCGCTGGCCGGGCCGGCGCTCGAACCGCCGCCGCAGCCAGTCGTTCACCACGAGCAGGCGCGCGGCGCCCCGCGCCCGCCACCATTCCGGGCTCCCCTCGATGACGGCGATCGCCCCGTCAGGTACGGCGACGGACAGGTCGACGACGCTCCAGTACCGGGCGACGTCGGGTGCAAGCCTGGCCAGCTCCCGATCGATCGCGCGCGGGTTGTCGCTCGCGTTGCGACCGTAGAAGCTCTCGAAGAAGACCGCGTTCTCCAGTCGGTCGCTCGGCCGGTTCACGTAACGCCGCTCGAGCGCGGCCTGGCCCTCCCACGACGCATAGGCCGGATCCATCGGCGGCGCGATGTGCACAGTGCTTCGCTGCAGCCGCGCCCGCAGGCCCCCGAGAACCGCCTCGTCGACCTGGACATCGAGAACGATCGGCTCACCGTCGGCTCCGTCCAGCTGCACCTCGTAGTCGCCGCTCGGCAGCGGCAGCACAGGATCGCCCCACCGCGCCGCCTGCAACGGCAGCACCGCCTTCCATGTGCGTCCACGCCCCGTCATCCGCGCGCCGGTGCGCGCCCGCGCTCCGACGAGTTCCACGCGTGAGGGCCGCGCGCCCGTGCCAGTGAGGACGAGAGCCGGCATCGGTCGTGCCTCGAATCGGGCGTCGGTCATCGGGCTCCTCCCTGGGATGTGCGCAGACGCGTGTGGATGGCCTCGTGCACGCGCGCGGCGTTCCCTCCGTCGGCGTAGGAGTGCAGACGCGCACTGAGGGCGGTTGCACGCGCGACCCGCTCGCGGCGGACCTCCTTGTCGCCCAGGACGGCGTCGAGCTGCTCGATGGCTCCCGCCCAGTCCGCCGCCCAGTCGTCACCGGCCGCATCGGAATATGTCCCGTACATCCCGCGTCGGGCGACGTAGGCATCGAGATCGGGGGCGAACCAGATCGTGGGCACGGGCACCAGTGCGGCGTCGAACGCGATCGACGAGTAGTCGGTCACCAGGGCATCGAACGCCGGAAGCAGCGGCGTGATGTCGGCCACCGCATCGCTGCCGAGGAACCGCACGCGATCCGTGCCGCCCGGCTCGTACCGTCCGGCGCCGAGAGGATGAGAGCGGATGAGCAGAACCGCGTCATTGCGGCGAAGGGTCTCGTCGATGCGCGACCAATCGGCTGCGGTCGGGATCGCCGCGTCGTCTGCGCCGTCGCGCCAGGTGGGAGCATAGAGCACGAGCCGAGCGTCGCCCACCAAGCCCGCCGCGGACTCGACGGCATCGCGCCCAGCTGCGCGGCGCGTCGCAGGGTCTCCGCAAGACAGCACGTCCACCCGCGGCTCGCCGGTCACCGGAACCTGCCGGTCGCCGAGCGAGAAGGCCGACTCCAGTCGTCCCCGCACGACGTGCGATGCAGCGGGGATCACGTCGATGCGACGGGTCGCCGCGCGGTACATCCGGGCGATCAGTCCGCGCGCGAGTCGCTCCAGGCGCAGTCGGCGCAGCACGGTCGGCACACGCACGGTCTCCGGCGAGTCGATGCCGATCCGCTTCAGCGGAATGCCATGCCAGAGCTGCACGATGAAAGCCCCGCCCGTGGCGTAGCGGTTCACATCGCCGAAGCCGTGAGTCACGACGACGACCCGCGCTCGCGCCGTGCGCCAGAACCCGTGCAGCGAGTTCTTCCGCAGGGTCGGGATGCCGCGCGCCGCGGCATCCGTCTCCTCCCGCGTGGATTCGACCAGCCACACCATGCGGTGCCCGTGGCCGGCGGCCTCCTTCCAGAGCGCGAGCGCACCATCGCCGATTCCGGCCCCGCAGCCGAAGACCCATTCGCCCCCACGACGGGGGATCAGCAGCGTCGCGATGCGGCCGACAGCATAGAGCGGGAGTCGGAGGAGTTTCGCCGCGTTGCCCGCGCTGAACGAGAAGGACGCCACCCCGCGAGCCTATCCTCCGCTCGCAGGCGTAGCCTACGGCGATAGGCGGGGTGGCGTCCGTTCCCGGAGCGTGAGGTGGGACCGCTACTTCAAGGTGCCGAGCGTGACGTCCACGGTGTGGCTGCTGCCGTCGCGCACATAGGTCACCGTGGCCTTGCTTCCGGCGGCCGCCGCCCGCACCTGGGCGGTGAGATCGACGGCGCTGCCGACGGGCACGTCGTTGAAGGCGGTGACGATGTCGCCGGCGCGCAGCCCGGCTTCCGCAGCCCCGCCGCCCGAGGTCACCTCGGCGATGTAGGCGCCGGTGATCTTCGCGCCCTGAACGGATGCGGCGTCGCGCACGCTCGCGCCGAGCAGGCCGTGCGTGGCCTTGCCGTTCTTGACGATCTCGTCGGCCACACGGTGCGCCACATCCGATGGGATGGAGAAGCCCACGCCGATGGATCCGCTCTGGCTCGAGGACGACGAGGAGCCGGTCGAGGCGATCGCGACGTTGATGCCCACGAGCTTGCCTTCGGAGTCGACGAGCGCCCCGCCCGAGTTGCCCGGGTTGATCGGCGCGTCGGTCTGGATGACCGCGATCTTGATCGATTCGGTGGCCTGCTGGTTCTGCTGGCCCTGTCCGAAGTCGAAGAAGAACGGGCTGTCACCGTTCTGGCCGCCGTTCTGATCGCCGTTGCCGCCGCTGTCGCCGCCTTCCGGCGCCGCCGAGGAGGCGATCTCGATGGAGCGGTTCAGGGCGCTCACGATGCCGGTGGTGACGGTGTTCGAGAGCCCGAGAGGCGCGCCGATCGCGACGGTCTGGTCGCCCACGTTCAGCGAACCCGAGTCGCCCCAGGTGATGGGGGTCAGGTCGGACGCCCCCTCGAGCTTGATCACGGCGAGGTCGTACACCGGGTCGGTGCCGACGATCTTCGCGGAGTAGATGTGGCCGTCCGAGGTCGTCACGGAGATCGTCGGGTCGGCACTCTCGCCGTCGAGGGTCACGACGTGGGTGTTCGTGAGGATGTAGCCGTCCTTGCTCAGAACGACGCCCGACCCGGTGCCGCCGTTGTTGCCGGCGGCCACGTTGATCGTCACGACGCTCGGGACGACCTTCGCCGCGATGGCGGTCGTGGCATTGACGCTGTCGGTCTTGTTCACCGTCACGACGCTCGGTCCTGCCGCCGGCGACGCGTCGTTCGCGCTCCACAGGTTGTCACCGGCCCACGTGCCGCCGAGCCCCGCGGCACCCCCGACGAGGGCGGCCGCGACGAGCAGACCGGCGACCTTGCCGGCTCCCGACTTCTTCTTGGGCTCGGCGGTCGCGACCGGCTGATCGCCGAGCGGCAGCGTCGGGTAGGAGTGGGTGGCCTGGGCCTGGGGCAGACCGAAGCCCTGCCCGGGGTAGGCGCCGGCGGCCGCATGTGCGGGCTGCGTCGGCTTGGGGGGGACGGCGTTCGACGGCGGGGTCTGGGCGGCACCAGCGCTGGGCGCCGATGTCGGCGTCGAGGCAGCCGGGGGGACGGCGGGCTGGGCCGGAGTGTCGTCCGGACGGAAGTCCTTGTTGTCGCTCATGAGCGCTCCTTCGTGGTGATGGTGCCATCATCCCGGCCGTATCTGTGTGTTCGGTATGCCGACACTGCGACGAGACTATGCGGGTAGCGTGGGTCACGTGCAAGAGCCAGCAGGAGCATGGCGCCGGGCGGCTGCCGGCGCGGGACTGCTCGGTCCCGACGGCCGGAGCGCCCCGACCATCTTCGCCGAGATGAGCGCCCTCGCTGCGCGCACCGGTGCGATCAACCTCGGTCAGGGCTTTCCCGACGAGGACGGCCCCGACATCGTGCTCGAGACCGCGCGGGAGGCGATCGCGCGCGGCGCGAATCAGTATCCCCCGGGCCGCGGCATCCTGGATCTCCGCGAGGCGATCGTCGAGCATCAACATCGGTTCTATGGGATCGAGCTCGACCCGGAGCGGGAGGTCATCGTCACCGCCGGCGCGACGGAGGCGATCGCGGCCGCGCTCCTGGCGCTCGTGGACGGGTCCGACGACGAGGTTGTCGTCTTCGAGCCGTTCTACGACTCGTACGCCGCGTGCGTGGCGCTGAGCGGGGCGCGGCTGGTTCCCGTGCCGCTGCGCCGCCCCGACTTCCAGCCCGACCTCGACGCGCTGCGGGCGGCGGTGACCGACCGCACGCGTCTCATCCTGGTGAACGATCCGCACAACCCGACGGGAGCAGTGTTCGCGCCGGAGGTGCGGCAGGAGATCGTGCGCCTTGCCGACCGGCACGACGCGATCATCGTGACGGACGAGGTGTACGAGCACCTCGTCTTCGACGGGCCGCATGCGCCCATCGCGACGATGCCGGGGGCCGACGAGCGTACGCTGACGATCTCGTCGGGCGGCAAGACGTTCTCCACGACGGGCTGGAAGATCGGCTGGATCTCCGGCCCTGCCGATCTCGTGGATGCGGTGCTCGCCGTCAAGCAGTTCCTCACCTACGTCAACGGCTCGCCGTTCCAGCCGGCGATCGCCGCGGGTCTGCGGCTGCCAGATGAGTTCTTCACGGACATCGCGACGCAGCTGCAGCGCAAGTGCGAGCTGCTGGCCGAGGGGCTCGTGAACGCGGGGTTCACCGTCTTCCGCCCCGCCGGCACATACTTCACGGTCGCCGACGCCGCCCCGCTGGGAGCAACGGATGCCGCGGCGTTCTGCCGCGCCCTGCCCGAGCGGACGGGCGTCGTCGCCATCCCGCTGACCGCTTTCACCACGCCGACGCACCGCGATGACTACGCGACGCTCGTCCGGTTCGCGGCCTGCAAGCGGGTCGGGGTGATCGAGCAGGCCGCGGCCCGGCTCGGTCGTCTGGCGTGAATGCTCAGCCGCGCGGCACGACACCATAGCGTCGCAGCTGCAGCGCCGGGTTGACACGTCTCACGCTGTCGATCATGGCGCCGTCGAGAGGAGCGAGGGCCACGTCGGTGGTCGTCGCCACGGCGGCGATCGTCGTTCCCATCGGGTCGATGATCATCGAGTGGCCGATGCCGAGGGGCGGCGGGTGGTCGGCACCGGCGACGTAGACGGTGTTCTCCAACGCGCGAGCCTGCAGCAGGGTGCGCCAGTGGTGCTCCTTCAGCGGGCCCCGGACCCACTCGGCCGGCACCAGCACCGCATCGGCACCGGCATCGACGAGGGTGCGCGTCACCTCCGGGAAGCGCAGGTCGTAGCAGGTCTGCAGCCCGAACCGCAGACCGCCGGTGTCGAAGAGCTCGGGCTCCCCGAGCGGACCGGGTTCGACCCAGTCCGACTCGCGCTGCCCGAATGCGTCGTACAGGTGGAGCTTGCGGTACGTGGCACGCACGCCGTCGCGGTCGACCGCGATCACCGTGTTGTGCACCCGCCGGGGGTCGGCGGCGCGCTCGAGCATCCCGGCGACGAGAGTCACATCGTGCTGAGCGGCGAGCTCGCCCAGTCGCTGGGTGAAGGGGCCGTCGATCGGCTGCGCGAGGGAAGCGAGCGACTCGTCGAACGGGTCCATGAACGCACTGGAGTACTCGGGGAAGACGATGAGCTGTGCTCCCCTGTCGGCGGCTCGGGTCGTGAGCCGTGCGATCTCATCGAGGTTCGTCGATGCGTCGCCGGTGGGGGCGAACTGGGCGACGGCCAGCGTGACGGAGGAACCGCGGTCGAGGGGCATGCTCCCATCCTGACCCGGCGTCCGGGCGTCGGCAACCGGGCGGCAATACGCTGAGGTGCAGCGGCCGGAGCGACCGCGGAGAGGACGAGGATGGGCGACTCCCCCGCAACGGGTGCCACGCAGCCGGAGCGCCGCCTGGCTGATCGACCGACCCTGGATGACCAGGAGGCGTACAAGGCGCTGTCGACTCTCGCGGCGAAGGGCGTGGCCGTGGTGACCGCGCGGCAGGGCTCGTGGGACCACGCGGTGACGGTGACGGATCACCTCTCGGTGTCGTACGACCCGCCGACGCTGCTCGTGAGCCTGTACGAGCTATCGCGGATCGCCGATGCCGTCGCGACGTCGGGTCGGTTCGGACTGAGTCTGCTCGCCGATGATCAGCGGCGGATCGCCGACTGGCTGGGCGAGCCGGGTGCACCGCTCGTGGGCCTGCTCGATCAGGTGCCGCATTTTCGGCGCGATGCGGATGGGCCGGCGCTGATCGCCGGGGCGCTCGCCTGGTTCGACCTCGAGGTCACGGTTCTGCACCGTGTCGCCACGCACGTCCTCGCCGCCGGCGAGGTGCGGGCGATGAGCGCCCGGATGCCGTGGGGCGTACGGCCGCTCGTGCGCTGGCGGTCCCAGTACGACCGCTGATGGACGAAACGACAGAGGCCCCCGCGATGCGAGGGCCTCTGTCGTCTTTGGTTGCGGGGGCAGGATTTGAACCTACGACCTCTGGGTTATGAGCCCAGCGAGCTACCGAGCTGCTCCACCCCGCGGCACTTCTACAGCCTAACACGATCCACGGCCAGGTCCCAATCGAGCGCGCCGTTCATGAGTCATGCTTCCGCGTCGGGGACGCCTCCCCAGATGCGCTGATTCGAGGCGCGATTCGTGTTGTCCACAGTTCCGGATCCGTGGGTTGATCGGCGGTTTCAGTGTCGGTGGTGGTCGTCACAATGGAGGGTATGGAGAACACGACGACGATGTTGGAGGGGTTGCGTGAGCAGCTCGCCACGATCGTGTCCGGCGTGTTCGACGACGCCACGATGCACGCCGCGTCGGATGTGGATCTGCTTGAGGCGGTCACGGCCGCGGGGGATGTGCAGCGGCTGGTGGAGGCGGTGCTGGTGGAGAGTGTCGCGGAGATCGTGGAACGGTCCCGGCAACGAGACAGGTCGGAACGGCTCACCACCCGGGTGGGCTGTCATGACGTGAACGAGCTCGTGCAGCGCCTGACCCGGTGCGGCCCGCACACCGCGGCCCGCCTGGAGAACGCGCAACGCGGTGTCGCCACCTGGTGGGACCCGGTCGGTGGGGAAGGCCGGCCGGCGAAGCTGCCCGCGATGCGGGACGCGTTGCGCGACGGGCACGTCGGTGTGGACGGGGTGGTGGCGGTGGCCGGGCCGATGCTGCGGATGCGGGACCGGGTGGACCGGTTCCAGGTGCTGGCCGCCGACGCGGCGATCGCCGCGTTCGCCCGCGGCGACGGCCCGGACGAACAACCGGCCGCATCGGCGGACCTGCTGCGAGTGCAGGCGGAGATCTGGTCGTGCGCGTTGGATCAGGACGGCGACGAACCCACCGACCGGGACACCGCCCGCCGCCGCTCGTTCGTGCTCGGAGCACCCAAGGACGGGCTGGTGCCCTTCCACGGCAACGCCGTGCCGGAACTGGCCGCGCAGATGCAACGCATCCTCGACGCCATCAACTCCCCCTACGTCAACTCTGACCCGTCGGCTGAGCAGGACGGGGCAACCGTGGCAGGCGGTGTCCGGTTCACCGAGCCCGGCACCGCTTCCGGCGGGTCGGGCGGGTTGGGGGAACGTGATGCGGAGGGGGCGTGGATCGATCAGCGCACCCGCACCCAGAAGCAGCATGATGCGCTCGCGTCGGCCCTGTTCGCCGCCGCCGCGTCCGGGAACCTGCCCACCATCGGCGGCGCCGCCCCGACACTGCTGGTCACGGTGAACGCCACCGATCTCGCCCGAGGTGCGGGGTGGGCGTTCCTGGAGGGGATCGAGCAACCGCTATCGATCAACACTGCGACGCACACCGCCTGCGCGGGAGTGCTGCAACGGGTGGTCCTGGGAGACAACGGGAAGATCGTGCAACTGGGGACCCCGGAACGGGTCTTCAACGCGAACCAGCGCAAGGCGATCACCGTCCGCGACGGCGGATGCATCATCCCCGGATGCGGGATCCCCGCCGCCTGGTGCGAGATCCACCATGTCCTCGACTACGCCAAGGGCGGACCCACGCACACGGATAATGGAGTCTTGTTGTGCTGGGGTCATCACCGGTTCATCGACACCGGGCCATGGGAGATCCGGATGAACGACGGGGTCCCCGAGATCCGCGGACCCGCCTGGTTCGACCCCGCGAGGCGCTGGCGCCACCCCACCAAATCCAAAACCCGACTCCTCCAACTCATCCGACAACGCACCTGAACGGGAGTGGAATGCGGCGGCCGTCGTGGGCGAACCGCGTGCATCGCCCGCTGGCCGTCGGCAGGGTGGCGGCACCGCGTGCGTGCACGTCTGAGACTACGAGCGCAAGCCCAGCCCGATCCGGGAGGGGCACAGCCGCGACGCGGCCGCACCCCTCTCGACGGGCTACTGGTCGCCGCTGAGCTGGAGCAGCTTGTCGAGGGCTGCCGTCAGGCGGGCATCGGCGGCACCGTACGCCGCCCAGTCGCCCTTCTCCATGGCGGCCTGGCGATCGGTCATCGCCTGCTTCGCCTCCTGCAGCGCGGCCTGGAACTCGACCGACGCCTCCACGCCGGTGCCTGTGCCGCCACCCTGACCGGGCTTCTGCGTCTCGCCCGGGGTCGGCGTGGGCGTCGGCGTCACGTTCTGGTCGCCAGTCGCGGCCCCCGAGTCGCCGCCGAACAGCTTGTCGAGCGCTTCGCCGAGGGTGTCCTCGAACGCGACCTTGTCACCGAACGCGACCAGCACCTTCTGCAGCGTGGGCAGCTTCGTCGCACCCGACGACTGCACGAACACCGGCTGCACGTACAGCAGACCGCCACCCACCGGCAGCGTCAGCAGGTTGCCGGGCAGCACCTGCGACTGTCCCTGCTTGAGCAGGTTGATGAACGACGACACGCTCGGCTGGGCATCGAAGTTGTTCTGCACCTGCCCCGGTCCCGGCACCGGGGTGTCGGCGCTGATCTCGAGCATGCGCAGCTTTCCGTAGCCGGCGCGCTTCTTCCCTGTATCGGTGCCCGCGTTCGAGTCGACCGCGAGGTAGCCCATCAGGACGTTTCGAGAGGACTCCGAGTCGGCGTCGGAGGCCGGGATGAAGCTCGTGAACATCGAGTACTCCGACGCATCCTGCCCGGGCATCTTCATCGTCAGGTAGTACGGCGGCTGCAGCTCGTCCTTGTTCTGCGGGTCTGGCGGGGTCACCCACTTGTTGTCGCTGCGATAGAACGACGACGCGTCGTCGACGTGGTAGGTGCCGAGCACCGACCGCTGCACCTTGAACAGGTCGGTCGGGTAGCGCACGTGGCTCATGAGCTCGCCGCTCATCTTCGACAGCGGCTCGACCGTCGCCGGGTAGATCTTCTCCCACGTCTTCAGCACCGGGTCGTCGGCATCCCACGCATACAGCGTCACATGCCCGTCGTACGCGTCGACCGTCGCCTTCACGGAGTTGCGGATGTAGTTGATGTCGTCGAGCCCGGCGAGCGTCGGCGTCGGGTTGGTCGAGTCGGCGATCGCCTTCGCGAAGCCGGTCGTGTGCGAGTAGGGGTACTCCGCACTCGTGGTGTAGCCGTCGACCACCCAGACGATGTGCCCGTCGACGACCGTCGGGTACGGATCGCCGTCGAGCGTCAGATACGGCGCCGCCTTCTTCACCCGGTCGACCGGCTTGCGGTCATAGAGGATCTGCGACTTCTCGTTGATGCTGTCGGAGAACAGGATCTGCTCCGACTGGAACTTCAGCGCGTACACGAGCCGGTTGAACCAGCTGCCGATGTTCGGCCCGCCGTCGCCCGAGAACGTCGTCTTCACCTCGTTCGTGCCCTCGGCACCGGAGAGGTAGTCGAGCTCGAGAGGCGCCGACCCGGCGGGAGCACCGACGATCGAGTATGTCGGCGACGACTCACCGAAGTACACGCGCGGCTCGAAGCCCTTGCCGAGGAATCCGGTGGTGGGGATGCCGCGCTCGAGGAACACCGGCTTGCCGTCGCTCGTGCGGGCGTTGCCCTTCGCGACCACCAGCCCGTAGCCGTGCGTGTAGATCTGCGTCGTGTTCTGCCACGTCGCGTTCGAGCCGAGGGCGCCGAGGTTCAGCTCGCGCACCGACACGACGGTGTCCTGCGAGGTGTCGCCCATCTGATAGCGATCGACGTCGAGCGGGTTCTTGAACTGGTAATACGAGCGATACTGCTCGAGCTGCTGCACCGTCGGCCCGATGATCGCGGGGTCCATGATCCGGATCTGCGCCGTGGTGTCGGCATCCGCCCGCAGCTGGCCCTTCGTCGCGTCGGTCTTCGCCGCGAAGTTGGTGGTCTGGAGGTCGTCGAGTCCGTAAGCGGTCTTCGTCGCGTCGATGTTGCGCTGGTAGTACTCGGCCTCGAGGGTCAGCTGGTTCGGCTTGACCTGCACGACGTTGACCACCCAGGGATACGCCATTCCGACCACGATCGCCGAGACGACCAGGAGCGCCGTCGCGATGAGCGGGAACCGCCAGTGGCCGATCACAGCGGTGACGAAGAACAGCACGGCGACGATCGCGGCGATGATCGCGAGGATCATCTGGCCCGGGATCACGGCGTTCGCCTCGGTGTAGCCCGGCCCCGTGATGAGACCGTTGTCGGACACCATCGTCTTGTAGCGGTCGAGCCACAGGCTCACCGCCTGCACGAGCAGGTACACCCCGGCGAGGACGGCGAACTGGATGCGGGCGGCCTTCGAGATGCGCAGCTCGCGCTGCCCGATGCGCACCGATCCGTACAGGTACGACACCACCGCGGTCACCAGCAGGCAGATGAGCAGCACTGCCGAGGTGAAGCCGAGCACCGCGCTGTAGAACGGCATCGCGAACATGTAGAAGCCGGTGTCGAGGTGGAACTGCGGGTCGGTGACGTCGGTCGACGTGCCGTGCAGCCACATCGCGGTGGTCTCCCACTGCGTCGACGCGGCGAACCCGGCGAAGAACCCGAAGAAGATCGGGATGCCCCACATCGCCAGCCGGCGCAGCGGCTCGACGACCTCCTGGTAGCGGTCGAGCTGGGAGCTCAGCCGGGCGTACACCGGACGCAGCCGGTATGCGAGCTGGATGCACAGCCAGACCGGCAGCGCCATCCCGACGAAGCCGATCGCGAACATCGCGATCCGGGCGAACCACTGCGTCGTGAGCACCCCCGCGAAGCCCAGCTGCTCGTACCAGAGCCAGTCGGTGTACAGGTTCGCGAAAACGAAGAACGCCACCACCAGGGCGGCGATGATGACGAGTGAGATCGCGATGACGCGACGGGAACGGTGGGGCGTGGCCGGGGCAGGGGCGGGTGTCGTGGTCACCCGTTCATCCTAGGCCGCCCCACCTATGGGTCGCCTCGGGATGCGTCAGCCGCCGCAGGTGGGGAGAGTGCCGAGGTCTCCCCCGTCGCGCACCGCATCGATCACCGTCAGCGCGTCGTCGAGCTTCGTGACCGAGAACACGCGCAGACCGGCCGGGACGTGCCCCACGACCTCGTCGCAGTTCGATTTCGGAGCGAGGAAGTAGTCGGCCCCGGCGTCCTTCGCGCCGTACAGCTTCTGGCGGATCCCCCCGATCGGCCCCACCGTGCCCTTCGCGTCGATGGTTCCGGTGCCGGCGACCTGCTTCCCGCCGTTGAGGCTTCCCGGCGTGAGGGTGTCGATGATTCCGAGAGCGAACATCATCCCCGCCGAGGGACCGCCGACGTTGTTCAGCTGGATCGTGACGTCGATCGGGAAGTCGAAGTCGGTGATGAGGGTGACGCCGATGATCCACTGTGTCTTGCCGTTCACCGTCGTCTGCGTGGGCTCCACCTGCACCGTCTGACGAGCCCCGCCGCGGTCGATGCCGAGCGTGACCGGGCTGCCGGCGGCCTTCGCGATGACGGAGCGCAGGGTGTCGGCATCCGTGATCGTCGTCCCATCGGCGGTGAGGATGACGTCACCCTTCTGCAGGATGCCCTGTGCCGGGGAATCCTCGACGAGCGAGTACACGGTGATCTTCGGCGTCACGGTGTAGCCGAGATGCGTCAGGGCGGCCGCGGTCGCCTCCTTCTGCGAGTCGACCATCATCTCCGCGGATTCCTGATCGCGCTCCTTGGAGGTCTGGCCCTCGGGGAACACGGCGTCAATCGGCAGGACGGCGCGTGACGGGTCGAACCACGCGGCGGCGAGCTCGAGCCAGGACGGGGTGCGCTCGCGGTTCCCGACGACCTGCACGGTGAGCAGGTCGAGCGCCCCCTCGGTGGGATACGTCGGGGCCCCGTCCACGGCGATCAGGGGGACCTTCGTCCCATCCGTGTCGGTGGTCGTGCCGAGCGTGTTGAAGACGGGTCCCGGCCGCTGGATGACGTACGCGGTGGGAAGGAACGTGAGCACCAGCAGCACGACGAGCGCGACGGTGAGCGCCCACAGCCCCACGACCGTCGACCGGGGACGCTGGCGACGTGGCGCAGGCGTGATCGTCACGTTCTCGTCGAACAGCGCCACTTCGGACCTTCCGGGTCTGGTCGTTCGCGACCGGCGTACGGATGACGCGCATTCGGCCGGGGATCGGTGCGATCCGTGCGACTAGCGTAGAACGTGAACCCCGACCCTGCTGAAAGGCGGCTGAAGTGGCAGACGACGACCGCAGCCCGGAGGACGACTTCCAGGAGCTGCTGCGGCAGCTGTTCGGCGGCCAGAGCGGCGGTGTCGACCCCGAGCAGCTCGAGCAGATGCGCGCCCTCGGCCTCGACCCGACGATGATGCAGAACATGATGCAGCAGCTGCACACGGCGTTCAGCCAGGCTCCGGAGGGCGGCATCTCGTGGGATGTCGCGAAGCGTCAGGCGCTGCACATCGCCAATCAGACCGACCTCGGAGTCACGAGCGGTCAGCGCGGCGAGTTCGACCAGGCGTTCTCGCTCGCGACGCTGTGGCTCGGCGAGGCGACGACGATCTCCGAGCTGGCGACGCCGCCTCAGGCGATCACCCGCGGCGGCTGGGTCGAGGCCACTCTCCCCGTGTGGCAGGAGCTGGCCGAGCCGGTCGCGACGAGCATCGCCGATGCCCTCACCGATGCCATGAGCTCGCAGGCTCCGGAGGACATGCAGCAGCTCATCCAGGGCGCCGGCCGCGTGATGCGCACGATCGGCGGCAGTCTGTTCGCCACCCAGCTCGGCCAGGTGATCGGGCAGCTCTCCCTCGAGGTGGTCACGGGCGGCGACGTCGGCATCCCGATCATGCCGGCGGGCCAGGGCGCGATCCTGCCGCAGAACTTCGCCGACTTCGGTCGCGACCTCGAGGTGCCCGAGGACCAGTTGGCTCTGTATCTCGCGACGCGCGAGCTCGCTCACGCGCGCCTCTTCCGCCACGCGAAGTGGCTGCGTCTGCACGTCATCAGCCAGGTGACCGAGTTCGCTCGGGGCGTGCGCGTCGACACCGAGGCGCTCGAGGACCTCGCCTCGCGGTTCGATCCGTCGCATCCGGAAGAGCTGCGCGACGCGCTGCAGAACGGCGCGCTGCTGCCCGCGCGCACCGAGGCGCAGACCGCCGCCCTCACCCGGCTGGAGAACCTGCTCGCTCTCATCGAGGGATGGGTCGACGTCGTGACGGCGGCCGCCACGCAGCGTCTGCCCTCGGCGGCGAGGGTCGCCGAGGCGGTGCGGCGACGCCGTGCCTCCGGCGGGCCGGCCGAGAAGGCACTCGGAACCCTCGTGGGCCTCGAGCTGCGGCCCCGGCGCATGCGGGAGGCTGCGGCGATGTGGCAGGCGGTGACGGATGCCGTCGGCGTCGCTGATCGCGACGCCCTGTGGGACTACCCCGACCTCATGCCGGCGGCGGCCGACATCGACGACCCGTCGGGCCTCATCGTGCGGCTGCAGGCGCGGGCGCGCGGCGAGCAGGCTCCGCGGGACGCGATGGACGATGCGCTCGACGCGCTGCTGCGCGGGGACGTGCCGCCCCTGCGATCGGACGCCGACGGCGGCGACGGCGGCGAGACCGACGGCGGCTCGGGGGACGACCGGCCCGAGGACGACCGGCCCGAGGGGCCGCACCCCGTCTGAGCCACGGCCTGTCCGAGGGCGACCGCGGGGCCAGGATGGCGGCGGGTCCGAGCCGTCGGCGCCTCCCCAAGGCGCGCCGATCGAGCGCGGCCGAGCGACGCCTGTGGACAACCGCCAGAGACGCACTGCGAGCGCGCACAATCGGGACATGCTCGTCCTCGATCCGACCCAGCCGCCCCTGTGGCGGAGCCCCGACACCCTGCAGTTCGGCGTGGAAGCTCGCGCAGTGCTCGACGCGCCGACGCCCTGGCAGCAGCGGATGGTCACCGAGCTCACGCGCGGTGTGCCCGAGACCGCGCTGGGGCCGGTCGCGCTCGCACTCGGCGGCACCGAACGGGAGGCCCGCGCGCTCGTCGACGCCCTCGCGCCGGTGCTGTGCCCTCCCGCGACGACGACCGCGCCCCGTACCGCCGTCGTGCGCGAGACCGATCATGCTCCCACGGACGCCGCGTCGCACGTCGCAGCGGCTCTGAGTGCCGCCGGCGCGGCAGGGCGCGATGCAGGCCCGGGGCAGATCGTCGTCCTGGTCTCGTCGCACGTCACCGACCCGCGGGTCGCGGCGGCCCTGCTGCGGGACGACACGCCCCACCTGCCGGTCGTCTTCGTGGGCGGTGGCGTCACGATCGGCCCGCTCGTCGAGCCAGGCCGTACGCCGTGCCTCATGTGCGTGGCAGCGGAGCGCCGCGATCTGGATCCTGCGTGGCCGGCACTGGCCGGTCAGCTGCTGGAGTGTGCGCCGGTCGAGGCGGGCGCCGGTCTCGCGCTCGAGGCGGGGCTCGTCGCCGCACGGATGGTCATGGCACCCGTCGGCCGGTCCGCTTCGGCGCGATCGGTGAGCCTGAGCGCCGTCTCGCCGCGGCGCTCGTGGCGCGTGCATCGACAGCACGAAGACTGCGGCTGCCGATCTCCTGAAGGAACCTCGATGCGGCACGGGGAGAGCGATCCTCGCCGCCCCGCGACCACGACAGCGACAGCGATCGCGCGGCCCGCGTGACGCCGACATACGCGAGCCGGCGCTCCTCGTCGACCTGCTCGAACGTCGTCGCGTAGGAGATGGGGAGCAGACCTTCGGCGACGCCGACGAGATGCACGTGATCCCACTCCAGCCCCTTCGCTGCGTGCAGCGTCGCGAGTGTCACCGTGCGCAGCGCCGGCTCGTGCTGGTCCTTGGCGCGCGCCATCAGGTCGTCGGTGAACACGCGGAGCGTCGTGTGCGCCGGCGCCTCCTCGGCGAGCCGCAGCAGCGCACGGCGCGCCTCCCAGGCATCGCGTAGCGCTCCACCGGCCGGCGGCGGGTCGTCGGTCAGCCCGAGGGAGCGCAGCACGTCGCGCACGGTCTCGACGAACCCCGCGCTCATCGGCGCGACGGAGGCGCCCCGCAGCGCGAGCACCGCCTGGCGCACCTCCGGCAGATCGAAGAAGCGGCGGCCGCCGAGCACCGTCGCCGGGATCTGCAGCGCCGCGAGCGCGCCGAGCAGCTCGGCCGATTGCGCGTGGGCGCGGTACAGCACGGCGATCGACCGGGGATCGGCACCGCGACGGATCTGCGCCGCGATGGCTTCGGCGACCCCGCGGGCCTCGGCCGCATCATCCGGATACGTCGTGACGACCGGCTCCGGCGCCGACACGTCGCCGTCCCGGGTCTCGGGCGCATGCAGGCGAAGTGCACCGGCGCGGCCGCGCATCAGCTCGTTCGCGACCTCCAGCACCGGCGGGGCACAGCGGTAGCTCGTCTCGAGCCGGACCACGCGCGCGTCCGGATGCCGTTTGTCGAAGTCGAGCAGGAATGACGCGTCCGCTCCCGCGAACGAGTACACCGTCTGGCTCGCATCGCCCACGACGCAGAGATCGTGACGGTCGCCCAGCCAGAGTTCGAGCAGCCGGTGCTGCAGCGGAGAGACATCCTGGAACTCGTCCACCGTGAAGTGCCGGTACTGCTCCCGCACTGCCATCGCGACGCGCGGCTCGGCCTCGAGCATGCCCGCGCACGCGAGCAGCACATCTTCGAAATCGAGCTGGCGCCGCTCATCCTTGAGCTTCTCGTACGCGCGCTGCAGATCGACGACCCGATCGACACCGAGCCGCCCCACCCCGCCCGGGCGCGCCCGCGCGTACGCGTCCACGGAGCGCATCGTGACCTTGCGCCATTCGATCTGTGCTGCGACATCCCGCAGCGTCGGCGTGTCGAGCGTCAGGCCGATCCCGTCGGCCGCGTGAGCCAGGAGCCGCACCTTGTTGTCGACGATCGCGGGGGCCGTGTCGCCCGCCACCGTCGGCCAGAAGAAGTTGAGCTGGGCGAGCGCCGCGGCATGGAACGTGCGCGCCGACACGCCTTCGACCCCGAGGGCCCGCAGTCGCCCGCGCATCTCGCCGGCGGCCTTCGCCGTGAACGTCACCGCCATCACGCGGCCCGGCGAGTAGGCACCGGTGTCGACGCCGTGAGCGATGCGGTGCGTGATCACGCGGGTCTTGCCGGCGCCGGCACCCGCCAGCACGCACACGGGTCCGCGCAGAGCCGTCGCCGCCTCGCGCTGCCGCTCGTCGAGTCCGTCGAGGACGCTCACATCGTCTCCGCGTGCCAGTCCGCGATCAGCCGGTGCGCGATCGAGGAGCGGCCGGGGAGGACGAAGTCGACGGACGACGGGTCGCTCAGCGCCTGCCCGAGCTCGTCGCGCGTGAACCATCGCAGCGCGGCGATCTCATCGCCGTCGGCGCGCGCTTGCGCGTCATCGGTGGCCCGCGCGCGGAACCCGAGCATGAGGGAACGGGGGTACGGCCACGGCTGCGAGCCCTGGTAGCGCACGTCCTCCACCTCGACACCCGCTTCCTCGCGCAGTTCCCGGACGACGGCGCCCTCCAACGACTCCCCCGCCTCCACGAAGCCGGCGAAGCACGAGTATCGGTCGGAGTTCCATAGGGCGTTCGATCCGAGAAGCAGCCGATCGGCGTCGGACGAGCTCTCCACCGCCACGATCACCGCCGGGTCGGTGCGGGGGAACTGCTCCCGGCCGCATCCGTCGCACAGGCGCGCCCAGCCGCCCGTCGTCAGCCGCATCCGCTCGCCGCAGACCGGGCAGAAGTCCGCTCCGAGCAGCCAGCGGCCGAGGCTCACCGCGGTGCCGAGCATCTCGCCGTCGCCGCCCGCGAGCTCCGCGGCGGCGATCCGCAGCGGCGCCCAGCCCGGGCCGTCCTGCTGCGCCTCGTCACGCGCCTCGTCGGCGTCGAACGCCGCGAGCAGCACGGCGCGGCCCTGCTCGTCGCGACCGAGGAACGCCCAGCGTCCACCCTCGGGCGCCTCAGCGGCCGACCGGGTTCGCAGCACGCCGGCGTCGATCTGGGCCGCGTCGCCGTGCACGACGAGCACCCGGGTGGCCGCGTCCCGCCGGAGCCGTTCGACCAGGTCCGGGTCGTCCCGTTCCAGGGCGGATCGGTCGAATCCACGGGTGGCCGGGGCCAGGATGTCGCGGCTCGTCCGAGCGGTCATCGATACCTCCGTCCAGGGCGTGGCGACGCGTCCGACCGCCCGGGCCGACCTACCCTGGGGGGCATGGCACGCTCCCCTCTCACTCTAGCGGCGACGGTGACATCGGCTCTGCCGGATGCGTCGGTCGTGGGCGTCGCCGCCCTCACCGAGCACGGGGCGGGCCGCTACGACTCGGCCGTGGCCGACCTCGACGACGGCCGCCGCGTCGTGGTCCGGGTCGCGACCGACGCCGACACCGCGGCGGAGCTCGGGGCGGAGGCACGCGCCCTGCGCGCGCTGACCTGGGGTGTGCGGGCCCAGCTGCCGTTCGCCGCACCGCAGCTGCTCGGCCGCACGGCGCTCGGCAAGGTCCCCGCCATCGTCACCGACCATCTCGACGGATACCGGGTCGAGGCCGCGCACGTTCCGCCGGGGCGCGGCGCGGCGACGTCGCTGGGCGCGGCGATCGCCGCGGTGCATGCGCTTCCGGAATCGGTCGCCCGTGCCGAGGGACTCACCGTGCTGACGCCGGACCAGGTCCGCGCCGACGTCTCCCGCCTCCTCGACCGGGTGACCGCGAGCCACCACGGCATCCCGGTCTCTCTGCTCTCCCGCTGGAGCCGCGCGCTCGCGGCCGATCACGTGTGGCGTTTCGAGTCGGTGCTCACCCTCGGCGGCACGACGTCCGACGCGTTCCTCATCTCCGACCGCGCCGGTGTGCCGACCGTCACGGGCCTGCTCGTGTGGAGCGGACTGGCCGTGGGCGATCCCGCCGTGGACCTGCGGTGGCTCTCGTCGGCGCCCGATGCCGCCGCGGACGTGCTCGCGGCCTACCTCGCCGGCAGCGCCCGCACCCCCGATGCGACCCTGCGCACGCGGGCCCGCCTGTACGCGGAGCTCGAGTTCGCCAAGTGGCTCGTGCACGGCGACGACGTCGGACGCCAGGACGTGATCGACGACGCGGTGGCCCTGCTGACCTCGCTCGCCGACACCGTCATCGACGACGATCTTCTCGCGGAGGAGGGGCTGGACGTCGACGATGCGATCGCGCTGCTCGGCCGGATGCCCGAGGCGCCGGCATCGGGGGCCGACACCTCGATGCAGACGGATGCGTTCGACCCGGCCGACACCGCCTTCTTCGACGACGGCGACCTGGGCGCCGCGGCGAGCCCCGGTGTGGACTCCGGCCGTCGGACAGGTGGCGCGTCCGACCCCGACGAGACGGCCCCGCTCGACGTGGGCGACTGGGTCGCGGGAGACGCCGACGCCGTCAGCGACGCGGATCGCGCGTCGCAGGCCGCGCTGCGGCGCTGGGCGGCGTCGGAGTAGCGAGAGCCGCTCAGCCGCGCAGGACGAGGTCGTGAGCGACGTAGTACAGCGTCACGTCGATGAGCTCGAGGGGCGTGCCGTGCTTCTCGTGGTATGCCCGACGGTAGAGCTCGAGCTGCAGCATCCGTGACTGCCGCGAGGCGGCGTCGCGCGGCGGCGCGCCGGTCTTCCAGTCCACGATCTCGATCCGCTCGCCGTGTCGGTACACCGCATCGAGCTTGCAGATCGCGAGATGTTCGCGGTCGTCGAGCCCGGTGAAGCGGAAGTCGATCTCGGTCTCCACGGCGATCGGCTTCAGGCTCGCCCACTCGGACTTCTCGAAGGCCGACTTCAGCGCCTGCAGCGCCTCCTCGTCCGCGGGCGCCAGCGACGCGTCGTCCTCCTCGCCGTCCCACAGCGTGTCGTCGAGTGACCCCGACGCGCCGACGAGGCCGGAGCGGCGCTCCACCCAGGCGTGGAACAGCGTCCCCAGCCGGGTCTGCCGGTACGGCCGCTCGGGCATCGGCCGGGCCACGGCCGCCACGGCGCCGTCGTAGTCGGCGACGAAGTCCTTGTACCGCGATGCGGGGATGCGCACGGGAGCGCGGACCGCCGGCGGGCGCAGTCGCGCATCGCACTCCGCCAGCAGCAGTTCGAGGTCGTCGTCCGGCTCGGGGTGCGGGCGCGCGAGGGCCGCCTCGACCGCGGCAGCGGCCTGCTCCACCCGGGGGCGGCGGGCGCCGAGCGGATCCATCGGCCACTGCAGCAGACGACGCTGACCGAGGTACGGGTTCTCGCCGGGATCTCCCTCGGGAAGCGGCCGGCCGAGGGCGTCGGCGATCTCGAGGAGGAACGGGCTGTGCGCACGGGGCTTCGCGGTGCCGGCCCACGGGGAACCGCTCAGCAGAAGGTGCTCGCGGGCCCGCGTGACGGCGACGTAGGCGAGCCGGCGATCCTCCTGCACCTGGCGTCGACGGTTCGCCGCGACGAAGTCGTCGAGCGCGCGCTTCACCTCCTGCTGGGTCGCAGCGCCCCGCCACGCGAACTCCGGCAGCCAATGTGCGTCTCCGCGGAACCGGTACGGCAGCACGCCGAAGCCGAGCCACGCCTTGGTGTCCTTGGCCGCCGTGGGAAGCTCGCCGTCGACCATCCGCACGACGGCCACGGCATCCCATTCCAGTCCCTTGGAGCCGTGGATCGTCAGCAGCTGCACGACGTCGTCTTCGGGCGGCTCGGTGCGCGGGGCGAACTCGTCGAGCTGCTCGGCGTGGTCGAGCCAGGCAAGGAGGCTCGACAGCGATCCCGTCTCGTCGGCGGCGAGGAACGCGTGCACCTCGTCGACGAACGCGCGCAGCTGGGCCGACGCGATGCGGGCGGGGCCGCGCATCTCGTTGGCCGCGAGCTCGACGTCGAGTCGCAGCTCGAGCTCGACCAGACGGACGAGTTCGGCGATCGGAAGGGCGGCACAGCGGCGCAGACCGGCGAACACGGCCGCCGCGTCGCGCAGGCGCTCCCGGGCGACGGGCGTGAGTCCCGCGAGCCAGGAGTGATCGTCGGGCGCCCGGTGCACGAAGTCGAGCGCGTCGATGAGCGAGCCTTGATCGTCGCCCGAGGACGTGCGGATGCGTTCCACGATCGCCGCGTCGAGGCGCTGCAGCGCGGTGTCGTGCTCGGCGATCCGGCGCGAGAGACGCTCCAGCTCGCGCAGATCGGCCAGGCCGATCCGCCAGCGCGGGCCGGCGAGGAGCCGGATGAGGGCCGACCCGGCGCGCGGGTCGCTGATGACCCGCAGCGCGCTGACCACGTCGACCACCTCGGGCGTGGCGAGCAGGCCGCCGAGCCCCAGGATGCGGTGCGGGATGCCGCGGGCCGCCAGGGCGTCGCCGAACCGCACCATGTGCTTCTTGCTGCGGAACAGCACGGCACCGGTCGTCGATCGTCCGGCCCGCGCCCGGTCGTCGCGCACGCGTGCGAACCAGGCGGCGACGCGATCGGCTTCCGCGTCGAGGTCGGCCGCGGCGACGATCTCGAGCTCGCCTTCGGGCGCGCCCGGGCGCGCGCGCAGCTCGCCCACCGCGACGGGCGACTCGGCGGCGAGGGGTGCGAGCACGGCCGCCGCCGCACGCAGCACGCCCGCGCTGTTGCGCCAGCTGGTCAGGAGCGAGAACGACCCACAGGCGCCGTCCGGGGCGAAGGCCGCCGCGAAGCCGGCGAGGTTGCCGGCGCTCGCCCCCCGCCACCCGTAGATCGCCTGATGGGGATCGCCCACCGCCATCACGGCGGCCCCCGCGAAGAGGGTCGACAGGAGCTCCGTCTGCACGACCGAGGTGTCCTGGTACTCGTCGAGGAGGACGACGCGGAACCGGTCACGGATCTCGGTGGCCACCGCCGGGTGCCCCTGCACGATCTGACGGGCGCCGGCGACCTGGTCGGAGAAGTCCAGGACCCCCAGACGCCGCTTCTCGGCGTTGTACACGCGGGCGAGTTCCACGAGCAGCTCGAGCGCGTCGACGTTGGCGGCGGCCGTCGCGACATCCGCGTACACGCTCGTGCGGCTGTTCTCGCTGGGCAGGTCGCACACGCTGCGGAACTGGGCGGGGAACGCGGCGAGGTCGTCGAGGTCGGCGAGGTTGTCGACGCTGTCGCGCGCGATCCGCAGCGCGGCGTCGATGACCCCGTGCACCGACCGGTCGACCCCCTCCAGGCGCTCGTCGTCGCTGCCGTACACGACCCGGCGCATGAGCAGCCACGCGGCCGATTCGCTCAGGAGCGCGGCCTCGGGATCGCGTCCGATGCGCACGGCGTGCTCGCGGACGATGCCGTCGGCGAAGCTGTTGTACGTCGCCACGGTCGGGCGATGAAGAAGCAGTTCGCCGTCGTCGTCGACCGGGTGCGCCCCGACCCGTGCGGCGAGCGCGTCGAGCGCGGCGTGCCGGGCGGCATCCGGCGCGCCGTCGAGGCGCGCGAACACGTCGAGCGCCCCCGCGGCGTGCAGGGCAGGAAGATGCGGCACGAGCCCGCGCCGCTCGAACTCGGCGAGGCGGGCCAGGCGGCGTGCGATGCGCTCGGCCAGCTCGCCGGCGGCCTTGCGCGTGAACGTCAGGCCGAGCACCTCGTCGCGACGCACGAGGCCGTTGGCCACGAGCCACACGACCCGGCCGGCCATCGTCTCGGTCTTTCCGCTGCCGGCGCCCGCCACGACGAGGGCGGGCGCCAGCGGGGAGGCGATGACGGCAGCCTGCTCGTCGGTGGGCGGGAACTGGCCGAGCGCGGCGGCGATCACGGCCGGGGAGAGGAGGGCGCCGGTCACGAGGCGCTCACCGCCCCGATGGTGTGGATGCGGCACAGCCCGTACGAGTGCTCGTCGCGGCAGTGCTCCTCGAACGGGGCTGTGAAGAGGGTCGAGCGCATCACGTCGACGGCGGAACGGATGCGGCCGAGGAACGCCGCGCGGCTCTCGTCGTCGAACGGCGGCTGCCACGGCTCGGCGTAGTCCTTGCCCTTCGCGCTCGGGCGCAGGACGAGGAGTTTGGCCCCTCCCGCCGACAGCCCCTCGGTCCCCGCGATCGCGCCCGATTCGAACGCCAGCTGGTAGGCGGCGAGCTGCGGGTTCTCGGCGACCTTGGCATCTGTCTGCGGCTCGTTCTTCCCCGTCTTGAGGTCGACGATCACGACGGTGCCGTCGGGACGCCGCTCGACCCGGTCGATGTAGCCGCTGAGGATCGCGCCGTGCTCACCGCTGTCGTCGATCGCGATGGGCACCTCGAAGTGCGGCTCGGCGTCGAGCAGCACTCCCCCCGTCCCTTCGAAGCGCCGCAGGTACGCGTGCAGGCGTCGCACGAGGTCGCGCGCCTGCCGCTCGGTCGCGCGGTCGACCCAGGCGGCCTCGAATTCGAGCTCCCCCCACCGCTGCGCGACCAGGTCCCACAGGGCCTGCTCGTCGGGAGCGCCGTCGGCGTGCTCGAGCGCCGCGTGGATGATGGTTCCGAGGCCCGCCGTGGCTCCTCCCGGGTCGCCGCCGAGATCGGCGATGACCCAGTTGAGCTGGCAGGTCTCCAGCGCCTCGAGGCGAGACGGAGAGACCCGCACGTCTTCGCGGGCGAGATCGCGCAGGGGCGCGGTGGAACTCGGCTCGGCGATGCCGTACCACTCCGCCGGCCGGGCGCCGGCCACTCCGGCGTCGGCCAGCACCGCGAGCTGGCCGGCGGCGTGGCGTCGCGACTCCGGCATGCCGCGTGGATCGGTGAGCGCGCGGCGGTGGCGCGCCACGAGGCCGCGCAGCGACAGCGGATGCTCGGCGAGCGCTCCGGGCGCCGTCGGGGCGGGAAGGAACTCGAAGAAGGGGCTCGGCCCGGTGTCGTCGTCGTCGACGGCCGTGACGACAAGGCGGGTCTGGGCGCGGGACGCCGCGCGGACGAAGAGCCGAAGCTCGTCGTGCATCGCCTGGCGGCGGCGGTCGAGCACGTCGGGGGCGCCGCCGTCACCGGGGGCCCGCAGGAGGGCGTCGGCGAGGCGCCAGGTGTCGAGGAGGCTCCCCCGTAGGCGCGTGTTCGGCCACACGCCGTCCTGCACGCCCGCGAGCACGACGGTGTCGTACTCCGTCCCCAGCGCGCCGGCCGGTGTCAGGACCGCGACAGAACCTTCCGCCGAGGCCGCCGCCTCGAGCCGGTCCTCGGCGACATCGGTGTGCAGGATGGAGCGGACGAACACCATCGCGTCTCCGGCCGCGACATCCTGACGCTCGCCGAATCTCTTCGCCGCCTGGAACAGCGCGACGACGGCGTCGAGGTCACGGTTCGCCTGCTCGGCGAGCGGCCCGGTGCCGCGCGCCGCCTGCGACCAGGTACGAGCGAGACCCGACGCCTCCCAGACCGTCCACAGGAGCTCATGGGCGGTCGCCCCCTCGTCGAGTCCTCGGCGCACATCGGCGACGGTCCGTGCGAGCCGGGCCGCTCGGCGGGCCTCGCGCAGGTCGACGAGGTCGAGTTCGATGGGATGCCGGAACCCGTCGACCAGCAGCTGCGTGGCGGTGCGCTCGCCGCCCGAACGCAGCTCCTCGTGGCGCAGCGCCGTGCGCAGCCGCCGCAGCTGCACGGGGTCGAGGTCGCCGGCGACCCCGAGGAGGACGTCGGACACCGCCGGTGCGGTCCACTCGTCGGGGTCGACCGCGGCGAGCTCCACGAGCCGGAGCATGTCCTGCACCGGCCGGAGGGCGCCGAGCGCGAGGCCTGGACCGGTCGAGCGCGCGGGAACCTCCCGGGCGCTGAGCTCCGCCTCGAGTGCCGCCACCTGGCGGGTGTCATGGGCGATCACCGCGCAGCGGTGCCACGGGATGCCGTCTCGCACGTGACGTTCCCGCAGCAGCCGCGCGACGACGTCGTACTCCTCGGCCTGCGAGCGGGCGAGCATCGTCGTCAGGCCGCCGCTGTCGGCACCCCCGACCGGCGGCCGCCGGTGCGCCACCCCTCCGGAGGTGCCGATGTGCGCAGTGACGCTGCGGATGAGATCGACCACGGCGGGGCTGCCGCGATGAGGTTCGGACAGCACGTGCACGGGGCCGAGCAGCGCCGTGAGCCGGGCGAAGTTCTCGGGGGTCGCCCCGCGGAAGGCGCCCGCGCCGACATCGGGGTCCCCGAACGCGATCGCGGGGACGCCGCGCAGCCGGCACGCCTCGAGCAGCTCCACCCCGCCGAGCGTGAGCTCCTGCGCATCGTCGACGAGGATCGCGCGGAGGTGTGTGAAGGCGCCGAGTGCCGCGGTGTCGGCGGCTTCGGCGGAGCGGAGCAGCGACACGGCCTCGCGGACGAGTCCGGCGGCGTCGCGGTGCGCACCGCGCATATCGGCGCGCACCTGCAGGTATTCGGCGAAGAACGCGGCCATCGACGACCAGACCTCGACGCCGTTGCGCTGCCCGAGCTGCTGCAGCCGCCGCGGGTCGATGCCGAGGCTGATGCATTCTGCGAGGAACGTGCGCACCTCGCTGCGGAAGCCCTTCGTTCCCCGGACCTCGGGCCCCAGCCACTCCGGCCAGCGGCCGCCGCCGCCGACCTCGTCGTCGGCGTCGCCGTTGAGGAGGTCGGCGATGATCTGGTCCTCGTCGCCGCCCGTCAGCAGACGCGGCGGCTCCCCGCCGGCGTGGACCTCGGCGCCACGGACGAGGCGGAAGGCGAACGAGGCCACCGAGTGGGCGAGCGCACCGGCGGTGGCGCCGCCCACCGCGAGGCCGAGGCGATCGCGCAGGGCCGTCGCCGTCTGCCGGCTCGGCGTCAGCACGAGGATGTCGTCCGCGCTCACCCCTGCGGCGACGAGCGCGCGTGCCCGCTCGACGAGCGCGGTCGTCTTGCCGGTGCCGGGCGCGCCGACCACGGTCCCCGAAGCATCGAGGGGCAGGTCGACGACGGCGCGCTGCGCGGGATCGAGTGCGGGCTCCGCAGTGTTCGGGTCGTGCTGTGTCATCGCCCCGCCACGCTATCGCGTGCCGACGACACCGGACGCGTCATCCGTTCGCGGACAGCGTGCGCCCGCGGCGCCGGTCGCCGTGGCGTCGTGTCGTAGAGTTGCGGTACCCGCGCGCCACCGGAGGTCGTTCCGGACCGCCCGCGACAAGACCGCCAGCACGGCACAGAAAGGCAGTGATCCGTGGAGATCCGCATCGGCATCGTGAACACCGGACGTGAGCTGAACTTCGAGACCGACCAGGCGGCGGACGCCGTCCGCACGACCGTCACCTCGGCGCTCGAGTCGGGGGCGACGCACATCACGTTCACCGATGACAAGGGCAACGCGTACATCGTCCCGACGGCGAATCTCGCGTATGTCGAGCTCGGCACCGAGGACGTGCGCCGCGTCGGGTTCGTCGCCTGATGCAGATCGTCCTCGCCCTGATCTACGGGGCGGCGATCGGCGCGCTCGCGCACTTCACGATGCCGGCGCGCGACTCGCGCGGGCCGGTGCTCGCACCGATGGTCGGCGCGGTGCTCGGCGGCGCGCTCTGGACGGTCCTCACGTGGGCGGGCCTCGCCCTGGACAACCCGTGGCTGTGGCTCCTCTCGTTCGGCGTGCCCACCGCGGCCGTCTTCGTCGTCCTCGCCGTCACGACCCGGATGCGTCGGGCCCACGACGCACGGGAGCGGAAGCGGCTCGGCCTCGCCTGAGACGACGCGTCAGGCGGTGAGGCCCATCGCCTCCATGCGCCGCGCGTGCGCGGAGAGCAGCCCCGTGAAGACCGGCTCGACCTGCTCCTCCTCGGCGGCGTCGAGCGCGCGGGCGCGCAACGCGCCGCGCGCGATGAGGATGGTGTCGCCGACCAGGCGCCTCCCCCACATCGCCAGCAGCGAGCGCAGTTCCTCGTCGCCTGCGATCGCCTCCGCTACGAGCTCGACGATCGCCTGACGGTCGTCATCGGCCTGCAGGACGCGGGCGACGCGGGCGCCCGGCTCTCCGTAGCTTCCCGACAGCGCATCGTAGAAGTCGTCGAGCATCCCGGCGGTGATGTGCACCGACAGCATCGTCTCCTGGGGGCGAACTCCGTGGGTCGCCGCCCGGAACTCGTCGAGCGGCTCCCGGAACGGCAGCATGAGATCCGTGGGATCGCCGCCCCGCTCACGGATGAGGCCCACGATCTCCTGGTGCTTCGTCAGCGCCGCGCCGGCAGCGCGGGAGAGCGCTTCCTTGTGCGCGAGCGCCGGCGTGGCGGCGATGAGCTCGCTGAGCGTCTCGAAGTAGCCGAGCTGCAGATAGGCCGCCTGGCCGAGGAACGTGTCGATGTCGGGCGCCAGGTCTTCGAAGGCGACGCGGGTCGCGTCGCCGATGTCACCGCGGGAGCGCAGCCGCAGCGTGCGCTCAGCGGGGCCTCGTCTCTTCCACCACCCGAACACGCGATACAGCCTACGGCCCGGATCGCGAAGCGGAAGGCGCGCCGCAGACGGCGCACCGGGGCGTGCGACGCCGCCTCCGGTAGACTCGTGCCGTCCCGGCGACGGATCGGGACCGCCGCGCCTGCAGACGATGAGACGGCGTGGACCTCCATCCGGCGGCCCTGACGGGCTGCTCTCGAATCAGACAGGCATACACATCGTGACGACTTTCGCCGAACTCGGCGTCGATCAGGACATCGTCGAGGCGCTTCAGGCCCGCGGCATCACCGACTCGTTCCCCATCCAAGAGCAGACGATCCCGCTCAGCCTCCCCGGCCAGGACATCATCGGCCAGGCGAAGACCGGCACCGGGAAGACGTTCGGCTTCGGCATCCCGATCGTCCAGCGCCTCGGCCTCGAACCCGAGCCCGGCGTGAAGGCCCTCGTCGTCGTGCCCACCCGCGAGCTCGCGGTGCAGGTGTACGAGGACATGGACATGCTGACCTCGAACCGCTCCACCTCGGTCGTCGCGATCTACGGCGGCAAGGCGTACGAGGGGCAGATCGAGCAGCTGCGCGCGGGAGCGCAGATCGTCGTGGGCACCCCCGGCCGCCTGATCGACCTCGCCGGCCAGCGCCTGCTCGACCTGTCGCATGCGACCGAGGTCGTGCTCGACGAGGCCGACAAGATGCTCGACCTCGGGTTCCTACCCGACATCGAGAAGATCTTCCAGAAGGTGCCGGCGATCCGGCACACGCAGCTGTTCTCCGCGACCATGCCCGGCCCGATCGTGGCGCTCGCGCGGCGGTTCATGTCGAGCCCCATCCACATCCGGGCGAACGACCCCGATGAGGGCCTCACCCAGGCGAACATCGACCACCTCGTCTACCGCGCTCACTCGCTGGACAAGGACGAGGTCATCGCCCGCATCCTGCAGGCGAACGGGCGCGGCAAGACGGTGATCTTCACCCGCACGAAGCGCGCCGCGCAGAAGCTCGTCGACGAGCTGAACGACCGCGGCTTCAACGCCGGCGCCGTCCACGGCGACATGAGCCAGGAGGCGCGCGAGCGCTCGATGGCGGCGTTCAAGGCCGGCAAGAAGGATGTGCTGATCGCGACGGATGTCGCCGCCCGCGGCATCGACGTCGACGACGTCACGCACGTCATCAACCACACGATCCCCGACGACGAGAAGGCGTACCTGCACCGCGCCGGGCGCACGGGCCGCGCCGGCAAGACCGGCATCGCCGTGACGTTCGTGGACTGGGAGGACCTGCACAAGTGGGCCCTCATCAACCGCGCCCTGGACTTCGGCAAGCCGGAGCCGGTCGAGACGTATTCCTCGAGCCCGCACCTGTACGCCGATCTCGACATCCCCGAGGGCACCAAGGGCCGGATCGTCACGGCGCCCAAGACCAAGTCCGTCAAGACGCAGCGGCCTGCCGCCAGCGCGGCCGACGCGGCGGATGCCGCGGCCGAGGGCGAGGCGGGCACGAAGCGCCGTCGGCGCCGCCGCCGCGCGGGTGGGTCCGACCGGGTCGGGGCGACGTTCGAGGAGGACGCGGCTCCCGCGGCCGACGCATCCGTCGACGGCTCCGAGGAGCCCACCGAGGGAGCCGGCACGCACGACGGCGCCGGCAAGGAGCACCGCGACGGCAAGCCGGCCGCCGCACGTCGCCGTCGCCGTCGGCGCCGCACGTCGGGAAGCCCCGCCCAGGGCGCCTGAGCCTGAGGCGCCGCAGCCGCCTGCGCCCCTGTCTTCGCTCAGCCGAAGACGGGGGCGCTTCCGGTTCCGCGGTCGATGATCCGGGCGACCATGTCGTCGGCCGTCGTGTTCTCTCCCGGCACGTTCGGCTTGCCGGCGCCGTGGTAGTCGCTCGAGCCGGTGACGATGAGATCGTGCGCCTCGACGAGCCGTCGGAGGGTGCGGACCCCGCTCAGCCTGTTCTCGCGATGCCCGAGTTCGAAGCCCGCGAGGCCCGCGTCGAGCATCTTCTTCAGCAGGGGGGCGGGCAACACGCCGGCGCGCCCGGCGGGGTGGGCGACGATGGGCACTCCCCCGGCCTCGGCGACGAGGGAGACCGCGGTGACGGGGTCCGGCGAGTAGAGGGAGACGTAGTAGTCCCCGCCGGGGTGCAGGATGCCGGCGAAGGCCTCGGTGCGGTCGCGCACGTGGCCCTTCGCGACGAGCGCGTCGGCGATGTGCGGGCGGCCCACGGTCGCCCCGTCGCTCGTCTGGGCGACGATGTCGTCCCAGCCGAGGTCGTAGTCGCGGGCGATGCGATCGGCCATCGTGCGGGCGCGGTCCATGCGCGAGCCGCGCACGCGATCGGTCATCGCCCGCAGCGCCGCATCGTCGGGGTCGATGAGGTACGCGAGCACATGTACGCTGCGCCACTCGTACTTCGCCGACATCTCCATGCCGGGCAGGAACGTCATGCCGAGCGACGTGGCGGCGGAGGCTGCCTCCGCCCATCCCGACGTCGTGTCGTGGTCGGTGAGGGCGACGGTGCGCAGGCCGTGCTCGTGGGCCGAGCGGATCACCTCGGCGGGCGGCTGCGTACCGTCCGAACGTTCGGAGTGAAGATGCAGGTCGCTCGGTCCGCTGAACGAGTGCAACGCCATTGTCCGAGGGTAGCGCGTGCGCCGATCTCACAGCCTGCTGACATAGAGTCGCGGTCGTGCTTCGCCTCCTCGGGATCCTCGCGACCGTGCTGTGCGCGATCGGCGCGGCGGTCCTGACCTGGCCGCAGTTCTTCCACCTCGAGCGGGTGTTTCCGATCGCCCAGGTCATCTCCTTCCGGGGCGTGATCGTCCTCGGCTTCGCCGCGCTGCTCGTGCTGATGCTGCTGCTCATGCTCATCCGACCGATCCGCGGGTTCGCCGCATCCCTCGCCCTCGTCATGTTCCTCGCGACGGCGGCAGGCGGCACCATCGTCCTCGCCCGTGGCACGGGCACCGATGCGCTCCCCGCGAAGGGCGAGGGGAGCATCCGGGTGATGACGTGGAACACGGCGGGCTCGGCCACCTCGCCGGAGGCCATCGCCCGCACGGCCGTGGCGATGGATGCCGACATCGTGACGCTGCCGGAGACCACGATCGAGACGGGTGAGGAGGTCGCCGTGGCTATGCGGGGCCTCGGGCACCGCATGTGGGCGTACCACACCCAGTATGGCGCCCACGGCTGGGATGCGAGCTCGACGACGATGCTCATCTCCCCCGACCTCGGGACGTACTCCGTGATCGAGTCGTCGGCCGACGGCACGAGCAACACCTCGACGGTGCCGTCGGCGGTGGCGATGCCGGTGGACGGATCCGGTCCGACGATCGTGGCGGCTCATGCGGTGGCGCCGCGTGAGCATTACATGGACAGCTGGCGCCACGATCTGCAGTGGATCGCCGACCAGTGCGCGTCGGGGGATGTCATCCTCGCCGGCGACTTCAACGCGACCGTCGATCACATGGCGGGCTTCGGTGTGGACGACGGCACCATGGGGCGCTGCCGCGACGCGGTGTCGGCCACCGGCAACGGCGGGGTCGGCACGTGGCCGACATCGATGCCGGCGCTTGCGGGCGCGCCGATCGACCATGTGATGGCGACGGATGCATGGACCCCGGTCGGCTCGGTCGTGCTGACGTCGATGGATGGCAGCGGCAGCGATCACCGGCCGCTCGTCGTGCAGCTGGATCCGGCGAAGTAGCGCGCGCTCCCGGCTCGGGCGCCCGGCAACGACCCAGGCGCGCGTGCGAGACTGGAGGGATGAGCACGACTTCGGAAGAGTCCACCGGAACGGCCGAGCGCACGACGACGAGCCAGAACCGGCGTCAGCCGTTCCCGCAGGGCTTCCTCGACACGATCTCGACGGGATGGGCCGACCGGCCGGAGTCGGTTCCGCCGCGTCGCGACCAGGCGCCGTTCGCGGCGCAGCGGCGTGCGGCCCTGTCGGCCCGATTCCCGGGCAAGCGCCTGGTGGTCCCCGCGGGCGAGTTGAAGCAGCGCAGCAACGACACCGATTACCCGTTCCGCGCGCATTCCGCGTTCACGCACCTGACAGGGTGGGCCGCCGACGCCGAGCCGGGGGCGAAGCTCGTCTTCGAGCCGACCGCCGACGGGCACGACGTGACCCTGTACTTCCGTGAGCGGGCCGATCGGACCACGGCCGAGTTCTACTCGGATGCGTCGGTCGGCGAGTTCTGGATCGGCCCGCGCCCGGCACTGGCGGGTGTCGCTGCCGACCTCGACCTCGCCACCGCGCACCTCGACGACTTCACCGCGAGCGACGCGGACCTGGTGGTCGGCGAGGACGACGCTCTCACGAGCGCGGTGTCGGAGCTGCGGCTCGTGAAGGACGAATACGAGATCGCGCAGATGCGCCACGCCGTCGACGTGACGGCGCAGGGCTTCGACGACATCGTGGCCGAGCTGCCGGCGATCATCGCCCACCCGCGCGGTGAGCGGGTGGTCGAGGGCGTCTTCCACCGGCGCGCGCGCAGCGACGGCAACTGGGAGGGCTACGACACGATCGCCGCGTCCGGGCCCCACGCGTGCTATCTGCACTGGACGCGCAACGACGGGGCCGTGGTGCCGGGCGACATGATCCTCATCGACGCCGGCGCCGAGGTCGACAGTCTGTACACGGCTGACATCACGCGGACGATCCCGGTGTCGGGAACCTTCACTGAGGTGCAGCGCCGGGTCTACGAGGCCGTCCGGGAGGCGGCCGACGCGGCCTTCGCGCACGCGCGTCCCGGGGTGACGTTCCGCAGCGTGCACGAGACGGCGATGCAGGTCATCGCCGAGCGGACGGCCAAGTGGGGTCTGCTCCCGGTGACCGCCGAGGAGGCGCTCGACGCCGACAAGGGCGGTCAGCACCGTCGCTACATGGTGCACGGCACGAGCCATCACCTCGGCATCGACGTGCACGACTGCGCGCAGGCGCGCCGGGAGATGTACTACGACGGCATCCTCGAGCCGGGGATGGTGTTCACGATCGAGCCGGGCCTGTACTTCCAGATCGACGATGAGACGGTGCCGGCGGAGTACCGCGGCATCGGCGTGCGGATCGAGGACGACATCCTGGTGACCGCCGACGGCGTCGAGAACCTGTCGGCGGCGATCCCGCGGACGGCCGACGAGGTCGAGGCCTGGGTGCGGGGCGGGGTGCAGGGCGGGGTGCAGGGCCGGCGCTCCTGAGCACCGACTGACCCTCCGCTCGTCAGCCGCGATCGCGCATCCAGCGCAGCGCACGCTCCGCCATCTCGGCGCCGATCTCCTCGGCCGGGCGCTTTCGGCGCGCCACCTCGAAGCCGTGGCCGGCGCCCTCGACCCATTCCAGCGTGGCGTCATGGCACGAGGCGACCGCCGCCTCGAGCTGCTCGTGCGGATCGACGAACGGATCGCGCGTTCCCGACACGAAGAGCTGCGGCTCCTCGATGCGCGGGAGGTGCTCGACACGTGGCTTGTCGGGACGTCCCGGCGGGTGCAGCGGATACCCGAGGTAGACGAGGCCGGCCGGCGCGATCAGGCCTTCCGCCGCGGCCATCGACGCCATCCGTCCGCCGTACGATCGCCCTGCGGCGAAGAGCCGCTCCCCCGCGCCGACGGCGCCGACCACCGCCTGCCAGGCCGCGACAGCGTGTGCGGCGGGCCCCGGCATCCGCCGGCCCGCCTGCGAGTACGGGAAGTTGAACAGCACCGCGCGCACGCCCGCCGCTGCGACGGCCGTGGCGAAGCCCGTGAGGAAGGGGTGGTCGAGCCGCGTGCCGGCGCCATGCGCGACGATCACCGTGGCAGACGGATGCGTCGGCTCGTGCACGACGGCATCGACGGGCACTGTCCCCGCCGGCAGGGGGACCTCGACGGTCAGCTCATGCGTCGCGACGGTCGTCATCCGCCGGCTCGTCCCGCTTCGGAGCGGCGGAGTCATCGCCCACCGGCACCGAGCCGCGCGGATCCGCGTCATCGGGTTCCGACGGGTGGTGCTCCTGCGCGGGGCCGTCCGCGGCATCCGCTGGACCCTCTGCGGCGTCCGCGGGACCCTCCGCTGTGTCCGCAGGATCCCCCGCGGCATCGGCGGGAGCCTCCGCTGTGCCGGCCGGACTTCCCGCGGTCTCCGCGGGGGACTCCTCCGGCGGAGCGGGAGTGATCCGCTCGCCGTAGCGCGGCGGCTCGGCCGGTGTCCGCTCGCCGTACGCCGGCGGCGCGATCCGTTCGCCGTAGCGGGGGCCGCCCTCATCGGCTGCGGAGCGGGCGGGTGCGTCGGGACGCGCGACAGGCGGAGCAGCGCCGCCGCCCATCACCTCCCGGGCGCGGTGGATGCTCGATGCGACGACGGTCACCTCGTAGTGATCGGCGATCACCTGCATGACCGACGCGAAGTCGCGGCGACGCCGCACGATCGCGTACGCGCCGATGCTGAACAGCATGCCGAGGGCGACGCCCACGAACATGACTCCGATGAACACCGCGACGACGACCGACGGGTTTCCGAGCAGGAAGATCGCCGAGAAGAACAGACCCAGCAGCAGGCCGTTGATCGCGCCCTGACGGGCGGCCGTGGCGTAGCCGAGCTTGCCGGTGACACGCTCCACCGACCGCAGCCCGCTCCCCACGATCGCGATGTCGCGTGCGGGCACGTCGGCGGCGATGAGCGCCGAGACGGCCTTCTGCGCACCCTCGTACGTCGGGAAGCTCGCGACGGTCTCGCCGACCTCGCCACCCCGACCCTGCGGCATCCCGGGCATGCTCATCCCCCTATCTTGTCATGAGCCCCGACGCGGTCTCTGAGGGGCGGTGCCGGGCGGCTACGCTGAGACGGTGAGCACGCAGAGGGTTTTCGTCGCGCGGCTGTCGGGCTGCACGGTCTTCGACCCCGCGGGTGACCGCGTGGGCCGGGTTCGCGACGTCGTCGTGATCTACCGCAAAGACGACCCTCCTCGAGTCGTGGGTCTCGTCGTCGAGATCCCCGGTCGCCGCAACGTGTTCCTCTCCATCGGCCGCGTCACCTCGATCGCCACCGGGCAGGTCATCACGACCGGCCTCATCAACGTGCGCCGCTTCCAGCAGCGGGGCGGTGAGGTCCGCGTCATGGCGGAGCTGCTCGGCCGCAAGGTCTACTTCCGCGACGGCAGCGGCCACGCCGTCATCGAAGACGTCGCGATCGAACAGGACCGGCTCGGCCTGTGGAACGTCAGTCAGCTCTTCCTGCGCAAGCCGAAGACGAGCGCGTCCCCGTTCGCCAAGGGCCCGACGACGTTCGCGACCTGGCAGGACGTGCGCGAGCAGCAGACGCCGGGCGAGGCGCAGTCGGCCGAGCGTCTTGTGGCGACCTACTCCGAGCTGAAGCCCGCCGACCTCGCGAACACTCTTCTCGACCTGCCCGATGAGCGCCTCCTCGAGGTCGCCGAGGAGTTGCCCGACGACCGGCTCGCCGATGCGCTCGAGGAGATGCCGGAGGACGAGCAGCTGCACATCCTCGAGCAGCTGGGCGACGAGCGCGCCGCCGACATCCTCGATGCGATGGAGCCGGATGACGCCGCCGACGTGCTCGGTCAGCTGCCCGAGAACCGCCTTGAGAAGCTCCTCGACCTCATGGAGCCCGAGGAGGCCGAGGACGTCCGCGCGCTCCTGAAGTACGGCCCCGACACCGCCGGCGGACTCATGACGAGCGAGCCCATCGTGCTCCCCGCCGATGCGACGGTGGCCGAGGCGCTGGCCCTCATCCGGCGCCACGAGCTGCACCCGGCGCTCGCGGCGGCGGTGTTCATCACCCTGCCTCCCTACGAGACTCCCACCGGCCGCCTGCTCGGCACGGTGCACTTCCAGCGGATGCTGCGCTACCCGCCGCACGAACGTCTCGGTGCGATCATCGACGACACCGTGGATCCCGTGCCGGTGACCGCGACGGCGGCGGAGGTCGCGCGTCTCCTGGCCAGTTACAACCTCGTGTCGATGCCGGTCGTCGATCCGGCGCAGCGGCTGGTCGGCGCGGTGAGCGTCGACGACATGCTCGACTACCTGCTGCCGGAGGACTGGCGCTCACAGGACAGCATCGAGCACGCCCCGGCGGCGGCGGGTCCGCCCGTGCGGAGGCGGCGATGATGGCGCGCAACGCCGATCGCGGGCGGCTCGACGCGCCACGCGGGCGGACGGGTATGCGCGGGCGCCCCGTGCAGCCGTCGCGCGACAGGTTCGGGCGCTTCACCGAGTGGGTCGCGCGCGCGATGGGCACACCGGCGTTCCTCGCGATGCTCACGATCTTCTGCGCGGCGTGGCTGGCATGGAACACCCTGATGCCGCCCGCGGTGCGGTTCGACTCGGCCGCGAACGGGTTCACTGCACTCACCCTGATGCTGTCGCTGCAGGCCTCATACGCCGCTCCCCTCATCCTGTTGGCGCAGAACCGGCAGGATGATCGAGACCGCGTGCAGATCGAGCAGGACCGCCAGCGGGCTGAACGCAATCTCGCAGACACCGAGTACCTCGCACGGGAGATCGTCGCACTCCGCATGTCGATGACCGAACTGGCGGGCGAGGTCCTCACTCGCGAGGCCCTGCGGCAGGAGCTGAAGGCGCTGCTCGAGCAGCTCGACGAACAGCCCGACCAGCCGCAGTCGACGCCATGACGTCGCTCGACGACGCCGTGCGCGTCGCCGTCGGCGCGGTCGTCGACCCGGAGCTGCGCGTGCCGATCGAGCGCCTCGACATGGTGCGGGGCGTCACGGTGTCGTCGGACGGTGTGGCACATGTCGACATCGTGCTCACCGTCGTCGGGTGTCCGATGTCGGAGCGCATCACCGCCGACGTCCATGCCGCCGCGACGGCGGTTCCCGGCATCACCGAGGCACACGTCGGCGTCGGAGTGATGGACCCCCGGGAGCGCGGCGCTCTCGTCGAGCGCCTGCGCGGCACCCGACGGGGCCGCGGAACGGCGTCCGCCGGCCCGGCGATCCTCGCCGTCACGAGCGGCAAGGGCGGTGTGGGGAAGTCGACTGTCACGGCGAACCTGGCTGTCGCCCTCGCACGGCGTGGCAAGAGCGTCGGTCTCGTCGACCTCGACGTGCACGGCTTCTCGATCCCCGGCCTCATGGGGCTCGTCGACGCTGCGGGCCACACCGTGCGGCCCACGCGCATCGACGACATGATCCTTCCGCCGATCGCCTACGACGTGAAGACGATCTCGATCGGGATGTTCCTGCGCGAGGGCGACGAGAACCGTCCCGTCGCCTGGCGCGGCCCGCTGCTGCACCGCACGGTGGAGCAGTTCCTCACGGACGTGCATTTCGGCGACGTCGACGTGCTGCTCCTCGACCTGCCGCCCGGCACGGGCGACATCGCGATCACGGTGGGCCAGCTGCTGCCGAACGCCGAAGTGCTGGTCGTCACGACGCCGCAGCCCGCCGCAGCCGACGTCGCGGTGCGCAGCGGCGCGCTCGCCCGCCAGACCGGACAGCATGTGCTCGGCGTCGTCGAGAACATGGCACCGCTCACCCTGCCCGACGGGAAGACGCTCGACCTCTTCGGCACGGGTGGCGGAGCGGCAGCCGCCGAGACTCTGTCGGACGGCGACGAGACCGTGCCGCTGCTCGGCTCCATTCCGCTCAGCCCTCCGCTGCGCGCCGGCGGCGACACGGGGGCGCCGGTCGTCGCCGCCGCACCCGACGACCCCGCCGCCGCGGCCATCGGTGCACTCGCGGATCGCATCGCCGCGACGCTGTGGCCTTCGCCGCGACGCGGAGCCGTGAACCTCGGCAGCACGGGCCGGCCCGGTCCTCACGCGTAGTCGTCGGCGGCCAGCACCCGCACGCCGCGGTCGTGCACGAGGAACTGCGCGCGCACGCGGGCGCCCTCGGCCGCGCATGCCGCACCGAGCTCGCGGGCCCAGGCGCGCTCCTCGTCGCCGATCCGCGGTCCGCCCGGCCGCTCCCACGCGAACACCGCCTGGGCGAGGCTGAGGTCGGCCATCAGGTCGGCGACGCGGACGGCGAGCAGCTCCGCCGCCGTACTGCCCTCCGCGCCCCGCAGCCGCTCGCCCGGATCCACCGGCAGCCCCGCACAAGGCAGGAGGACGGGCGACTGCACGTCGTCCTCGTCGAGGAACATCATCCACAGCTGTCGTGTGCCGGCACGCTGCAGCAGGAACTCGATTCGCTCGGTCAGGAGGATGTCGTCGGCAAGCGGCGCCTCGCGGTCGGCCGCGGTCATCTTCGTCATGCGTCCAGCGTGGACCCCGGCCCTCCTGCGCGACCGGCGCTCGGCGGATCTGTGGAGAACTCGCGTCGCTCCCGCCCCCGCCCCCTGCCTGGGGAGGCGCCGGCGGATCCGTCGGGGCGCCGCCGATCGGCCGACCGCGGAGTCGCTCAGGACACCTCAGGCCGATCAGGCCGCCCGGAGTCGATCGGGCAATCGCGGAGTCGCTCGGGCCGCCTCGGGCCGATCAGGCCGCCCGGAGTCGATCGGGCAATCGCGGAGTCGCTCGGGCCGCCTCGGGCCGATCAGGTCGCCTCGGAGTCGAACGGCACCGTGCCATCGGGGAGGAAGCCGCGCCGTCCCGCTCCCGCCTCGGCACTCTCCGCCGAGACGACCGGCGCAGCCGCGGCCGCGGGACGAGTGGGCGGCGAGTCGTCGAGGAGCGCCTCGCGGATGATCCGGCGCGGGTCGTACTGCCGTGGATCGAGCGTGCGCCAGTCGACGTCGTCGCCGATCTCCTCCCTCATCCGCTCCTTCGCGGTGCCGAGCATCTCCCGCCCACGTCCGACCAGCTGCGCGAGCATCGCGGCATAGCGCGGCAGCCGGTCCGGACCGAGCAGCAGCGCGGCGATCACACCGATCACCACCAGCTTCTCGATCGTGAGCCCGAAGATCATGTCTTCAGGTTACCCGTCGCGCCTGCGGGCCCGGCTCGAGCGACTCACGTAGGCTTGCCGCGGAGGGATGCGCAGATGAGCGATCAGGAAGCGAACCAGCGGTTCGTGCAGGAAGCGACGGTCGAGCCCGACCACATCGCCCGCGCTCGCGCACACGCCCTCGAACTCGGCGCATCGCCGGTCAGCCCCGCCGTGGGGGCTCAGTGCGCGGTCATCGCCGCTGCGTCCAACGCCCAGAGCATGATCGAGATCGGCACGGGCGCCGGAGTCTCCGGTCTGTGGCTGCTGCACGGCGCACCGCGCGCCATCCTCACGACCATCGACAGCGAGCCGGAGCATCTCGGGGTGGCGCGGCAGTCGTTCGCGGAGGGCCGGATTCCGCCGGCGCGCGCCCGTTTCATCGCCGGACGGGCGGCCGAGGTGCTGCCGCGGATGAACGAGGCGTCGTACGACATCGTGCTGGTCGACGCCGACCCCGAAGGGGTCATCGAGTACGTCGAGCACGGCCTGCGACTCGTCCGCCCGGGAGGCACCGTCCTCGTGCCCCGAGTGCTGGCCGGCGGCGCGGTCGCCGACCCGGTGCGGCGCGATCCCGTGACCCAGGCCTTCCGCTCCCTCATCCAGGAGACCCAGTCGTCTCCCGCGGTGATCGGAGCGCTGTCGATCGTCGGCGAGGGTCTGCTCCAGCTGACGACGGTGCGCACCGACTCCGCACAGACGTCAGCGGCCGGTCTGCTGACCGGCCGCTGATGTGCTGATGGTGGTGAACGAGAGGTTCACGACCGCTGATTGCGTGAACTACGCGTTCACGACACCGCCGAGCACGTCGTAGAGCTCCTTCGCTTCCGCGTCGTTCACGGAGACGACAAGGCGTCCGCCACCTTCGAGCGGAACGCGGACGATGATCAGGCGACCCTCCTTCACAGCCTCCATCGGCCCGTCTCCGGTTCTCGGCTTCATGGCTGCCATCGTGGCTCCTTTTCGTCGTGGTCTGGATGTCAAGTTTATCGTGACGGCCAGACCGGGCGACAACCGGCCCGCGCAGCGCTGTTCAGGGGATCTGCCAATACGTGTTGCCGAGGGCGTACATGTTGTAGATCCACCACCACTGCCCCAGCAGGCACACCGCCAGCACGCTGCACCGCCACACGCGTGAACGCGGCACCGCGGCGGCGCCCCACAGCGGAGAGAGCGGGACGAGCAGCCGAAACAGGCTCGACTGCGGGAAGAACACGGCGAGCAGATACAGACCGTACGACGCCGACCACAGCCTGATCTCCGGGCCCACCCGACGGATGCGGGGCCCGAACAGCAGCAGTGCCGCGGCCGCGACGGCGACCCCGATCAGGACGACGTATCCGGTGGCCTCTCCGAGTCCCCAGGTGCGGAACCAGAACGCCGCTCCGGTCCAGAAGCCCTGGAAGGGCACGAACCCGCTCTCGGCGCCGATCCAGTCGCGGCGCCAGCTGAGCTCGGTGAGCATGTACGCATCCGTCTGCCCGGTGACGGCGGCGGCGATGACGGGCCATGCGAAGCCGACGACCGCCGCCCACAATCCGGCCGCCACGATCTGGACGATCTCGCCGGTGCGCAGCGGCTCCCGTGCTCGTCGCCAGAGGCGATGGATGCCATGCAGGGCGAGGAACAGCGCGAAGGCGAGCACTCCGGGTCGCGTGAATCCCATGAGCGGGATGAGCAGGAACAGCCAGCCGTACCGGCGCCGCGCCGTGCACCAGAGCCCGAGGAACAGCCACAGCAGGAACAGCGATTCCGCGTAGCCGATCTGGAACACGGCCGCCAACGGGGCGCAGGCGAAGAAGACCACGGCCCAGGTCGCCGTCTGATCGCCGAGCCTGTCGCGCAGCAGCGCGTGCAGCACGAGGCAGGCGAGGTACCCGGCGACGAGCGAGATCACCAGCGCGGCGATCTGCCAGCCGACGCCCGTACCGCCGAGCAGGCGCGCCAGATACGGATACAGGGGCATGAACGCCCACGCGTTCTGCTGCACGTTGCCTGCGGCGTCGACGGGCAGCGTGCTCGGGTAGCCGTTGACGGCGATGTACCAGTACCACTGCGCGTCCCACCCCAGGAGCAGGGTGCCGATCGCCGGATGCGCGCCGTGGCGGGAGTCGGGCGTCGCCATCTCGGCTGCCAGGGCGAAGAACCCCGTGGTGACGATCCGGGCGGCGAGGTACAGGATGCCGATGCGCGCCGCCGCGGGCAGGCGGCGCCATCCGCTGCGGACGCCGTCGGTCAGCGGGAGGACAGCCACGCGCGAAGGCCCCGCTCGACGCCCTCGATCTCGGCGATCGGCACGCGCTCCTCGTCGTGGTGGGCCAGCTGCGGGTCGCCGGGTCCGTAGTTCACCGCCGGGACGCCCAGCGCCGAGAAGCGGGCGACGTCGGTCCAGCCGTACTTCGGACGGGGTTCGGCACCCACCGCGGCGAGGAACTCCCGCGCGAGGGGTGCGTCGAGTCCCGGACGGGCGCCGGCCGAGGCATCCGTCACCTCGACTTCGAAGCCCTCCAGCACGCCGCGCACGTGGGCGATCGCCTCGTCGACGCTGCGGCTCGGGGCGAAGCGGTAGTTCACCTCGACCTCGCACGCGTCGGGGATCACGTTTCCGGCCACGCCGCCGGCGATGCGCACGGCGTTGAGTCCCTCGCGGTACACGAGCCCGTCGACCGCCACCTCGCGCGGGCGGTACTCCGCCAGCCGGGCGAGGATGGGCGCTGCGGCATGGATCGCGTTCTCGCCGATCCACGCCCGGGCGCTGTGCGCGCGGACGCCGTGTGTGCGGGCGACGACGCGGAGAGTGCCGTTGCAGCCGCCCTCGACCTCACCGCGGGAGGGCTCCCCCAGGATCGCGAAGTCGGCGGCGAACAGATCGGGACGCGTCTGCGAGAGGCGATTCAGGCCGTTGCGGGAGGCGTCGACCTCCTCGTGGTCGTACCACATCCAGGTGATGTCGACGCGCGGGTCGGCCAGTTCCGCAGCGAGCTTGAGCTGCACGGCGAGGCCCGACTTCATGTCGACGGTGCCGCGACCCCAGATGTACGGCTCGCCGTCGACCTCGATGTCGCGGGTGGGGACGTTGGCGTTGATCGGCACGGTGTCGATGTGCCCCGCGATCACGACCCGCTGGTCGCGTCCCAGGTTGGTGCGCGCGACGATCGTGTCACCGTCGCGGTGGACGTCGAGGTGGCCGAGCGCAGAGACGGCGGAGTGGATCGCGTCGGCGAGGACGGTCTCGTCGTCGGAGACGCTCGGGATGTCGCACACGGCGCGGGTGAGGTCTGCGGATGTCTGGGAGAGATCGAGCGCCGCCATCCTCCGAGTCTAGCCAGACACACTGCGGGGCCCACCGGGCCGAGCGCGCTAGCGTGGAAGGATGAGCGACGAGCGGCTGATCTTCGGCACGGGCCTTTCCACGGTGGCATCCGACGGCACGGTGCTCGACACCTGGTATCCGCACCCCCGGGTCGGCCGCGCCGACGCGACGACGACCGCGACGCGCGGCGCGGACCTGCAGGACGGAGCCGGCGAGGACCCGCGGCGCGGAGTGCGCACCGAGATCGTCGATCTGCAGATCGACCTCGACGACGCGCCCGCATCGACCGCCGATGTGTACCTCCGTCTGCATGCCCTGTCGTATCGCCTCGTGCGGCCGAACCAGGTCAACCTCGACGGTGTCTTCCGGTTCCTGCCGAACGTTGCGTGGACGACGGCCGGCCCGGTCCATCCCGATGACCTTCCGCGGCTGCGGCTCGTGCTCCGCGGCGCCGGCATCCAGGTGCAGGGGCTCGACAAGTTCCCTCGACTGCTCGACTACGTCTCCCCCGCCGGCGTGCGGATCGCGGATGCGTCGCGGGTGCGCCTGGGCGCGCATCTCGCGCCCGGTACCACCGTGATGCACGAGGGCTTCGTGAACTTCAACGCCGGCACGCTCGGCGCCTCGATGGTGGAGGGCCGCATCTCGCAGGGCGTCGTCGTCGGCGACGGCAGCGACATCGGCGGCGGCGCCTCGATCATGGGCACGCTGTCGGGCGGCGGCACGCACCGCGTCTCGATCGGCGAGCGGTGCCTGCTCGGGGCGAACGCCGGCATCGGCATCTCGCTCGGCGACGACTGCGTCGTGGAGGCGGGCCTCTATGTGACCGGCGGCACGAAGGTCGTCCTCGTCGACGAGCCGCCGCGCGCCGACGGGTCTCGCCCGAGCGTGAAGGCGGCCGAGCTGTCGGGACGGGGCGGCATCCTGTTCCGGCGCAATTCGGTCACCGGCGCGGTGGAGGCGCTGCGCCGCGAGGGCGTCGGCGTCACCCTCAACGAGACGCTGCACGCCTGAGCCGCACAGCGGGCGAGGTGGCCCGGATCGCCCACGCGTGTGCGGCTGGGCGACCGGTCAGGCCCGGATCGCGCTGATCGCGAGCCTCAGCACCCGGCGACGCTGCGCCTCGTCGTCGAACGACGACACCGCCGCGACACCCGAGACGAGCTTCACGACGTCGCTGATCGTGACATCGGGGTCGGCGACGCCCGCCTGCTGAGCGCGCTCGAGGAGCGGGGCGCCGGCGCCGAACATGATCGCGCGGCACTCGTTCATCACGGTCGAGGGCCGGTTCAGGCTGTCCAGCAGCACGTGCTTCGTGCCGACGTACTGCACGAACCGCTCGAGCCACGCCTCCAGAGCCGCCCACGGCTCGAGCCCGGAGACCTCGTCGGCCGCCTGGGCGAGCGCATCGACCTCGCCGAGGTAGAGCGTGTCGATGAGGTCGTCGCGGGTCGGGAAATTACGGTACAGCGTGCCGATGCCGACGCCCGCGCGTCGGGCGATGTCCTCCAGGGATGCCGCCGAGCCCTGCTCCGCGAACGCGTCGCGGCCGGCGGCGACGAGGGCGTCGAAGTTGCGCGCGGCGTCGGCGCGGCGCGGCCTGCGCGCGTCGAGAGCCCGAGTGCGCTCGGCGACGTCCATCACTGCCCTCCACGATCGTCTGAGAAAGTGCTTGCAAAGCGGAGGCATCCTCCGCTACGGTTTAAGCGGAGGCTTCCTCCGTTCGGAGCCACTCTCCGTATTCTACTCGACGCACCATCGGATCGGTAGGCATCATGTCCCCTTCATCCACTCCTCTCCGCGCCTTCGCGGCCATCGCCGTCAGCGTCTCCTCCATCGCACTGCTGCAGAACCTCGTCATCCCGGTGCTGCCCATGATCGAGTCGGGCTTCGATGTCACGACCGATATCGCCGCCTGGACGATGACCGCCTGGCTCATGGCGGCCGCCGTCGCCACGCCGCTGCTCGGCCGCGTGGGCGACCTGCGCGGACGCCGCGGCACCATGCTCGCGGTGCTCGCCCTCGTCATGCTCGGCGATCTGATCGCCGCTCTGGCGCCCGATATCGGCCTGCTCATCGTGGGCCGTGTTCTGCAGGGCGCGGGCGGCGCAGTGTTCCCGCTCGCGTTCGCCCTGCTCCGCGAGGTCATGCCGCCGGCGCGCCTCACCGGGGCGATCGGCTCGGTGAGCGCACTCGTCGGAATCGGCGGCGCTGCGGGAAGCGTGCTGGCCGGTCCCCTCTCCGGGGCGATCGGATGGCGCGGCCTGTTCGAGGTCGCGCTGTGCGTGAGCGCGTTCGGCGCGCTCCTCGTCGTCGCCTGGATCCCGCGGACAGGGCTCCGCGCAGCCGGGCGCCTCAACACGCGCTCCGCGCTCCTGCTCTCCGGGTGGCTCGTCGCCCTGCTCCTCCCCCTCTCCTCGGGCGCGCACTGGGGCTGGGCGAGCCCGCTCACGATCGGGCTGTTCGCCGCGGCGGCGATCCTGCTCGCGGGCTGGATCGTGTCGGAGCGGCGCGCGGCGGCACCGCTCGTCGACATCCGCATGCTCGCGCACCGCGCCATCTGGCCGGTGAACGCGGCCGGCCTGCTCATCGGCGTCGCCGTGTTCGGCTTCTGGGGGTACCTGCCGCTGTTCCTCGAGGTGCCGGCGTCGACCGGCTGGGCGCTCGGCCTCACGGTGGAGAACGCCGGCCTCGTGCTCGTGCCGCTCCTGGCCGGGATGTCGCTCGCCGGGTTCGCCACCGGCCGCCTGTCGCGGCTGTTCCCCCTGCGCACGCAGCTCGTCGGCGGCTCCGTGCTGCTCGGGCTCTCCGTGATCGGCGCCGTGCTCTTCCACGCGCAGGTCTGGCAGCTCGCGATCGCCGGTGGCCTGTTCGGCGTCGGGGTCGGGGCCGCGTACGCCGCGATGGCGAGCATCATCGTCGAGAGCGTGCCCGCCGACAGCGTCGGGGTGGCGACCGGAGTGAACGCGAACCTGCGCTCCATCGGGCAGGCCGTCGGATCGGCGCTCATGACCGCCATGGTGTTCGGCTCGGTCGACGCCGACGGGGCGCCCATCGAGGGCAGCTACGCGACGGCGTGGCTCACGATCGCCGTCGTGGGTCTGCTGGCCGCCGTCGTCGTGGCCGTGGTCCGCACGCGGCGCGGGCGCGACGCATCCGTCTCCACCGTGCCGGAGACGGAGCCTGCCGAGTTCGCCGAGGCGGCCTGAGTCAGCCTCGGACGCGCACCGACAGGCAGGTGACGCATCCTTCGAGAGCCTCGAACTGCGTGACCGGCACCGTCACGACCTCGAGACCGCGCGCCCGGAACAGGGCCGCGGTCTCGGGTGCGTCGGCGGACATCAGCACAGTGCCCTCGTCGAGCACGACGACCGCGGTGCCGTGCTCCTCGGGCACGGGGAGGAAGTCGTCGAACACCGTCGGATCGTCGACGAGCGGCGGGAAACCCACGACGGTGCCGTCGGGCAGCGCCGTGACGCCGCTCTTCAGGTGCAGCACCTTGGTCACCGGGACCGCGGTGAGCGTCCACCCACGCGGCTCGACGAGCGCTCGCAGCTGGGCGATGCCGTCGTCGTTCGTGCGCGACGAGCGTCCGACGTACACCGAGCGGCCGATCTTCAGGACGTCGCCGCCGTCCAGCGTGCCGGGCGCCGTGATCGCGGCCGTCTCGACGGCAAGAGACAGCGCCTCGAGGATCGGGCGCACCGACTCCGCCTCACCGCGCCGCGACGGGGCACCGGCCCGGCACACCACCGCGAGGTCGTCGAAGAGCACGACGGTGTCCTCGACGAAGACGCCATCCGGGTGCTCGTCGGCGGGGTCGGCCTCGATGACGTCCCAGCCCCGCGAGCGGAAGGCGTCGACGTAACCCTTCCACTCCGCCACGGCGGTGGCGGGGTCGACCTCGACGCGTTCGAGGTGGGTCAGTTCGCCGTCGGCCAGCCGCGGAGACGGCCGCCGCACGATCAGGCGCGGCACCTCAGACCCCCGGGTAGTCCCGCTCGGCGGCGCCGGTGTACAGCTGCTGCGGACGGCCGATCTTCGACTGCGGGTCGTTCACGGACTCGCGCCACTGCGCGAGCCATCCCGGCAGCCGGCCGATCGCGAACAGCACGGTGAACATCCGGGTCGGGAAGCCCATGGCCTTGTAGATCACGCCGGTGTAGAAGTCGACGTTCGGGTACAGCTTGCGCTCGACGAAGTAGTCGTCGGCGAGGGCGATCTCCTCGAGCTCCTTCGCGAGGTCGAGCAGCGGATCCTTGATGCCGAGCTCCGCGAGCACCTCGTCCGCGGACTCCTTGACGAGCTTCGCCCGCGGGTCGTAGTTCTTGTAGACCCGGTGCCCGAAGCCCATGAGCTTCACGCCGTCTTCCTTGTTCTTCACCCGCTCGACGAAGCGCTGCACGCTCTCGCCCGAATCGCGGATGCGAGCGAGCATCGCGAGAACCGCCTCGTTGGCGCCGCCGTGCAGCGGCCCGTACAGGGCGTTGATGCCGGCCGAGATCGACGAGAACTGGTTCGCGCCGGTCGAGCCCACGAGACGCACGGTCGAGGTCGACGCGTTCTGCTCGTGGTCCTCGTGCAGGATGAGCAGGCGCTCGAGCGCGCGCGACATCACCGGGTTGACCTCGTACGGCTCGCTGAGCACGCCGAAGTTCAGCTTGAGGAAGTTGTCGACGAAGCTCAGCGAGTTGTCGGGGTACAGGAACGCCTGGCCCACGCTCTTCTTGTGCGCGTAGGCGGCGATCACGGGGAGCTTGGCGAGCATCCGCACGGTGTTCAGCTCGTTGTGCTCCGGGTTGTGCGGGTCCGACTGGCCCTCGTAGTACGTCGAGAGCGCCGACACCGCGGAGGAGAGCACCGACATCGGGTGGGCGGTGTGCGGCAGCGCCGAGAAGAAGCGCTTGAGATCCTCGTGCAGCAGCGTGTGGCGGCGGATGCGCTCGTCGAAGTCCGCGAGCTCACTCGCACTGGGCAGTTCGCCGTACAGCAGCAGCCACGCCACCTCGAGATACGAGCTGTTCTTCGCGAGCTGCTCGATGGGGTAGCCGCGATAGCGGAGGATTCCCGCCTCGCCGTCGATGTACGTGATCGCCGACTTCGTGGCCGCGGTGTTCACGAATCCGTAGTCGAGCGCGGTGTACCCGGTCTGCCGGGTCAGGGTGGAGACGTCGACACTCGGGGCGCCGTCGGTCCCCGTCAGCACCGGCAGCTCGGCGGTGCGATCCCCGATGGTGAGGGTGGCAATGTCCGGCTGGGCTCCCGCGTCGGTCACGACGCCTCCTTGCGATGTCTGTCGTAGAGGGACTCGCGGGCCTGGAACACCCTTCCGGGCCGACCCGTGGAGCGTTCACCGTGACCGGGATCCGGCCGGTGACCGGGTCGTCGGCCCGGATCCGCTCGTCATACAGCCTATCCCGCGTCACAGCCTACTGAGACATCGGCCAAAGGATGCCGGGATCCGATGGAGGTCGGCTACGACTCCAGCCGCGCCGCGGCCGCTGCGATCCGCTCGTCGGGCGCGGTGAGGGAGAGCCGCACGTGCTGCGGGAAGTGGATGCCGTAGAAGTGGCCGGGCCCGGCGAGGATCCCGAGATCGGCGAGCCGGTCGAGACTCTCCCAGGCGTCGCGCCCCTCGGTCGCCCAGAGGTACAGCCCGGCCTCGCTGCCGTCGATGCGGAAACCTGCCAGTTCGAGGGCGGGCTTCAGGATGTCGCGGCGACGCCGGTACGTCTCCTTCTGAGCGGCGACGTGCGCGTCGTCGCCGAGCGCCGCGCCCATCGCCTCCTGCACCGGTGCGGGGACCATGAGTCCGAGATGCTTGCGCGCTGTCAGCAGGCGCGCCACGAGCGCGGCGTCGCCCGCGAGGAACGCGGCGCGGTACCCGGCGAGGTTCGACTGCTTGCTGAGCGAGTACACCGACAGCACGCCGGTGTCGTCGCCGTCGGTCACGCGCGGGTCGAGGATCGACGGGATCGGCTCGACATCCCATGGGCTGTCCCAGCCGAGCTCGGCGTAGCACTCGTCACCGGCGATCACGGCGCCGAGTTCGCGGGCCCGGGCCACCGCCGCGCGCAGCGACGGGATGTCGCGGACGCGGCCGTCGGGATTGCCGGGGCTGTTCAGCCAGATCAGGCGCGTGCCGTCCGGCCACTCGCCGGGATCGTCGGCGGCGACCGGCGTGGCGCCGACCAGCCGGGCGCCGACCTCGTACGTGGGATACGCCGCGCGCGGGTGCACGACGACGTCGCCCGGCCCGAGCCCGAGCAGCAGCGGCAGCAGGGCGACGAGCTCCTTCGAGCCGACCGTGGGAAGGATCTGCGCGGGACTGAGCCCGGGTACGCTGCGACGCCGGGCATACCAGTCGGCGATCGCCTCGCGCAGCGCCGGGGTGCCGATCGTCTGCGGGTAGGAGTGCGCGTCGGTCGCGGCGGTCAGCGCGCGACGCACGACACCGGGCGTGGGGTCGACCGGCGAGCCGATCGACAGGTCGATGATGCCGTCCGGGTGGGCCCGCGCGCGCTGGGCGTAGGGCGCGACGGCGTCCCACGGGTAGTCGGCGAGGTCGGCGATGCCCACGGTCAGACGTTCTGCGGCGGCAGGGCCGCCACGATCGGGTGGTCCTTGTGGATCACGCCGACCTTCGCCGCGCCGCCGGGAGAGCCGAGGTCGTCGAAGAACTCGACGTTGGCCTTGTAGTAGTCGGCCCACTCCTCGGGGAGGTCGTCTTCGTAGTAGATCGCCTCGACGGGGCAGACGGGCTCGCAGGCGCCGCAGTCCACGCACTCGTCGGGGTGGATGTACAGCGATCGGTCGCCTTCGTAGATGCAGTCGACCGGGCACTCGTCCACGCACGCGCGGTCCTTGACATCCACACACGGCAGGGCGATCACATACGTCACGCGCCCCAGTCTAGCCGCGCCGCCGCAGGGCGGAGAGGTCGGGCCAGGCCACCGCGACGGCGGAGATGAAGGCGACGGCGATCGCCCAGACGAGGCCGAGACTCACTCCGAAGAGCTCGTCGAGACCGCCCTGCGGCACGATGACCGAGCCGCCCGGGCCCGCGCCCGAGAAGACGACGGTCGCGAGGAGCGCGCCGACGCCGCCGCACAGCGCCGCCCAGCGGTCGGTCGTGAGCGCGCGCATCGCGATGAGCATGGCGGCGAAGCCGATGACGGCCAACACGAGTCCGACCGGCCATCCGCCGAGCCGGTAGGCGTGCGCGATCGTGCCGGCCGTGCCGTAGACGGCGCCGATGAGGAAGGCGATCACCCAGGCGAGCAGGCGTGACACGGTGGAGCTCACCGGGTCAGTCTACGGCGCCGCATCGACGAGGCCGTCTCCCCCGCGACGGCGCTCAGGCCGCCCATCCCCAGAGGCGCAGGAGCGCGGCCACGACCGCCGCCGCGGCGACCACCACGAGGAACGGCGCGCGCAGCAGCAGGAGACCCGCGGCGACGGCGAGGGCGGGCACCCGCGCGTCCACGACGATCGCCTGCCCGACGCCGAGGGTCTGCACCGCGACGAGCGCCGCCAGCAGCGCCACGGTGAGCAGATCGGCGATGCGGGAGGGCTTCGGCGCCTCCATGACCGCGGCGGGGACGAGGTAGCCGAGCGTCTTCAGGGCGACGCACGCGATGGCCGCGATCAGCACGGCGTTCCACAGCGTCACGGCAGGCCCTCTCGTTCCGGGACGTCCGCCGGCTCGGCAGGCGCCGTCTCGCTGCGGCCCAGCCAGTTGAACCAGCCCACGACGATGGCGACCACGGCTGCGACCAGGACCGGCAGGCCGGGCATGAGCACGGGTGTGAGGGCGGCCGCCACCACTGCGGCGGCGATCCCCACGGCGATCGCCTGGCGACGGCGCAGCCGCGGCCAGAGCAGGGCGAGGAACGCCGCGGCGGCCGCGGCATCCAGCCCGTAGGCCTTCGGGTCGCCGAGCACATCGCCGAGCAGTGCGCCGGCGAGCGTCGTGAGGTTCCAGCCGATGTAGATGCCGAGCCCCGTCGCCCAGAACCCGAGCTGCTGGGCGCGGCGCGTCGGCTGCCCGAGGGCGACCGCGGTCGACTCGTCGATCGTGAGGTGGGCGGCAGCCGCCCGGCGCCAGAACCCGTCGCCGACGACGGGAGCCATGCGCATCCCGTAGGCGATGTTGCGCACCCCGAGCAGGGCGGCCGAGGCGATCGCGGCCGGGGCGGCCGCCAGTCCCCCGCTGATCACCCCGATGAATGCGAACTGCGATCCGCCGGTGAACATCACGAGACTGAGGACGCACGTCTGCCACACGTCGAGACCCGACGCGGTCGCGAGTGCGCCGAACGAGACGCCGTACGCGCTCGTCGCGACGGCGACGCCCATCGCATCGCGCATCGCGCGGCGCCGGGCCGCGGCATCCGTCGCCTCTGTCACGATGCGAGCCTACCGGCGCGCGAGCCGCTCCCCCGTCCGGGAGGGAGACCCGCGCGACTGCACATCAAACGCGCGACTGCACATCATCCTGCGCGCGGATTGGTGTGCACTCGGCGAAATCGTACGACTTCGCCGAAAGGGACCGCGGGGTCAGGCGCTGGCGTCCTGACGCTTCAGGCGGGCGGTGGTGCGGGCGCGGTCGTGGCCGTCGAGCACGACCTTGCGGATGCGGACGGTCTCGGGCGTCACCTCGACGCACTCGTCCTCGCGCGCGAACTCGAGGCACTCCTCCAGCGACAGCGTGCGCGGGGGGGTCATCGACTCGAACGTGTCGGCCGTGGAGGAGCGCATGTTCGTGAGCTTCTTCTCCTTGGTGATGTTCACGTCCATGTCGTCGCTGCGCGAGTTCTCGCCGATCACCATGCCCTCGTAGACCTCCTGCGTGGGCTGCACGAAGAACGACATGCGCTCCTGCAGGGCGATCATCGCGAACGGCGTGGCCACGCCCGACCGGTCCGCCACGATCGAGCCGTTCTGACGCGTGACGATCTGGCCCGCCCAGGCCTCGTACCCGTGCGAGATGGCGTTGGCGATGCCGGTGCCCCGGGTCGTGGTGAGGAACTCGGTGCGGAAGCCGATGAGGCCACGGGAGGGCACGACGAACTCCATGCGGACCCACCCGGTGCCGTGGTTCGTCATCGACTCCATCCGTCCCTTGCGCGTGGCGAGCAGCTGGGTGATGGCGCCGAGGTACTCCTCGGGCGCGTCGATCGTGAGGTGCTCGAACGGCTCCTGCAGCGTGCCGCGCTCGTCACGACGGGTCACGACCTGTGGCTTTCCGACGGTCAGCTCGAAACCCTCCCGGCGCATGTTCTCGACGAGGATCGCCAGCGCGAGCTCGCCGCGACCCTGCACCTCCCACGCGTCGGGCCGGCCGATGTCGACGACCTTCAGCGACACGTTGCCGACGAGCTCGCGGTCGAGCCGGTCCTTCACCATCCGGGCGGTGAGCTTGTGCCCCTTCACCTTGCCGGCGAGCGGCGACGTGTTGGTGCCGATCGTCATCGAGATCGCCGGCTCGTCGACGTGGATCGCCGGCAGCGGACGCACGTCGTCCGGGTCGGCGATGGTCTCGCCGATCGTGATGTCCTCGAATCCGGCGATCGCGACGATGTCGCCGGGGCCGGCCTCCTCCGCGGGGTACCGCTCGAGCGCGCGGGTCTTCAGCAGTTCGGTGACGCGCGCGTTCGAGTGCGAGCCGTCGTGCCGCACCCATGCGACGGTCTGGCCCTTGCGCAGCGTGCCGTTGAACACGCGCAGCAGGGCGAGCCGGCCGAGGAACGGCGACGAGTCGAGGTTCGTGACCCACGCCTGCAGCGGCGCCTCGTCGTCGTACGTCGGGGCGGGGACGTGCTCGAGGATCGCCTCGAACAGCGGTTCGAGGTCGTCGTTGTCGGGTAGCTCGCCGTTCGCCGGCCGGGTGCGCGACGCAGCTCCGGCACGGCCGGAGGCGTAGACGACGGGAACGTCGAGCAGCGCGTCGACGTCGAGGTCGGGCACATCGTCCTGCAGGTCGGACGCGAGGCCCAGCAGCAGGTCGTGGCTCTCCTCCTCCACCTCGGCGATGCGGGCGTCGGGCCGGTCGGTCTTGTTCACGAGCAGGATCACCGGGAGCTTCGCCTCGAGCGCCTTGCGCAGCACGAAGCGCGTCTGCGGCAGCGGGCCCTCCGACGCATCCACCAGGAGCACCACGCCGTCGACCATCGACAGCCCGCGCTCCACCTCGCCGCCGAAGTCGGCGTGGCCCGGGGTGTCGACCACGTTGATCGTCACCGGCTGGTCGGTGTGCGCGCCGTTGTAGGTGATCGCCGTGTTCTTGGCGAGGATCGTGATGCCCTTCTCGCGCTCGAGGTCGTTCGAGTCCATCGCGCGCTCCTCGACGTGCGCATGATCGCCGAACGAGCCGGTCTGGCGGAGCATGGCGTCGACGAGCGTGGTCTTGCCGTGGTCGACGTGGGCGACGATCGCGACGTTGCGCAGATCGGAGCGGTGTGCAGTGGACATGACCGGTGGCACCTTTCGGTGGAGAAGAGAGAGGATGCGGGGGCTCTGTCAGAAACAGTGTCGCGACGCGGCAGAAAACGCGAGAAGGCGCCCGCCCCGCAACCGATTCTATCGGTGCGCGGCGGGCGCCTTCACAAGCGACGCTCAGGAGCGCTCGCGGGGAGCGCTCCTGAGGGCCTCACTTGGTGAAGCCGACCTTGGTCCAGTCGTCCGTGAGGTCGGTGAAGGTGCCCGGGCCGTAGTTGGCCAGGTTCTTGTCCACCACCTGCACGTTCGGGTACGGGTAGATCGGCAGCATCGGCATGTAGTCGGCGATCGTGTTGTTGATCTCCTTCGCGATGTCGAGGCGCTTGGTCTGGTCGAGCTCGGTGTTGGCCTGCTTCCACAGGTCGCCGAGCTTGTCGTCCGTGACGAACGCGTAGTTCTGACCGCTGCCGCCCGGCTTCATCTCCGGGTAGAACAGCGACTCCGTGGAGCTGATCGGGAACAGGGTGCCCTGCCAGCCGAACGTCGCCATCTCGTACTTGCCGTTCTGGATGTTCGTGAAGTAGTCGGCGCTGGGGACCTCGTCGAGGGTCACCGGCACGTCGATCTTCTTCAGCGACGCCTGGATCTGCTGGGCGCGCAGCTCGTTCGACTTGGTGCCCTGCGGGACGATGACCGACAGCTTCAGCTGCTTGCCGTCCTTCGTCCACTGGTTGTCCTCGTGCTTGTAGCCGGCCTTCTCCAGGCCCTTCTTCGCGGCGTCGAGGTCGTAGGGCAGCTTCTCGCCCACGGTGTCCTCGTAGCCCTTCTGACCGGGCATGAAGATCCAGTTGCCGTCGGTGGTCGCCTTCACGCCCATCGGCTCGTTGGCGGTCTTCGCGATGAGGTTGCGGTCGATCGCCTGGGCGATCGCCTTGCGCACGTCGGGGTTGTCGACCGGCGCCTGCAGACCGTTGAAGGTCACCTGCGAGTAGGTCAGGCCGCCCGAGCTGAGCGCCTTGGCGCCCGACTTCTTCAGCGCCGCCGTGTACGTGTCGACGTCCTGCGCCTCGACCGCGTTGATCTCGCCGTTGGCGAAGGTCTGCGCCTGGGCGCCCTGGTCGATGACCTTCCAGACGATCTTGTCGAGCTTCGGCTTGTCGCCCCACCACTTCGGGTTCGGGGTCTCCGTGTACACCTTCGCGCTGTTGTCGATCTTGCTCATCACGAACGGGCCGCTCGAGGGCAGCGGCTTCGTGGTGAAGCTCGCCCACTTCGTCGGGTCGCTCGCGATGTCGGCCGGCACGGCCGGCGTCGTCAGCAGCGCCTGCCAGTCCGCGTACGGGGTGTCGAAGGTGAACTTGAACTCGTAGTCGCTGACCACCTCGAACTTCGACACCTTGTCGAAGCCCGCCGACGAGGCGATGTTGAACTTGTCGTTCTTGCCGGAGAGCGCGGCGAACGTCGCCTCATAGTCCTTGGCCGTCAGCGGCGAACCGTCCTCCCACACCGCCTTCTCGTTGAGCTTGACGTCGACCGTCTGCGGCGACTCGCTCTCGAGCTTGATGTCGGTGGCGTAGTTCGGGTCGGGCGTGACCGAGCCGTCCTTGGTGGCCTTGTAGGGCGTACCCATGAGCGGCGACTGCATGTTCACGACCGGGACGTTCGCGCCCTGCGTCGTGCTGATGTTCCAGTTGCCCTCGTCGGTGCCCGACGACAGGACCGCGAGACTGAGCGTGCCACCCTGCTGCACGTCATCGGCTGACACCGGTGTCCAGCCGATGAGCGGCAGCTGCGGCGGCTCGCTGTTGGTCGGCTTCGCGTTCGGCTGAGCACAGCCGGCCAGTGCAAGGCCAGCAGTGCTGAGCACAGCGACAGCCGCGAGTGCTGTGGTTCTGCGGTTCATGTGCTTCCTCTTCTTCCATTGACCCGTCGTGTGCCGACGGGAGCCTTCTCGCTCAGCCCACCACCAGGGTGTTGCGGTCGACGTGGTGACAGGCCACCAGGTCGCCGCCGTGGTCGACGAGCTCCGGGTCCTTCGCGACGCACAGCGCGCGCTCGGGCTCCCCGAGGATCTTGTACAGCGGGCACCGGGTGCGGAACCGGCATCCGTCGATCTGCTCGGCGGGACTCGGCAGATCGCCGTCCAGGAGCACCCGCTCGCGGGACCGCTCGATGGCCGGGTCGGGGATGGGCGCTGCCGACATGAGCGCCTGCGTGTACGGATGCTTCGGAGTGTCGAACACCTCGGCGATCGGGCCGTACTCCACGATCCTGCCGAGGTACATCACCGCGACGTCGTCCGCGATCTGACGGACGACCGCGAGGTCGTGCGCCACGAAGATCAGCGACAGGCCGAGTTTGTCGCGCAGGTCCTGCAGGAGGTTGATGACACCGGCCTGGATCGACACGTCGAGCGCGGAGACCGGCTCGTCGAGCACGAGGATCTTCGGGTCGGTGGCGAGCCCGCGCGCGATGCCGATGCGCTGGCGCTGCCCGCCCGAGAACTCGTGCGGGTAGCGGTCGAGCATCGACGGGTCGAGGCCGACCAGGTCGAGCAGGTCGGCGACGCGCTGGTTGCGCTTGTCGCGCGACACGCCCTGCGCGAGCAGCGGCTCGCCCACGACGTCGGCGATCGGCAGTCGCGGATCGACGGCGGCCGCCGGGTCCTGGAAGACGATTTGGATCTCGCTGCGCAGCTTGCGCCGACTGTGCGGCGTGAGCCGCGAGACGTCCTGCCCGACGACCTCGACGGAGCCGCTCTGCGGCTTGACGAGCTCCATGAGCTCGAGGATCGTCGTGGTCTTGCCGCATCCCGACTCGCCGACGATCGCCAGCGTGCGTCCGGGCTTGAGCGAGAACGACACGCCGTCGACGGCGCGCACGGTGCCCACCTGACGGCGGAACACCCCGCCCTTCATGAGGGGGAAGTGCTTGACGAGGTCGTCGACCTTGAGCACCGGCTCCGATCCGACCGTCGCCTTCTCCCGGGCGGTGAGACCCTCGGGCCGCGGGAAGATCTCGGGCCGGGTGAGCTCACCCGAGACGATCTCGCCGGCGCGGTGGCACGCGGAGAGGTGGCCGTCGGGTCCCTCATGCGCGACGAGCGCCGGTTCCTCCGTACGGCAGATGTCGATCGCCGCGGGGCAGCGCGGCGCGAACGGGCAGCCCGCGGGAAGCTTCGCGAGCGACGGCGGGCGCCCCTCCAGCGGGACGAGTCGGTGCGTGCCGGCGGTGCGGATGTTCGGGACGCTGCGCAACAGACCGATCGTGTACGGCATCGTCGGCGCGTGGAAGACCTGGTCGACGGTCCCGGTCTCGACGAGCTTGCCGGCGTACATCACCGCCACCCGGTCGGCCTGGCCCGCCACGACGCCGAGGTCGTGGGTGATCAGCGACACGGCGGCGCCGGTGAGCTCCTTGGCCTTCTGCAGCACCTCGAGGATCTGCGCCTGGATCGTGACGTCGAGCGCCGTGGTCGGCTCGTCGGCGATGATCAGTCGCGGGTCGTTCGCGATGGCCATGGCGATCATCGCGCGCTGGCGCATCCCGCCGGAGAACTCGTGCGGGAAGGCGGTGGCCCGGCGGCTCGGGTCGGGGATGCCGACGACCTTGAGCAGCTCCACGGCACGCGCGGCGGCCGCCTGCTTGCTCAGCGCCTTGTCGTGCAGCCGGAGGGCCTCGGAGATCTGGTCGCCGACGGTGTACACCGGGGTGAGCGCCGACAGCGGATCCTGGAACACCATCGCGATCTCGCTGCCGCGGATGCGGCTGAGGCGGCGGTCGTTCATGTCGAGCAGCGAGGTGCCGTTGTACAGGATCTCGCCCGTGACGCGGGCGGTGTCGGGCAGCAGCCCCATGATCGCGAGGGACGACACCGACTTGCCGGAGCCCGACTCGCCGACGATCCCGAGGAACTCCCCCTCGTCGATCGTGTAGCTGATGTCGCGGACCGCCCGCACGTCGCCGGAGCGCTGCGGGAAGGTCACCGAGAGGTTCCGCACCTCCAGGAGATGCGGACGCTGTGTGGGAGCCGCGAACGGCTGGGGCTGAGCAAGGGTCTCAGGCACGGTTCACCCCCGAGGTCGGGTCGATGGCATCGCGGAGGGCGTCGCCGACGAGACTGATGGCAAGAAGAAGGACGATGAGGGTGCCGGAGGGGAACAGGAAGAGCCAGGGCCGGGTCGTGGCCGCGGACTGACCGTTCGCGATCAGGGTGCCCAGAGACACATCCGGGGGCTGCACCCCGAACCCGAAGAAGCTGAGGCTCGTCTCGGCGAGGATCATCGCGGCGATGCCGAGGGTGGCATCGATGATGAGCAGCGAGGCGACGTTCGGGATGATGTGCCGGCGCACGACCGACCACGTGCCGAAGCCCATGTAGCGGGCGGCCTTCACGAACTCACGGTCGCGCAGCGATCGGGTCTGGTTGCGGATGACCTGCGCCATGATCATCCAGCCGGTGATGGCGAGGAAGATCATCATGACGACCCAGCTGCCATGCGTGTAGGGGTACAGCAGCACCAGGATGAAGAACGCCGGCAGCACCAGCAGCAGATCGATCAGCCACGCGATGAGCTTCTCGACCCAGCCGCCCAGGTACCCGGCGGTGGCCCCGAGGACTCCGGCGATGATCGTCGCGGCGGGCCCGGCGATGAAGCCGATGATCAGCGACTTCTGGAGTCCCGAGACGATCTGCGAGAACAGGTCGTGTCCGAGGATGTCGGTGCCGAACCAGTGCAGGACCGTCGGCGGGTAGTTCATGTTGTCGACGTCCTGGTCGGTGGGCGACCACGGCGTGAGGAACTGGCCGAAGAGCGCCAGCAGGACGAACAGCACGACGACGGAGGCGCCGATCCAGAAGCGGGGCGTGTGCTGCAGGCGGCGCCAGATGACGCGACCGCGCGACGCGGGCTTCGTGGTGAGCGTCGTGGTGGTGGGCTCCGGCTCGGCGGGGCGGCCCATGTTCGGCTGCGCGAGCAGCTCGGTCTCGGAGATCGCCATCTCAGCGCCTCACTCTCGGGTCGAGGGCGGCGTACAGGATCTCGGACAGCGTCGAGGAGCACAGAATCAGGACCGCGATGAACAGGGTGGATCCGGCGAGCGAGTTGATGTCGTTCTGCTGGACGGACTGGATGGTCATCTCGCCCATGCCGTGCCAGCTGAAGACGATCTCGAGCATGGCCGATCCGGCGACGAGCGTGCCGAAGCTGTAGGCGAAGAAGGTCGACATCGGGATCAGGGCGATCCGCACGCCGTGCCGTACCAGGGCCGACCCGCGGGTGCGGCCCTTGGAGCGCGCGGTGCGGATGTAGTCGGCGCCCAGGACATCGAGCATCGCGTTGCGCTGGTAACGGCTGTACGAGGCGGCGCCCAGGAGCACGAGCACGAGGGTCGGCAGCAGAGCATGGGACACGCGATCCCAGAATTGGCTCCAGAAGTCCGGTGGAGCACTCCCCGAGTATTGGCCGCTGAAGGTGATCAGCTGAACGCCCAGGAGGTTGTTGAGGTTGGTGGCGACGATCATCAGCAGGATGCCCATGACGAACGTCGGCGTGGCGAAGATGATGTACGAGAGGATCGTGACGACCTGGTCGCTCGCCTTGTACTGACGGACGGCGCCCCAGACGCCGAGGATCACGCCCACGATCGCGCCGAGGATCGAGCCGACCAGCAGCAGCTGCAGGCTGACCAGCGAACGGACGCCGATCTGCTCGATGACCGGCTGGTTGCCGACCGTGAGACCGAGGTCGCCGTGGAAGATGTTGATGAACCACGTCCACGTGCGTTCGATCAGGGGGACCTTGGGGTTCACCCCCCAGGCGTCCAGCAGCTGGTCGATCGACGCCTGCGGAGGGCGCGGGTGGCGGTTCTCGAACTGCCAGACGGGATTGAGCCCGTTGCTGGCGAGGATGTAGGCCAGCGAGGAGGCGACCGCGGTGAGGATCAGATAGTTGATGATGCGGCGGACGATGTAGATGGTCATCGGCGCCACTTCGCAGCCGGGACAGGCCGTGCGCCCCGGAGGGTTCTTGCTGTGATCACGTTCGTGAACATTTCCTTGCTCGTCGAGCGCCGACTCGTGATCGACGACGATGTCGATGCCGATTGGTCTTCGGCGCAGCCCCTAGTTGGACCGGCGTCCACTCTAATCGACTTCCCGGATTTCCCCTTCTTTCACATCAATTCTTTATCGGGGTGTTAGCAGCGCGGCCGCTCACACGAAGATCGCCACGACGGCGCACACGAGGCACACGGCTCCGGCCACGAGGGCCGGGATGTCCCATCCCCGCGTGACGGGACCGTCCGCCGCGGACGCGGAGAGCCACATGCTGCGCGCGGCCTCCAGCCCGGCATCCCGTGCGGTCCCGCCGCCGCGCAGTCCGCTCGCGCCGCCGAGCGCGGGACCGAACGGGTTCGTCGCGGCGGTGACCGTCGGCATCGCCTGGCCGCCGCTCGTCGGGCCTCGGACGCCGCGGCGCGGCGCGAACGGACTCCCCCAGCATTCGATGCGCCTGCCGTCGTCCAGCTCCACCGTCAGCTGCGCGCGCCGCTCGATGTCGACGACCCGCGCCCAGGGCACGCGCACCCAGCGCAGCAGGTTCCGCGCCGTCAGCGCCCCGGCGTCGAGCCGCACGCTCATCCGCACGAGGAACAGCCACGCCGCCCACAGCACGAACAGCACCACGCCGACCGTGCGCAGCGCGACGTCCCAGCGACCCCGCACGGCGGCGTCGACGACGAACACGGAGGCAAGGCCCGTGAGCGCCCAGAACGCGATGAGCGACGACAGGGCGCGCAGGACGACGGTCTTCCCTGGACGATCGTTCATGAAGGTCCTCCGGTCACTGCCACGGCGATGACGGCCCAGACGACGAGCACGCCGAGCGCGACGAGGGCAGGGACGTCCCAGCCGTGCCGCACCGGATCCTCGACCGCGCCGCTGCGGGTCCGCGCGTGCTCCCAGGCGCGGACGATGGCGTCGTACTGCGCGACGACGTTCTGCGGGGTCTTGCTCGGATCGCCCGGGCGCCGGGCGCCGCCGCGGCCCTGCAGCGGGCCGCCGATCGCGCGGACGGCGGTGTCGGCATCAGTGAGGATCTCCACCTGCCAGCGCCACTGCACGTCGACCACCCGCCGCCAAGGGATGCGGACCGTGCGCAGGATGTTCTGCACCGTGATCGCGTCGTCGTCGATGGCGAGACTGGAGGCGTACGCGGCCGCGTACACGCACCACAGCGCGAGCAGCGGCCACGGCGCGAGCAGCATCATCTCGCCGAGCCCCGCGCGCACCAGGGCGTCGCCGAGCAGGAACACGACGACCGCGACCGACACGCCGAGGAAGACGAGCGCCGACCCGGGGCGGAACACATGCCGCCCCGGGACGCGGCCGATCAGCGCGCACCACCTCCGAGCGGGATCGCCGCGCCGGGGATCGCGTCGAGCAGACGCTGGGTGTACTCCTCGGTCGGGTTCGCGAAGATCTCGTCGACCGTCCCGAACTCGACGACGCGGCCCTTCTCCATGACGCACACCTCGTCGGCCACGACACGGACCACCGCGAGGTCGTGCGTGATGAACAGGTACGTGAGGTTCAGCTCGCTCTGTAGCTCGGCGAGCAGCTGCAGGATCTGGTCCTGCACCAGCACGTCGAGGGCGGAGACCGCCTCGTCGAGCACGACGATCTCGGGCTTCAGCGCGAGGGCGCGCGCGACGGCGACACGCTGGCGCTGGCCGCCGGAGAGCTCGTTCGGGTACCGGGTCGCGAGCTCCTGCGGGAGCGCGACCTGGTCGAGCAGCTCGACGACGCGCGCGCGGCGCGACGCCTTGTCACCCACCTTGTGGATCTCCAGCGGCTCGGCGATCGTGTTGCCGATGTTGCGCAGCGGATCGAGCGAACCGTAGGGGTCCTGGAACACCGGCTGCATCCGCCGGCGCAGTCCGAACACCTCGCGATCGCTCAGCCCGGCGATGTCGTGGCCGCCGATCTCGATGGACCCCGACGTCGGGTCCTCGATCTTCAGCACCATCTTCGCGACCGTCGACTTGCCCGAGCCCGACTCGCCCACGAGCGCCAGCGTCTTGCCGCGCGGGATGTCGAAGCTCACGTTGTCGACGGCGCGGAAGGGCACCGACCCGAACCCGCCCGTGCGGATCTTGTAGTCCTTCGTGAGGTCGCGCACGCGCACGGCCGTCGCATCCTTGATGTCGTCGACGTGCTCGATGCCGCGCCGCTCGGCCGTGGCCTGGATGCGCTGCGACGCGATGCTCGGCGCCGCGGCCACGAGCTTCTGGGTGTACGGGTGGAGCGGGTTCTCGAGGATCTCGCGGCTGGGACCCGCCTCCACGATGACACCGTGCTGCATCACGACGATCTTCTCGGCGCGCTCGGCGGCGAGCCCGAGGTCGTGGGTGATGAGCAGCACCGAGGTGCCCTTCTCGCGCGTCAGGCTCGCCATGTGGTCGAGGATGACGCGCTGCACCGTGACGTCGAGCGCGCTCGTCGGCTCGTCGGCGATGAGCAGCTTGGGGTCGGCCGCGAGGCCGATGCTGATCAGCGCACGCTGACGCATCCCGCCGGAGAACTGGTGCGGGTACTGGTGCAGGCGACGGTCGGCGTCGGCGAGGCCCGCCTGCTTGAGCACCTCGATCGCGCGCTCGTTGACGGCGCGCCTGCCGTGGGCGATGCCGTTGGCGCGGATGGCCTCCTTGACCTGGAAGCCGATCGACCAGACCGGGTTCAGGTTCGACATCGGGTCCTGCGGGACGTAGCCGATCTCACGGCCGCGCACCCGCTCCATCTCACGCTTGCTGAGGGTCGTCAGCTCGCGTCCGTCGAGCATGATGCTGCCGGCGGTGACGTGTCCGGTGCCGGGGAGGAGGTTGACGATCGCCGAGGCCGTCGTCGACTTGCCCGACCCCGACTCCCCCACGATCGCGAGCGTCTCGCCCGGGAACAGGTCGATGTCGATGCCGTGCAGCACCTCACGCGACTTCTTCTGGGTGCGGAACGCGACCTTCAGATCGCGGATGCTCAGCAGCGGGGTCTCCACTGTGGCGCTCATCGCTGCGCCCTCGCTCTCGGATCGAGGGCGTCTCGGATGAGCTCGCCCAGCATGATGAACGCCAGCACGGTGACGGTGAGGAAGATCGACGGGTAGATCAGCGACATCGGCGCGACCCGGATGGAGGTCTGCGCGTTCGCGATCTCGGTGCCCCACGAGATCGTGTCGTTGAGGCCCACGCCGAGGAACGCCAGCGTCGCCTCCGCCACGATCGCCGCGGCCAGGCTCAGGGTCGAGACCACCAGCAGCGGTGCGATGGCGTTCGGGATCACGTGCGAGACGAGGGTGCCGAAGTTCGACTTGCCGAGAGCGCGGGATGCCGTGACGAAGTCCGACTGGCGCACTCTGAGGATCTCGGCGCGCACGACGCGCGCGGTCGCCGCCCAGGCGAATCCACCGATCGCGATCGACAGCGTCAGCACGTTGCGGAACTGCGCGAACACCGTCATCACGACCACGGCCGCGAGGATGTAGGGGATCGAGAAGAAGATGTCGCCGACGCGGGAGAGCACCGAGTCGAGCCAGCCGCCGTAGTAGCCGGCGAGGGCGCCCATGATGAGGCCGATGAGCGAGCCGATGAGCGTCGAGATGAGGCCGACCGACACCGAGACCCGGGTGCCCCAGACGATGCGCGCGTAGATGTCGCACCCCTGGAACGTGTAGCCGAGCGGATGACCCGCCGCCGGGCCCTCGTTCGAGAAGGTCAGGTCGCAGCTCTTCGGGTCGGTGTGCGTGAACAGCGTCGGCACGAATGACATCAGCAGCACGATGATCACGATGAGCACCGAGATCCAGAACGTCGGGCGGCGACGGATGTCGCGCCAGGCGTCGGACCACAGGCTCGCGGGCTTCGCCGCCACCTTGACGGCATCGACCGAGACGGTGGTCGTCTCGATGGGGGCGACGTAGTGCGTCGCGGAAGTATCACTTGACATAGCGGATCCTCGGGTCCAGCAGCCCGTAGAGCAGGTCGACGAGCAGGTTCACGAGCACGTAGAGGATGACGAAGATCGTCACGAACGACACGATGGTCGGTCCTTCGTGGCGAATGGTCGCCTGGAACATCGTGTTGCCGACGCCGGGGATGTTGAACACGGCCTCGGTGACGACCGCGCCGACCAGCAGCACGCCGAAGTTGGTCGCGGAGTTCGTGATCATCGGGATCAGCGAGTTGCGCATGACGTGCACGGGGAGCACGCGCCGGCCCGAAAGTCCCTTGGAGTAGGCGGTGCGCACCCAGTCCTGATTGCGGGTGTCGATGACCGAACCGCGCATGAGGCGCATGCTCGTGGCGAACAGGCTCACGCCGAGGACGATGGCCGGCAGCCACAGGCCGCCCCAGTCGTTGTCGGCGCCGACCGTCGGCTTGAACCAGCCGAGCTTGATCGCCAGGAAGTACTGGGCGACGAAGCCGAGCACGAACACCGGGACCGACAGGAACACGAGTCCAGTGATCAGGGCGGCGTGGTCGAACAGCTTGCCCTTGCGCAGCGCCGAGATCGTGCCGATCACGATGGAGAGCGCGAATTCGATGGCGATCGACATGACCGCCAGACGTGCGGTGACCGGCAGCGTGCGGGCGAGGACATCGTTGACCGACTGCCCGGAGAACGTCGTGCCGAGGTCACCGCGGAAGATTCCGGTGAGGTAGTACCAGTACTGCACGAGGAACGGTTCGTTCAAGTGGTACTGCTCCCGCAGCGCTTCGAGCAGCTGCGGGCTGGGCTGCTTGTCGCCGAACAGCGCCGAGATGGGGTCGCCGGGCATGGCGAAGACAAGGAAATAGATGAGCAGGGTGGCTCCGATGAACACCGGAATCACCTGTAACAGACGCCTGACGATGTATGCGAGCATGCGCCCTCCCTTCGGGTACAGGGATGCCTCAGATCGCGTCGCGGCGGATGCCGGCTGCGTCGTGTGCTGCCGACATCCTCTCGCGGAAGTGATGCGAGTGCGAGTAGCGGATGACACGCCGCGAGGCGGTGACGTGATCGTCACCGCCTCGCGGTGTGGATCCCAGGGGCGGTGTCAGCCCTTGGTGATCTCGTAGTACAGCGGAACCGAGTTCCAGCCCAGCGTGACGTTCTGCACGCCCTCGGCGTAGCCGCCGGTGACGTTCGAGTACCACAGCGGGATGGCGGGGAGGTCCTTGAAGAGGATCTCCTGTGCCTTCTGGTAGTCGGCGACGGCCTTCGACGGGTCGGTCTGCGACGCGCCCTGTGCGAGCAGGGAGTCGAACTCCTTGTTCGAGTAGTCGGTGTCGTTCGAGCTGGCCTTGGTCGAGTACAGCGGCTGCAGGAAGTTGTACATGCCGGGGTAGTCGGCCTGCCATCCGGTGCGGAAGCCCGTCTTGATCTTGCGGGCGTTCACGTCGGCGCGCAGCGTCGCGAAGTCGACGTACGACTTGCCCGACGAGTCGATGCCGAGGGTGTTCTTGATCGAGTTCGTCACCGCGTCGACCCACTCCTTGTGGCCGCCGTCGGCGTTGTACGCGATCTGGAACGAGCCCGACCACTTCGAGATCTTGTCAGCCTGCGCCCAGAGCTGCTTGGCCTTCTCCGGGTCGTACTTCAGGACGTCCGATCCGGGGATCGAGTCCGACCAGCCGTTGATGACCGGCGAGGTGAAGTCGCTGGCCGGCGTGCGGGTCTTGTTGAAGATCTTGTCGGTGATCTGGTCGCGGTTGATCGCGAGCGACAGCGCCTGGCGACGGAGGGTGCCCTCTTCGCCGGTGAAGTGCGCGAGGTCGCCCGGGATCGAGAACGACTGGAAGATCGCGGCCGGCTGGTTGACGGCGCGGTCGCCCAGCGTCGACTCGAAGGTCGCGAAGGCCGACGGCGGAACCGCGTCGAGCACGTCGAGGTCACCGCTCTGCAGGTCGGCGTAGGCCGAGTCCTGCGAGGCGTAGAACTTGATCGTGAGGCCGCCGTTCTTGACCTGGCGTCCGCCGGTGTAGCCGTCGTTCTTCACGAGGTCGATCTGCACGTCGTGCTGCCACGCCGAGTCGCTCGCGAGCTTGTACGGACCGTTGCCGATGGGGTGCTCGCCGTACGCCTTCATGTCGTCGAACGCGACGTCGGGCAGCGGGTAGTAGGCCGAGTAGCCCAGGCGCTGCGACCAGTCAGCCGCGACCGGCGAGTTCAGCTTGACGGTGAAGGTGGTGTCGTCGACCTTCTTCAGACCGGTGAGGTCCGAGTCCTTCTCCGGGTCGAAGCCCTCGATGTCCGCGAACCACGACGAGTTCAACTGCTTGTTCGAGAACTTCGCGCCGTACTCCCATGCCTTGATGAAGCTGTCGGCGGTGAGCTCCTGACCGTTGGTGAACTTCTCACCCTTCTTGATCTTGATGGTGAGGTTCGAGGGGTCGTCGACGGTGATGGACTCCGCCATGTCGTTGACGAGCTTGCCCTTGCCGTCGTAGTACGCGAGGCCCGCGAAGATCGAGTCGAGGATCTTGCCGCCACCGGTCTCGTTCGTGTTGGTCGGGATCAGCGGGTTCTCCGGCTCGGAGCCGTTCGCTGTGATGATGGCCGACTTGTCGCCGCCACCACCGTTCGTCTTGCCGTTGTCACCCGTGTTGTTGCTCGAGCAGCCGCTGAGGGCGATGGTGCCCGCAGTCAGCAGCGCGAGCCCCACGAGGGCGATCTTCGTGCGCTTCACGTGTCCTCCAGTGAAAGGGATTGTCCGCGACCTCGTGGTGCGCACCAGTGCGCACCGCTTCATCGCGGCGATGACGACACCATAAGCACACTGGTGGCTCTGCTCCAAATGTCGCCGCCAACCGTTACACACCTTTTACCGATCGGGTGTCGGATGTGACATTCTGTGGAGTGTCCCACTCGCAGGCCGCCCTCATGCCCGAACCCCGTGCGCGGCTCTGGTGGGAGGTCGCCCTCGTCCTGGCGTGCACTCTCGGCCAGTCGGCGGTGTACTCGCTTCTCCTGCTCGTGCGGCGTTTCCTCGCGCCGATCCCGCTGTCGGATCAGTCGGCTTCGCTGAACACCCCGCAGGCGTCGCAGCCGTTCTGGGACATCCTGTACCAGCTGCTGGACATCGGATTCTCGCTCGCCCTGGTCGGTCTCGTCGTGTACCTGCTCTGGGACGGCGGTCGAAGCCCGTTCCGGCGGATCGGCCTCGACTTCTCCCGCCCCGCCCGCGACCTCGGTTCGGGTGCCGTCGTGGCTCTCGTGATCGGGGTGCCGGGCCTCGCGCTGTATGCGATCGGTCGTGCGATCGGCATCACGGTGCAGGTGCAGGCATCCCCCCTCGATCCGTCCTGGTGGACGATCCCCCTCCTCGTGCTGGCCGCGGTGCGTGCGGCGCTGCAGGAGGAGGTCATCATGATCGGCTATCTCTTCACGCGGCTGCGTCAGGCGGGATGGAACGACTGGACGATCATCCTCGTCTCGGCCGCGATCCGCGGCTCGTACCACGCCTACCAGGGCGTCGGACCGATCATCGGCAACTTCGCGATGGGCGTCGTGTTCGGCTGGTGCTACCGGCGGTGGGGTCGGGTGATGCCGCTCGTCGTGGCGCACACGATCCTCGACATCGTGTCCTTCGTCGGGTACCCCCTGGCGGCGGCGTGGTGGCCGGGCGTGTTCGCACCGACCCCGGCACCGACGCCGACGCCGAGCCCGTCCGCTTCCTGAGCCCCACGCGCGGCGCAGCGCGCCCGCTACGCGAACGCCTCGATCGGCGGGCAGGCGCAGACGAGGTTGCGGTCGCCCCAGGCCTGGTCGATGCGGCGCACGGGCGGCCAGTACTTCGCGCGCACGAGCGACGCCACGGGGTAGACCGCGAGCTCGCGCGGGTACGGATGCGTCCACTCGCCGGCGACCGCCGACTGCGCCGTGTGCGGCGCGTTCACGAGCGGATTGTCGTCGGCGGGCCACGCTCCCGCGGCGACCTCCAGCGCCTCCGCCTTGATCGCGATCATCGCCTCGACGAACCGCTCCAGCTCGGCGATGTCCTCCGACTCGGTCGGCTCGACCATCAGCGTCCCGGCGACCGGGAACGACATCGTCGGCGCATGGAATCCGTAGTCGATGAGCCGCTTCGCCACGTCGTCCACCGTCACCCCGGTCTGCTCGCGCAGCGGCCGAAGGTCGAGGATGCACTCATGCGCGACGAGCCCGTCGGCGCCCGTGTACAGCACCGGGAAGTGATCGCGCAGCCGTGCGGCGAGGTAGTTCGCCGAGAGGACCGCCGCGGCGGTCGCCTCGCGCAGCCCGTCCGCGCCCATCATCCGCACGTACGCCCACGAGATCGGGAGGATGCCCGCCGAGCCGTACGGCGCGGCGGAGACGGTGCTCCCCTCGAACAGCACTCCGCCGGCGTGGTCGGCGCGCTGGGCGAGCGGATGCGACGGGAGGTGGCGGGCGAGGTGCGCCTTCGCCGCGACCGGCCCGACGCCCGGCCCTCCCCCGCCGTGCGGGATCGCGAACGTCTTGTGCAGGTTGAGGTGCGACACGTCGCCGCCGAGGTCGCCGAACCGGGCGAAGCCCAGCAGCGCGTTGAGGTTCGCGCCATCGACGTACACCTGCCCGCCGGCGTCGTGCACGGCCTGCGTGATCGCCACGACGTCCTGCTCGTACACGCCGTGCGTCGACGGGTACGTGATCATCAGCGCCGCGAGCTCGTCGGCGTGCGCGGCGATCTTCGCCCGCAGATCGTCGAGGTCGACGTTGCCCGCCTCGTCGCACGCAACCACGACCACCCGCATCCCGGCGAGCACCGCCGATGCCGCGTTGGTGCCGTGCGCCGACGACGGGATGAGGCACACGGTGCGCTGCTCGTCGCCGTTCGCCCGGTGGTACCCGCGGATGGCGAGCAGGCCGGCGAGCTCGCCCTGCGAGCCGGCGTTCGGCTGCAGCGACACGCTGTCGTATCCGGTGACCTCGGCGAGCCAGGTCTCCAGCTGCTCGATCATGGCGAGGTATCCCCGCACGTCCTCCTCGGGCGCGAACGGGTGCACGCGCGAGAACTCCGGCCACGACACCGCCGCCATCTCGGTCGCCGCGTTGAGCTTCATGGTGCATGACCCGAGCGGGATCATCCCGCGGTCCAGCGCGTAATCGCGGTCGGCCAGCTGCTTGAGGTACCGCATCATCGCCGTCTCCGAGCGATGCGTGTGGAACACCGGATGGGTCAGGTACTCGTCTTCGCGGACGAGCACACGGTCCACCCCGGCGATGGGAGCGAAGCCGGCGGTCGACAGCTCGCGGTCTCCGTGCTCGTCCGCCTCCGGTGCGCCGAACGCTGCCGCGATGGCGGCCAGGTCGGCGATCGTGGTGGTCTCGTCCACCGACACGCCGACCGTGGCCTCATCCGCGCAGAACAGCTGGTAGCCCTTCGCGCGGGCACGCTCGACGACCCGCCGCGCGGTGCCGGGCACCGTCACGCGGATCGTGTCGAAGAACGCGTCGTGCTGCACGCTCTGCCCGTCCTCGCGCAGCCGCTGCGCGAGCGCATGCGCCTTGCACGAGACATCCTGCGCGATCGCCTTCAGTCCGTCCGGGCCGTGGTAGACCGCGTACATCGCCGCCATCACCGCCAGCAGCACCTGCGCCGTGCAGATGTTCGAGGTCGCCTTCTCGCGGCGGATGTGCTGCTCGCGCGTCTGCAGCGCGAGCCGGTACGCGGGGTGGCCGTCGGCGTCCTGCGACACTCCCACGAGGCGTCCGGGCAGCTGGCGCTCGAGCCCCGCGCGCACGGCCATGTAGCCGGCGTGCGGTCCGCCGAAGCCCATCGGCACGCCGAACCGCTGCGTCGTCCCGACGGCGACGTCGGCGCCGAGCGAGCCCGGCGACCGCAGCAGCGTGAGGGCGAGCAGGTCCGCCGCCACCACCGCGAGTCCGCGTGCCGACTGCGCCGCGGAGATCACCGCCGACGGGTCCCACACACGTCCGGACGCACCGGGGTACTGCACGAACATGCCGAACAGCTCGTCGGGCAGCGCCGCGCCGTCGGCCAGCGCGAGCTCGACGAGGGTGATGCCGACCGCTGCGGCGCGGGCGCGCAGCACCGCCTTCGTCTGCGGCATCGCGTCGGCGTCGACGACGAAGACATCGGAGCCCGACTTCGACGCGCGGCGGGCCAGCAGCATCCCCTCGGCGACCGCGGTCGCCTCGTCGAGCATCGAGGCGTTCGCCGTGGCGAGCCCGGTGAGATCGGTCACCATGGTCTGGAAGTTGATGAGCGCCTCCAGGCGACCCTGCGAGATCTCGGGCTGGTAGGGCGTGTAGGCCGTGTACCAGGACGGGTTCTCGAACACGTTGCGCGCGATCACCGCGGGAGTGAACGTGTCGTAGTAGCCGAGGCCGATCATGGCCCGGGCCGGATGATTCTGGTCTGCCAGCGCCCGCAGCTCCGCGAGCGCCTCGGCCTCGGTGGCCGCCGGCGGGATGTCGCTCGTCGACCGGGGTGCGGAGTGGATGGATGCCGGGACGGCGGCCTTCACGAGCTCCTCGACGCTGTCGAAGCCCAGCGCTTCGAGCATCTGCGCCTGTGCGTCGGGGCCAGTCCCGATGTGGCGGGCGGCGAACACCCCCGAGCCCGCCGGGCCCGCAGCGCTCACGCGGCGCCGTCCGTGAGGGCGACGTACGCGTCGCGGTCGAGCAGGTCGACGGATGCGTCGCCCTTGATCTTCACGAGCCACCCGGCGCCGAACGGGTCGGAGTTCAGGGTCGACGGGTCTTCGTCGAGGGCCGAGTTCACCTCGACGACCTCGCCGGTGACGGGTGCGTAGAGCTCGCCCACCGACTTGGTCGACTCGATCTCTCCGCACACCTCGCCCGCGGTGACGCTCTGCCCCACGGCGGGAAGGTCCACATAGACGACGTCGCCGAGCTTGTCGGCGGCGAAGTCGGTGATGCCGATCGTCGCGACATCGCCGTCACGCGCGATCCACTCGTGCTCGGCGGTGTAACTCAGGCTGTTCAGGTCGGTCATTTCGTCCTCCGGTAGAAAGGCAGGTCGGTCACTGTCGCGGGGACCGATGTGCCCCGCACGTCGATGAAGAGCGGCGTTCCGGCCGCGGCGAGCGCGGGTGGGACGAACGCCATGGCGATGGGATGGCCGAGCGTCGGACTGAGGGCGCCGCTCGTGATCTCGCCGACGCGGGTTCCCTCCGCATCGAGCACGGCGTAGCCGGCACGGCCGGCGCGTCGGCCCTCGGCCACGAGTCCCACGAGCACGGGGGCGTCGCCGAGGTCGCATGCGGCGAGTCCGGCCTTGCCGACGAAGTCGTCCTTCGCCGTCACGACGACCCGGCCGAGCCCCGCCTGCGCCGGCGCGATATCGCGGCCGAGCTCGTGACCGTACAGCGGCATCCCGGCCTCGAGACGCAACGTGTCGCGGGCGGCGAGCCCGGCCGGAACGAGACCGTGCGGCTCGCCGGCGAGCAGCAGGGCATCCCACAGCGCCTCGGCCTGCGGGTTCGGCACGAGCAGCTCGAAGCCGTCCTCCCCGGTGTAGCCGGTGCGGGCGATCAGCACCGGAGCGGAGTCGAACGAGCCGTCGCGCCATGCGTAGTAGCCGAGGCTCACCAGATCGGCCGACTCCAATCCGACCGTGTCGAGCAGGATGCGTTCGGCGGCCGGACCCTGCACCGCGATGAGCGCGAAGTCGTCCGTGACGTCGTCGACGTCGGCCTCCTCGACGTCGCGCTGCGCGAACGCGTCGGCCACCGCAGCGCGGTTCCCGGCGTTCGCGATCACGAGGAACCGATCGTCGCCGGTGCGGTACACGATGACGTCGTCGATGATGCCGCCGTCCTCGGCGAGCAGGAGCGAGTACTTGGCCTTGCCGACGGCGAGCGCCGAGAGCCGACCGGCAAGGGCGTAGTCGAGGAACGCGGCCGCCCCCGATCCCGTGACGAGGAACTCGGCCATGTGAGAGATGTCGAACAGGCCGGCGGCTTCGCGCACCGCGCGGTGCTCGGTGAGATCGGAGGTGTAGCGGACGGGCATGGACCATCCGCCGAAGTCGGTGAACGATGCGCCGAGCGCTTCGTGCCGCTTGTGCAACGGAGTCTGGCGGAGTGGAGACATGGGTTCTTTCGAGTCGGACGGGACGCCTGCGGCGCCGTGCGGACTCCCCCTCTGTCATGGGCCTGAGAGTTTCGTCGCGACATCCGGATGTCTGCGACTTTCACCGTCGGCGGATCTCGAGGTGCGCGTGGACTGCGCTCGAAATCGCTTTTCAGAGTGGCCGGACGCACGCGGTATGCGGACCTGAGAGATTGGCGGGGAGGCTTGCTCCTTCGGTGTCCGGCGGACCGGACTCTCCCGCGCGCGTCATGCGGCCTGAATGGTCTTCAGTTTTGCGCTCTCAGCATACCGGGCGCGGTCAGCTCGTGCAGTGTCCCGCCGGGACCGGCGCGGTGAGCGAGCCGAGCCGCGACACGATCGGCGCGAGGGCCTTGTCGGCGATGGCGTAGCCGCGGTCCTGGTTCCCCTCGCCGCGGGCGAAGACGACGCCCGCCACGGTGCCCTGCGCGGTGAGCAGCGGACCGCCGGAGTTCCCCGGCCGCACCTGGGCGTCGAGCGCGTACACCGGCCGTAGGTGGGTGCTCGTGCCGTAGATGTCGGACACGCGCGCCGTGCCCGCCGACAGCACCTGCGCGTCGCCGAGAGTGAACGGGCCGCCGTACGGGTATCCCGCGACGACGGCGGACGAGCCGATCGGCAGCGGATCGGCGAGGCGCAGCGGTGAGGCGGCGAGGCCGGGCACGGAGATCACGGCGAGATCCTGGTCCGGGTCGAAGTACACGACGCGCCCCTGCTGGGCGCTGCGGCCCGGCAGCTGTACGACGGGGGTGTCGACTCCGGCGACGACGTGCGCGTTCGTGACGACGGCGTCGCGGGAGACGGCGAAGCCCGTCCCGGTCTGGCTCATGCCGCACGCATAGGCCACGCCGGTGATCCGGGCGACGGAGCGCGAGGCGGTGGAGATGGCGGGGTCGTCGAGGGGCACGGGCTGGGCCGGCGCGACGACTCCCGGTGTGAGCAGCGCTCCCACCGCGGGAAGTCCGTCGGCGGCGAGGCTGCCGCGCACCTGTGCGAGGGCCTGCTGGAGCGGCGCCGGGATGAGTCCGTCGATCGTGCGCACGACGCGGGAGGAGGCGACGGCCGGCGAGACGACCGGGATGCCGGTCGCGACGATCCCCGTGGCCGCGAGGGAGGCGACGAGCGCCGTGACGACGACCCCCACCGCGCCCCCGAGCAGCCGGTCGACCGGCCGCAGCGGGGTGCGGTCGACGCCGCGGCGCACCGCCGCGCCGATCGTGCCGCCGATCGAGGCGCCCAGAGCGAGCAGCACGACCCAGGTCGCCACCTCGGCGACGCTCCCCCACACCGGCGCCGCCACGAGCCGGCCGAGCACGGGTGCGAGCCAGACGGCGGCGATGCCACCGGCGAGAAGGCCCGCGATCACGCCGATGCTCGCGACCAGACCCCGCGCGAGGCCCGCGATCAACGCGAGCACGAGGATCGCCAGCAGGACGATGTCGACGACGGTCATCCGACTCCTTTCGGTCGGGTCAGGTTACGTGCACCGGCTGGGAACCGGCCGACGCGGTATCAGGCGTGCCGTCGGCAGCCTCTTCGATGTCGACAGGTTCCATCCGTGGGGAGGACACCATGGCTGTTCGCGAAGAGGCGAGCCGATCCACCACTCGCCGTCCGGTGATCGAGATCGGCGCAGGGATTCCCGCGTTCGCGCGTGGCGCCGTGCCGCGACTCGATCCGCTCGACCCGGCATCGGCGTCGCTCGTCAAGGAGCACACCACGCTCGCGGCCGACATCCTGCAGGACCGGCTCGTCGCCGCCACCCACTTCTCCGACAAGCTCGTGCAGATCATCGCCGACCCGGCCTTCGACGTCGGCACCGTCGCGACGCCGTCGGTTCCGGGCCAGCTCACCGGCGTGCTCCTGCAGCCCGAGGGCGTCCCCGCCAACCGTGTGCAGGTCGCGATCTCGCGGCCGTACCCGAGCGGACCGGGCGCGGGCACGGCGATCACCGGAGCCGACGGCGTCTTCACCATCGCGGTGCCCTCGGCGGTGCGCTCAGCCAGGGCACTGGAGAAGATCGTCCTGCACGTGACCGGAGCGACCGTCGAGCTCGACATCGACGTGCCGGTCGCCTCGCTGACGAGCACCGGCGCGGTGGGAACGCTCGCCCTGCCGCAGGCTGCGGACGCCCTTCCCGTCTCGGTGATCAGCCAGCTGGGCACGATCGTGGCGGGGCTCGAGGCGCACCTTCCCGATCAGCCGACCGGCGACGTGACCGGCACGGTGCCGCAGCTGACGCTCGGCGCCGACACGTGCTCGCAGCTGTTCCGCAGCGACTTCTCCGTCGACCGGTTCCCCTACGGCGTGCTCGTGCGGCTCGTCGAGCCGCGCCCGAGCGTGGGCTCGATCGCCGCGACGCTGAAGGGACATCGCGTCTCGATCGCGAACTTCGCCGCCGTCGGGCTGGAGGGTCTCGACTATCGTCACGTCGACCGGCTGCCGATCGACCAGCCCGTGAGCGTCGACGTCTTCCGGGACGGACTCGCCGGCATCTCGCCGTTCGGCGTCGGCACCGGCGCGACGAACGTTCCGATCGCCGGCACGCTGGGTCTCGGCTACATCGTGCATCTCGCGCAGAGCTGGACGCCGAAGGGCCTCATGCTCGGCGACCTCGTCTACTCGCTGCCGCTGGCTCCGGGCGAGCAGCAGCGCATCGCGATCGTCGACCAGCAGTCGACGACGTCCGTGAGCGAGAGCGAACGCCTCGACGTACAGGAGGCGGAGTCGTTCCGCGAGAGCCAGGATGCGTCGGCCCGCGCGACGTTCGAGTCGGGGATGTCGCAGTCGGCCTCCGGCGGCAGCAGCTTCAGCACCGAGGCGCACTCCTCGTCATGGGGCGCGGCCGGCGGCATCGGCTTCGCGCTGGGCCCGATCGCGATCGGCGGGGGCGCCGCCGGCGGAGGCGGCAGCTCCGACGCATCCGGCAGCACGAACAACTGGATGCAGGGCGTCAGCGGGTACACGTCCACCGCCGCCCAGTCGTCGCACGCCGCCGTGGAACGCGCGGCGAACGCCCGGCGGAGCCTGCAGCGCATGGGGATGCGCCTCGCCGCGGCATCCGAGCGCAGCGAAGTCGTCACGAAGGTCATCGCGAACCACAACCGCACCCGCGCGCTCACGATGCAGTACTGGGAGGTGCTGCGCACCTTCGACGTGCGGTCGACCGTCGAAGGCGTCACGCTCGTGTGCTTCGTGCCGCTCGACCCGATCCGGTTCCTCCCGGCCGGTCAGCCCGCGACACTCCCCGACGCGGCGCTGGGCCGAACCGAACTGCTGTACCGGTACGGACAGCTGCTCGATTACGCGGACGTGCTGCGTCGCGTGATCGAGCGCCCGTACCGGAAGGGGCTCGCACTGCTCGAGGACTTCGCGGGCGATCCGAGGGCGACCGTGGAGGCGCCCACCGACTCGGCCGCCGATGTGGTGACCGTGCAGGCGGAGGGCACGTTCCTCCCGTACGACGACGTACGGGTGACGCTCCTCGCCTCCGGTGGTCGACGCGTCGGCCCGTACCCGATGCCGACGTCGGGGCTGCCGGGGCTGCCCGACACCGCCGACGCCGCGTCCGCCCTCGCGTCGGAGGCGGAGCTGACCGGGTACCTGGCGGGTCTGCGCGCGAGCGGCGCGCAGCACGTCATCGCGCGCAGCATCGTGCTCCCCGACTGGCTGCCGCGCACCGATGTCGTGGGCGTCGAGCTCAGCCGCCAGTTCCGCGGCGTCCAGTACCACTTCCCCTCGTCGGCGGCCACGGAGGCCGCACGCCTGGCGGCCGGCGGTCTGTCGATCGCGAACCTCGCCGAGGTGATCTCCGGCGGCATCCCGGCCCACGACGTCTGGTTCCCGCCCGATCGGCTCGAGCGCGAGGTCGGCGGTCCACGGATCAACCGGGTGCGCGCGGCGCTCGTAGACGCCTCGACGGCACTCGCGACGGCGACGCCCGCCGACAAGACCTACTTCGACGAGCTGCTGGCCGGTGCGGAGTTCACGCTCGCGCCGCAGCCGTTCGCCGCGACCCAGCTGCCGCCCGAGCTGCGCTACTCGGCGGTCCTGCAGATCGAGAAGGCGCTGCAGCACGTGATCGCGAACACCGCGAGCTACTCGAAGGCGGTGTGGATGTCGCTGACGCCCGAGGAGCGGGTGATGCTCCTCGAAGGCTTCACGATCGGCGTCAAGGACGGTGTCGAGGACGACACGCAGGACATCCCGCTGCTCGCGTGCGTGGCGAACCAGCTGCTCGGCTTCTACGGCAACTCGATGGTGCTGCCGTTCATGATCCCCGCGCAGCTCGTCGCGAAGCGCGAACCCGTCGAGGGCGTGCCGTTCACGACGGCATCCGTGCAGGATGCGCTGGCGAAGTACCACTCCACGGCCTTCTCGCCGCCGGCCTCGACGATCGCCCTTCCCACCCGCGGAGTGCTGGGCGAAGCCGTGCTCGGGCACTGCCCGTCGGCCGAGAAGATCGATCTCACCCGTTTCTGGAACTGGCAGGACTCGCCGATGGACGACGCGCCGCAGATCGAGGCTGTCACCGTGCCGACGGCGTCCCTCACCGCCGGCGTCACCGGGCCGTCCGCGCTCACGGGAGTCGCCCCGATGATCCAGAACTTCAGCACCGCCGGGCCCACGCAGGACATGAGCCTGCTGGCCGATCTCATCCAGGCGGGGGCGTCGGCCAAGGGCTTCGATGTCGCGTCGCTGACCGGATCGGCCGCTCTCGCCGACCTGCTGAAGTCGACGCTGTCGACGGCCGAGGCCGCCCGCAAGGACGCGCTCTCGAACGCGACGACGATGGCGACGAAGGCCATGGACTCCATCCCCGATGTCATCGCGGCGAAAGCGGCCGCCGGCAAGAAGGACGACGCCAAGCCCGGCGGCGCGAAGGACGGCGGAGCGACCGGCGGTGCCGGCACTCCCACGGTCACAGATCTCTCGCCGACGCACGGCAAGGTCGGGGCGAAGCTCGCCATCACCGGCACCGGGTTCACCGGGGCGACGGGTGCGACGGTCGGCGGCAAGGCGCTCGGCGCGTTCACCGTCGTCAGCGACACGCGCATCGAGGGAGAGGTGCCCGGGGCCCTGACCGCCGGGCAGTCGGTCGAGGTGGCTGTCACCGGCCCGAAGGGCACGAGCGCCTCCTCGGCGAAGTCGAGTTTCACGGTGGACGCCTGAGGGCTGATGTCAGAGGGCGGATGCGCCAGCGACGACCATGCGGATGTGATGGAGGAGATCATGGACGACACATCGATCGGCACCGCCGAGGACCGAGCGCTCGACGCGCTGGTGTCCGTCATCCAGTCGACGGCGGGGCCGGCCGCGGCCGAGGCCCAGGCGCTGCTGCTGCGCCGCCTGGCGCTTGACGGCGACATCATCCCGACGCGGATGCCCGCCGTTCGCAACGTCACGGAGGCGGCCGGGTATGTGAACCTGCTCGAGACACTTGGGCAGCGTCAGACCGTGCTCGATGTGCTCTCGGGCGCCCTCGGCGTCGCGAGCCCGTCGGCGCGGTCGCTCATGGACGCTGCGCCCGCGTTGTCGATGACGGTTCTCGCGAACGACCGCCCGTCGGGCGACGCGGCGTCGACGGCACCGTCGAACGTGCTGGTGCGCGCCGACCTCGTCGCCGGTCTGGTGTCGGCGCGCGACGCGGTGCGCGGCTACGGGGCGGTGCTGCCGCTGTGGTCACCGCCCGCCCCTGCTCCGCTGAGCCTCGCCGTCGACGAGCTCGACGCGATCGGGCGGCGCCTGCGCATCCTGCCCACCGCGGCCCTCGTCGATCCGACGACCGACAGCCTGGTGCTCGCGCGTCCGGTCGGCGGGCTCCCCGGCGGCTACACCGTGATGGCACGGCCCGATCCGGCCGTCTCGGCGACTGCGACGCTGCCCGACGTCGACTATGAAGCCGTCGCCCTCGGCGATGGCGGGCCGATGACGGTGCCCCTCGGCGTCACGAAGCTCGTCCCGGTCGTGCCGAAGCTCGCAGCGGGCGGATGGCGCAGCACGACGACCGACACGCCGCCGACGGCGCGCTCGGACATCGCCTGGGCCGCGCTGGTCGCAGTGTCGGGCCTCCTGCCCGGGATCACGAGGCTGCGCGACGAGCTGCTGCTGGTGCGCGACCCGGCTGAGGTGGGCGATTCGCCCTTCGCCGCGAAGCTCGATCGGGTCTGGAACGGCACGGCGTTCGTGGCGCCGGGAAGCTGAGGCGGGAGATGGACCGCGATGCCGCCGTGGCCTCGGCGAAGCAGCACTGGTTCCGTCCGACTGCCGACGGCATCGTGTGGGCGAAGAGCTACGCGATCGACGTGGCGCAGCGCAAGCAGGCAGCCGTGGCGGCGAAGACGATCGAGGCGGATTGGGAGGCGGTGTTCCTGCGCAAGCAGGTGACGGACGTGTCCACCGGGGCGACGGGTGAGGCGGACGGGCTGTACTTCGTCAAGCCGGCGCATGTGGGCGTGCATTTCCACGAGCGCGACATCCCCGCCAGCGAACGGATGCTGACGCAGGACTGGTTCGGACCGAACGGCGTTCCGGGAACGCCCGACGGGCTGAACGACTGCACCGCGTACGTGTCGCACTGCCTCGTCGACGGGGGTGTGAGCTTCCTGGGTCCCGCGCATCCGGGTGATGTCTGGCCGACGCGGAGCGCCGAGCAGATCTACCGGCTGCTGTCGGAGCGGCCGGCCACCGAGGTCAAGCGGCTCACCGACATGTGTGCGGCGCCCGCCGCCGAACGGGTCTTCGCGGCTCTCGCGCACGTCATCAAGCCCGGCGACGTGCTGACCTTCGCCGCCGACGGCCGACATGGCCACGCCGGAATGCTCGTGACCGTCGACTCCACCACCGGCGACGCGCGGATGACCTGCCACTCCACGATGGACCACCCCGATCTCGGCCCGACGGAGGGCACGTGGCAGATCAGGACCCAGGGGTGGGAGCATCCGTTCCTCAGCATCCTGCACTTCAGCCATGACGACACCGCGCCGCCCGCTGCACTGAAGGCCCTCGCCGGCTGGTGGAAGGTCGCGTTGGTCGGCACACGGACGGTCTTCCTGCACATGACCGCGGCGGGCGTGGCGGCCTGGACGGCGCGCAAGCCCACGGGGACCGGCGCCCCGTCGAAACCGGCTGGGTGCGGACACTGGTTTCCGGATGCGGCGGGGACCGGCCTCGTGATCGTGTGGGAGAACGGGTCGGTCGACGCCCTCGCCCCGTCGGATGACGGCAAGACGATGCTCGGCACAGAAGACCTCTGGCCGCTGCTCGCCTCCCGCGACCTCACCTGACGCGCCTCGGGGTCTGCCTGATCAGCGCCGGCGGTGGCGCCACAGCCAGACGCGCTTGCGGAGCCGCGGCGGCAGCCTGCGCCAAGCCCGCCGTGCGAGGCCGCGCACGGTGAGGGTGCGGGCGTGCTCCGTCGACCGCAGGACGCTGATGTGGTGCCGCGAGCCGAGTCGAAAGCGGGTGCGGGATCTGGTCGATCCGAAGGCGACGGCGAACGTCGCCGGGCGGTCCGGGACGGCTCCCTCGACGCGAGCAGTCCCGCCGCCCGTCGTGAACCGACACGCCCCCAGGGTGCGCCCCTGACCATCGACGAACCGTCCCTTGATGGCCAGGTCGGTGAACACCGCGACATGCGGCAGCTCGATCACGACGCGCCGCGCCACGCCGCCGTGCTCCACGCGCGCCGTCGTGTGCGCGTCGTCGACGACGCTGAACAGCGTCTGGCCGATATCGACGCTGAGACAGTCGTTCTGCGTGCGGTACGCGGCGGCGAGCACCGTTCCGACCGCGGCCCAGCTGCGTTCCGTCGCCGTCGTGCGCAACTGGCGGACGATCCTGGTTCGCATCGCCACCGTGCGCACGTGCACGTCCCACGGCCCGTCGTGCAGCCGGCCCGGTCCGTCGTCCGCGAGGTCCCAGTGCACGGCCGTGCGCGCGTGGAGCTCCGCGGGGCCACCGCCGGCGCCACCGGACGCTCCCGGCTCCACGACGGAACCACCCCCGGCGATGCCCCCATCCGTTGCAGCCCTGGGGGCCTCCGCACCGACCACGAGCTCGGCGCCCGTGCCGAACGTCAGCAGCCAGTCGATCTTCTCCGTGCGCGAACGGCGGTCCACGCCATAGGTCACGCCCTCGAGCCACTCGGTGACGTCGGCATCGAGCCCCTGCTCCGCGGCGAACGCCGCGACGGGCCGCGCGAGCGCGAGCCACGCCCGGCTTCCATCGGTGAGCACCGTCGCCGCATCCTTCGTCGCGAAACGCCAGTGCAGGTCGATGGCCAGACGCAAACCGTCCGCCGACCACTCCGCCCCCGGCGTCGACGGGGTGCACTGCAGCTGCGGGAACGTGCGCTCGTGGGCGTCGACGAGGTCGTACCGTCCCGCCCGCAGAATCGCGAGCTTGATGCGCCGCCACGGATCGAGGTACGTGTCGGCGTCGTCGGGCACCCGAGGCAGCAGTTCGCTCGTGAACGCGCGGATCCGCCCGCGCTGCGCCGGCGTCCGCTCGTCCCATCGGAACAGCGGCAGCACGCGCATGTGCAGCTGATATGCCCGGAACCTCGGGAGCAGCTGCGCGAACCGGGACTGGTCGAGCTCCTCGTCGACCCAGCGGAACACCCGGGCCACGGCCTCCAGATACTCATCGAGGTCGTCGTGGAACGTGCCGCTCGTCGTGCGGTGCGCCGGCCTGTTCCAGTAGTAGAACGGCGTCTCCACGAGCAGCGACACCACTTCGGCGCGAGCATGCGCGGCGATGTCGAAGCTGATGTCCTCCCAGATCTGCCGCCCACCCTCGGGAAAGCGGATGTCGCGCTCACGCAGGAACGCCGTGCGGAACATCTTGTGCGGATTCATCGGCAGCAGCGGATGCGTGTGCGTCCAGTCGATCGCGTTCTCGACGTCGCGCGGATCGTCGCGCATCGCCCAACCCGGGGTGTTGCTCTTCGACTCCTTGCCGTCGAGGACATCCGCACCGGCGCGGGACGCCAGCGCATGCGCCGCCCGCAGGGCATCCGGAAAGAGCCGGTCGTCGTGATCGATGAACACGATGTACTCGCCGCGCGCCTCGTCGATGCCGCGGTTGCGCGGACGTGAGGGCCACCCGGAGGGCTCCAGCCGGATCGCCCGGTAGTGCGGCCGGTCGCGAGCGAACGCCTCGAGCCGCTCGAACGTGTCGTCGGGCGATCCGTCGTCGATGAGGAGCACCTCGATGTCGTCCTGCGGCATCGTCTGCCCGTCGATGCTCGCGACGAGCTCGTCGAGGTGCGCGGTCGAACGGTACGTGGGGACCACCACGGTGACCTTGAACGGGGTTGCGGACGGTGTCGACGGCATCGTCGTCAGGCTATCGGCACCCGAGCGGACCGGACTCTCCGTGACACGCCCGACTTGCCTTCTTGTCGCCATGACCATAAGATCGGCGCAGACAGTTAAGGTCGCCATGACAAGAACCAGGGCCACGGACATCAGGGTCGCCGTCTCGACGGCGATCTTCACGCTGCGCCCCGGCGCCGCCGGCGCCACCCTTGCGCTGCCGCTCGTCAAGCGCACCCGCGAGCCCTACGAGGGCCGCTGGGCTCTGCCGGGCGGATGGTTGGATGCGGCCGAGAGTCTGGATGCCGCAGCCTCCCGCACGCTCGCCGAGACGACCGGCCTCGCCCCGAGCTTCCTCGAGCAGCTCTACGCGTTCGGCGCGGTCGACCGCTCCCCCACGCGCGTCATATCGATCGTGTACTGGGCACTCCTGCGGCAGGACGAGGTTGACGCGCAGCTCGCCGCCCACGCCGCGCGCGGCGACGCCCCCGAGAATGTCCAGTGGTTCGACGCCGACGACCTGCCGCCCCTCGCCTTCGACCACAGCGAGATCATCGCCTACGCGCTGTGGCGACTCCGGAACAAGGTCGGCTACTCGCGCATCGCGAACGGTCTCCTGCCCGAGGAGTTCACTCTCGCCGAGCTGCGCGAGGTGTACGAGTCGATCCTCGGCCGGCGCCTCGACCCGGCGAACTTCCGACGCCAGGCCGAGGCATCCGGCACCCTCATCCCCACCGACGGATTCCGCACCGGAAGCCATCGTCCTGCCCGCCTCTACCGCTACGACCGCGACGTCGAACTCGCGGACCGCGGCCCCCTGCCGACATCCCACTGACCCCCCCCGCACACGACCGAGCACCCCCACCGAATCGAGGCATGATGGCCACCGCACCGCTCACCCTCACCGACGAGCCGCTCGATCCGTCGGTCGACCACGCGATCACGGCGATCGCCGCCGGAGCGTCGACGCAGTCGTCGTGCTCGGCCGATCTCGCCGCAGGCCCCTGGAACTTCGACACCGTGCCGGGCTACGGTCCCGGTGCGTCGATGGGCGATGTGATCCCCACCGGAGCGCCCCGCCAGGGCACGCTCCCGCAGGAGTACCGGGATGCGTCGGAGGCCGACCTGCATCGCCGCATCGGCGCGGCCCGCCAGACGCTCGGCGAGCGCGTCGTGGTGCTCGGCCACTACTACCAGCGCGACGAGGTCGTGCAGCACGCCGACTACGTGGGCGACTCGTTCCAGCTCGCGACGGCGGCGAAGGCGCATCCCGACGCGGAGGCGATCGTCTTCTGCGGCGTGCACTTCATGGCGGAGACGGCCGACCTGCTCTCTGGCCCTGACCAGGCCGTCATCCTCCCGAACCTCGCGGCCGGCTGCTCGATGGCCGACATGGCGACGATCGACGAGGTCGAGGAGTGCTGGGAACAGCTCACCGAGATCTACGGCGACCTCGACGCGCCCGGCGCCGACGGGCTCGTGCCGGTCGTGCCCGTCACGTACATGAACTCGTCGGCCGCCATCAAGGGCTTCGTCGGGCGCCATGGCGGCATCGTCTGCACTTCGTCGAACGCGCGCACGGTGCTCGAGTGGGCCTTCGCGCGCGGCCGACGCGTCCTGTTCTTCCCGGATCAGCACCTGGGGCGCAACACGGCGAAGGCGATGGGAGTGCCGGAAGAGCGGATGCCACTGTGGAATCCGCGCCGGCCGCTCGGCGGCGCCTCCGCCGACGACCTCGATGGCGCACGCGTGATCCTCTGGCACGGGTTCTGCTCGGTGCACCGCCGATTCACCGTCGACCAGATCGCGCAGGCTCGGGCCCAGCACCCGGGCGTCCGGGTGATCGTGCACCCGGAGTGCCCGGCCCCCGTCGTGGAGGCAGCAGACGAGGCAGGATCGACGGCCTACATCCGCCGGGTCATCGAGGAGACCACGGAACCGACGGTGTTCGCCGTCGGCACCGAGATCAACCTCGTGCAGCGCCTCGCCGCGGCGAACCCGCGCCACGAGATCTTCTGCCTCGACCCCGTGGTGTGCCCGTGCTCGACGATGTACCGCATCCACCCCGGTTATCTCGCGTGGGTTCTGGAGGGTCTGGTCGCCGGGCAGGTCCACAACCGCATCACGGTCCCGGCCGACGTCGCCGACCCCGCCCGCGTGGCGCTGGAGCGGATGCTCGCCGCCAAGCCCGAGCCGAAGAGCGCCTGATGACGCACGTCGTGGTCGTCGGCAGCGGCATCGCGGGCATCACCGCCGCGCTGCACGCCGAGACCGCGGGAGCAGCCGTGACGCTCGTGTCCAAGGGCGCCCTCGACGACGCCAACACGACGTTCGCCCAGGGCGGCATCGCCGCCGTGTTGCCTTCCGGGTTGTTCCCCAGCGACGGCGTGGGTGGCCTCCTCCCCGGCGACAGCGTCGGCGGGCCGTTCCCCGGCGACAGCGTCGACGACCACGTCCGTGACACGCTCGCGGCCGGGGCATGGCTCGGCGACCCCGCAGCGGTGCGCGTGCTGGCCGCCGAGGCTGCGGCGCGGATCGGCGACCTCAGCGCCGCCGGCGTCGTCTTCGACCGCGACGATCGCGGCGACCTCGCGCGCGGCCTCGAGGCGGCGCATTCGTTCCCGCGCATTCTGCACGCGGGCGGCGACGCGACCGGCCGCGCCATCGAGCAGGCGCTCGTCGCACGGCTGCGCGCGTCGACGGTGCGGATCCTCGAGCGCGCGTTCCTCGTGGACCTCGTCCTCACCCGGGGACGGATGACGGGCGTCGACCTGCTCATCGCCGGCAGCCGCGGCATCCTGCCCGCCGATGCCGTCGTGCTCGCGACGGGCGGCGCAGGCGCCCTCTACGCGCACACCACGAATCCAGCCGTCGCGACCGGAGACGGGATCGGGGCCGCACTGCGGGCGGGCGCTGCCGTCGCCGACCTCGAGTTCGTGCAGTTCCATCCCACGGTGCTGGCCGCCGGCACGCCGTTCCTCGTGTCGGAGGCCGTGCGCGGCGAGGGCGCCACGGTCGTCGATGAGACCGGCCGTCGGTTCCTGTTCGATGCGCACCCCGACGGCGAGCTCGCTCCGCGCGACGTGGTGGCCCGGGCGATCGCACATCGGATGCGGGAGCAGGACGGCCGTCCCGTGCTGCTGGACGCCACTGCGGTGCGGGGCAGCGACACCGCCGTGTTCCTCGCCGCGCGCTTCCCGACGATCGATGCCGCCGTGCGGGCGCGAGGACTCGACTGGTCCCGCGCACCGATCCCGGTCACGCCCGCCGCGCACTACCTCATGGGTGGCGTGGTCGCCGACCTGGATGGACGGACCACCGTCCCGGGCCTGTACGCCGCCGGGGAATGCGCGCGCACGGGGGTGCACGGCGCCAACCGGCTGGCGTCCAACTCGCTGCTCGAGGGTGCGGTCTTCGGCGCCCGCGCGGGGGCAGCCGCAGCCGCAGGCGACCGCGCCGCCGCCGGATGCCCGGCGGCAGACGCATCCGTCGCCCTGTCCGCCGGTCCCGCCTCGCCCGCCGATTCCGCCACCTCTGCCGCGATGGACGCGCCGCGGTTCTCCCGGATCGCGCTGCAGCAGCTGATGTGGGACTGCGCGGGCGTGGAGCGCGACGCGATGCGCCTCGGTCGCGCGGCCCGAACCCTCGCCGCGTGGGCGGCGGCAGAGCGCCCGGCGGCGCGCACGGTCGCGGAGCACGAGGACGAGAACCTGCTGCAGCTCGCCCGAGCGGTGGTGGCCGCCGCATCCGCCCGGCGCACCTCCGTCGGCGCCCACACCAGGCTCGACGGTCCAGCGGGCACAACGACGTCACCTCCTTCCGGCGGCACGATGAGCCCCGCCGATCCCGTCCTTCTCGGCACTGCCGACAGGAGTTCCGCCCGCGTCCTCACGGAGACCCGCTGATGCTGACCACCGCCCACATCCACCGCACCGTCTCCGCCGCGCTCGAGGAAGACGCCCCATGGGGCGACCTCACCGCCGAGGCGCTCCTGACCTCGACGGCGACGGCCCGCGCGGAACTCGTCGCCCGCGAGCCCGGAGTGTTCGCCGGCGGCGCCGTGTTCGCGGCTGCCTTCGCCCTCACCGATCCGACCGTCGAGGTCGCACTGCGTGCCGCCGACGGCGACCGGTTCGACACCGGCGACGTGCTCGCGAGCGTCTCGGGACCCGCCCGGGCGGTGCTCACCGCCGAACGGGTCGGGCTGAACTTCGTGCAGCGGATGAGCGGCATCGCCACCCTCACCGCGCGCTTCGTCGCCGAGGTCGCCGGCAGTCGTGCCCGCATCGTCGACACCCGGAAGACCACCCCCGGGCTCCGCGCGTTCGAGAAGCACGCCGTCGTGTGCGGCGGCGGCCACAACCACCGGACCTCGCTCTCGGACGCGGTCATGGCCAAGGACAACCACCTCGGCGTGCTCACCGCCCAGGGCCTGAGCATCACCGACGCGCTGCGGAAGGCACGGGAGCGCCTCCCGCACACGACGCACATCGAGGTCGAGGTCGACCGGCTCGATCAGATCGAGGCGGTGCTCGCGGCCGGGATCGACACGATCATGCTCGACAACTTCTCACTCGACGATCTGCGTGCCGGTGTCGCCCAGGTCGCCGGTCGCGCGATCGTGGAGGCGTCGGGCGGAGTGAGCCTCGAGACCGTGCGGGCGATCGCCGCCACCGGCGTCGACGTCATCTCGGTCGGCGCGCTCACGCACGGCGCGCGTGCCCTCGACCTCGGGCTCGACCTGCAGATCCGGGGATGATGCTCTACCTCGACAACGCCGCGACGACGCCCGTCCGCCGGGAGGTGCTCGACGCGATGGCGCCGTATCTGACGAGCACGTTCGGAAACCCGTCGAGCCACCACACCGTCGGCGAAGCGTCCGCCGCGGCTCTGGCCGACGCGCGGGCGCGGGTCGCGACCGTGCTCGGCATGCGCACCGGCGACGTCGTCTTCACGGCGAGCGGAACCGAGGCCGACAACCTCGCTGTGAAGGGGATCGCGATCGCCGCCATGCTCCAGCGCGGAGCGCGCCACGTCGTCACGCTGCCGATCGAGCACGAGGCGATCCTGCAGTCGATCGAGCACCTGCAGCGCGTGCACGGGTTCGAGACGACGCTCGTGCCGGTGGATGCCACGGGACGCGTGGATCCGGATGCGGTGGCCGACGCGCTGCGCGACGACACCGCCCTCGTCGCACTCGGCTATGCGAACAACGAGGTGGGGACGGTGCAGGATGTCGCAGCCGTCACCGCGGTGTGCGCCGCGCGCGGCGTCCCCCTGCACGTGGACGCCGTGCAGGCGGCGGGATGGCTGCCGCTGCACGGCACCGGCGCGGACGCCCTGGCGGTGGCCGGACACAAGGTGGGCGCGCCCAAGGGCACCGGTGCGCTGGCGGTGCGCGGACGCATCCCGCTCGAGCCCCTCGTGCACGGCGGCGGGCAGGAACGCGGGCAGCGCAGCGGCACCGAGAACGTCGCGGGTGCCGTGGGCCTTGCTGTGGCGCTCGAGCTCGCGGAGGGCGAGCGCGCCGCCGACGCCGCGGCCGTCGCCCCGATCCGCGACGCGTTCATCGCGCGGGTGCTCGCCGCGGTGCCGCAGGCCCGGCTGACCGGGCATCCCATGCACCGCCTGCCGGGGACGGCCTCGTTCACGTTCGCGGGGACGAGCGGCGAGGCGGTGCTGCTCGAGCTCGAGCGCCGCGGCGTCGTGTCATCGTCGGGATCGGCGTGCGCGGCCGGAGCGGACGAGCCGTCGCATGTGCTCGTCGCGATGGGCGTCGATCGCGAGACCGCGCAGACGGCGGTCCGGTTCACGTTCCCGCACGGCCTGCGGCACGGCCTCGACGGTGTCGCGGACGCGGTCGCCGCATCCGTCGCCGCGGTGTCGTCGGTCGCCTGAACGGTGGTCAGCCGCCGCTGCCGCCACGCTCGGCGTCGATGAGCCAGCCCTCGTCTCCGCCGGTCGCCCCGGCGGAAGCCTCCGGGCGCGGATCGTCGCCGGCAGCCTCGGCGCGCGGATCGTCGCCGGGAGCCTCGGAACGCGGTTCGTCGCCGGGAGCACGGTCGGCCCGCCGCTCGGGATGAGCCGCCGCCGCTCCCGCGCGGTCGCGCGCCTCGGCCGTGAGCACGCGAGTCGAGGCGAGCTGCTGCGCGGCGAGCTGCGCGTAGAGCCCGCCCAGGGCCATGAGCTCGGCGTGGGTGCCCGACTCGACGATCCTCCCGGCGTCGACGACGTGGATGACGTCGGCGCCGATCACGGTCGACAGCCGGTGCGCGATCGTGAGGGTCGTGCGGCCGCGCGATGCCGCCTCGAGCGCCTCCTGCACCACGCGCTCCGACACCGTGTCGAGCGCGCTCGTCGCCTCGTCGAGGAGCAGCACGGGCGGATCCTTCAGCATCACGCGGGCGATCGCGATGCGCTGCTTCTCGCCGCCGGAGAGCCGATAGCCGCGCTCCCCGACGATCGTGTCGTACCCGTGCTCGAAGCCCGTGATGATGTGGTGGATGTTGGCCGCCCGGCACGCATCCTGGATCTCCGCATCGGTCGCGTCGGGTTTGGCGTAGCGGAGGTTCTCGCGGATCGTCGCGTGGAAGAGATAGGTCTCCTGCGAGACGATCCCGACGCAGTCGATGATCGACTCGTTGCGCAACGTCCGCACGTCGGCGCCGGCGAACAGCACAGTGCCGCCGGAGGCCTCGTACATCCGTGGAGTGAGGTACAGCACGGTGGTCTTGCCGGCGCCCGACGGCCCGACGAAGGCGACGTGCTGGCCGGGCCCGGCGACGAACGAGATGCCGCGCAGCGTCGGGCGGGCGTCAGCGCTCGCGTCCGGGTAGCGGAACACGACGTCGCGGAACTCCACCGCGCCGAGCGGCCCCGGCGCATCCTCCACCCCGATGGCGTCGGGAGCATCGGTGATCGCCGGCACGAGGTCGAGGTACTCGAAGATGCGGGCGAACACCGCGCTCGAGGTCTGCAGGTCGAGTGCGACGCGCATGAGCCCCATGAGCGGCTGCAGCAGCCGCGCCTGCACCGTGGTGAAGGCCACGATCGTGCCCGCCGTGATCGCGCCGGCTCCCCCGGCGATCAAGTACCCGGCGACGAGGTAGATCACCGCGGGGACGCTCGCCATGAGCACCTGCACGAGGGCGAAGAAGCCCTGGCCGCTCATCGCCCGGCGCACCTGCAGGCGCACCTGATTGCGGTTCTCGTCGGCGTAGCGCGCGGATTCCGTCCGCTGCCGGTTGAACGACTTGGACAGCAGGATGCCCGAGACGCTCAGCGTCTCCTGCGTGATCGAGGTGAGCTCCGACAGCGACTCCTGCGTCTGGGCCGCGATCCGGGCGCGCACCTGCCCGACCCGCCGCTGCACGACGGCGAGGACGGGCATCAGCACGACGGCGATGATCGTCAGGCGCCAGTCGATGAGGATCATCGCGACGAGCGACGCGATGACGGTGACGACGTTGCCCAGGATGCTCGTCACGGTGTTCGTGAGCACGCCCGAGACGGCCCCGACATCGTTCTGCAGCCGGGACTGGATGACGCCGGTCTTGGTGCGGGTGAAGAAGCCGAGCTCCATCGCCTGCAGATGCTCGAACAGGCGCACCCGCAGGTCGCCCGTGACGCTGTTGCCGACCGTCGAGGTGAGCCAGGTCTGGCCGAGGCCGAGGCCCGCCGAGGCGAGGAACAGCAGCACCATGAGGAGCACGAGACGGACGAGCAGGCCGAGATCCGGTCCGCCGCCGGCGATCGGGAACAGGGCGTCGTCGAACACCCGCTGGACGATGAGAGGCGGGATGACCGCGACCGCTGCGCCGACGATGACGAGGACGACAGTGAGGATCAGCCGCCCGACGTACGGCCGGAACAGCTGCGCCACGCGCCGCCCCAGGTGAGGGACGTTCGGCGCCTGCGCGTTCAGCGCCCGCTGCGCTCGCGCGTCGACGCCGTGGAAGGCTGCGCCTCCCCCGCCTCGACCGCCCATGCTCACCCGGCAAGCCTACTGACGGCGGCGGACGTCAGAGCCCGGCGAGCAGATTGATCACCGTGCCCAGAAGCACGGCGCCGAACAGATACGCCAGCAGCGACTGGGCGATGATCACCCGGCGCATGTCGTTCGAGTGCACGTTGGTGTCGGCCACCTGGTACGTCAGTCCGACCCCGAACGCGACATAGACGAAGTCGGTGTACGCCGGGTCGCCGTCCTGGTTGAACGAGATGCCGCCGACCGGCTCGCGGTAGTACGTGTCGGCGAGCCGCAGCACGTACACCGTCTGGATGAGCAGCCACGACGCTGCGACGCTGACCAGGGCGAGGCCCGCCAGGGCGAACGCCATCGCACCCTTCGCCCCGGTGTGCTCGATGAGCACGATGACGAGGCCGCCCAGGCTCGCCGCGCTTCCCAGCAGCGCGACGAGGCTGCTGATGCGTCGCCCGGGGTCCTCCGCCGTGGCGTGGACGCGGGTGGCCGCCGCATCCATCCGCCACACGACCAGGAGAGCCCAGATCGACGCCGTGAGCGCCGCCGCCGTCCACCCGGCGAGCATCGCCGCCGGAAGGTTCAGCCAGTTTCCGGCGAGGAACCCCACGGCGAGCCCGACCGCCAGTCCCACGAGCCCGCGCACAGTGATCCCCGTGTGCCGCACCGCTCGCTCCATCCCGCCATGGTGCCACGGACCGGGGGAATGGGATGTCCGCCGTCGCCGTTATCCTTGGAGTTCGCTTTGTCGGGCCACGATCTCGCCGACGCCCCCCTTTGTCCGGCCCTCATCGAGGAGTCACCAATGGCCGCCCCCGAATCCGCCTCCACCGGATCGCTGACCGTGCCGGCACGCGACGACTCACGCGTCATCTGGCTGCTGCTGCTGGCCGCGTTCGTCGCGATCCTCAACGAGACGACGATGGGTGTAGCGATCCCGCACCTCATCCACGACCTCGACATCACCGCCGTCGCCGCCCAGTGGCTGACCACGGCGTTCATGCTGACGATGGCCGTCGTCATCCCCATCACCGGCTTCCTGCTGCAGCGGTTCACGACGCGGGCGGTGTTCATCGCCGCGATGTCGCTGTTCTCCACGGGCACGCTGCTGGCGTTCCTCTCCCCGGGCTTCGGGATGCTCGTGGTCGCACGCGTCGTGCAGGCTTCCGGCACCGCGATCATGATGCCGCTGCTCATGACGACGCTCATGACGGTCGTTCCCGCGCATTCCCGGGGCCGGATGATGGGCCGCGTGAGCATCGTCATGGCGCTCGCTCCCGCGATCGGTCCGACGCTGTCGGGCGCCCTCCTCGACACCGTGGGCTGGCGCTGGAACTTCGGCGTCGTGCTGCCGATCGCCCTCATCGCGCTGGGCGTCGGTGCGCGCTGGATCCACAACCTGGGCGAGCGCACCCGCGCGCCGATCGACCCGCTGTCCGTCGTGCTGTCGGCGTTCGGCTTCGGCGGTCTCGTCTACGGCCTCAGCCAGATCGGCTCGGCGGCGGAGCCCGCCACGTCGGGCCGGACGGGATCGAGCACCTGGATGATCGTGGCACTCGTGGTCGGCGTCATCGGTCTCGTGCTGTTCCTGCTGCGGCAGGTGCGCCTGCAGCGGGTGGACGATGCGCTGCTCGACCTGCGCGTGTTCCGGTCGCGCAACTTCTCGCTGTCGATCGCGCAGATGGCGCTGCTGTCGTTCGCGTTCTTCGGCGCGATCACGGTGCTCCCGCTGTACCTGCAGGACGTGCACGGCCTGAAGGCGATCGACTCGGGACTCATCCTGCTTCCCGGATCGCTCGCCATGGGCCTCGGCGGTCCGCTGATCGGTCGTGTGTACGACCGCCGCGGCACTCGCGTGCTGCTCGTGCCCGGCGGGATCATCGCCGCCGCCGTCCTCTGGGTCTACACGACGCTCGACGCCACCACGCCCGTGTGGTTCATCGTCGTGATGCAGACCGCGCTCTCGATCGGGCTCGCACTGTCGTTCACGCCGCTGTTCACGGCGTCGCTCGCGTCGCTGCCGCCGCGTCACTACTCCTACGGCAGCGCCGTGGTGGGCACGGTGCAGCAGGTGGCCGGTGCGGCCGGGATCGCGGTGATGGTGGCCGTCATGACCGCGATCTCGGCGACGCAGGGCGCAGCGCCGGGGACCTTCACGGCCGGCGGGACGCAGACGGCGTTCCTCATCTCCGCGATCGTCGCGCTGCCGGTGATCGCAGGGTCGTTCCTCATCCGCAAACCGGCCGACGACGTGGAGCACGCCGCGCACTGAGCACGCGCCGACCGACTCCGGCCGTCAGTCGTCGCGGCGGCCGGAGGACGTCAGCCGCCCGCGGCCGTCACTCGGCGGAGCAGCAGCCTCCGCCGCAGCACGAAGCACCCTCATCGCTGACGAGGAGGTTCTCGTTCGCGGGAACGGGCTGAAGCGTCGGGGTGGGGAGGTTCGAGGTCGCCATGCTGCCATGCTAACCCGCGCCATGCGTGCGGCGGGTCAGGCGAAGGCGAACGTCGGCGGGAAGACCAGAACGACCACGGCGGCCCACAGCAGATAGACGGGCAGGAACGCGGTCTGCCAGCGTTCCACCCGGGCGAAGCCTTCGCGCCAGCGGAGGAATCGCACGTGGTGCCACCCGGCTCCGGCGAGATTCGCGAGCAGGATGAGGTTCGCGCCCAGCGACGCGAGGCGGTTCGGCGTCGTCCCCGACTCGCCGATGCGCCCGATCATCGCGATCAGCACCAGGACGTCGACCACGAGCGCGGCGGCGATCATCAGGAGCTGCAGCCACTCGAACCATGACGGTGGCGATTCGGGTGTCCGCGCCGAGACGGAGTAGAGCAGGAGAGCGACGACCACAGCGAGGACGATGTCGAACACGATCAGCAGGTCGCGGCCGTCGGTGACGAAGCTGCCGTGCAGCGCGGCGGCGACGATGAACGACAGGAGCAGCACGGTGACGAGCGGCGTGAACACGCGGGTCAGCACGGGGGCGATGTTCTCGATCACGCTCTGCTTCGCCTCCACGAGCCAGGCCGCGACGACCACGGCACCGGCCGCCCCGCAGGGCAGGAGCCAGTCGAAGACGAACACGCTCGGGTCGAGTCCGATCGCGGCGAAGACGCCGACGGTGAGCCCCGCGAGCACTCCCCCGCCGAGGGCGATCAGCACGAAGTAGACGAACCATTCGCCGCTGAAGCGCACGAAGTCCATCCGCGGGCCGGCCGATCGCCATCGTCCATTCACATAGGCGATGCCCGTCACCAGCCACAGCGCCGCCGCGACATGCCCTGCCGCGAGCAGCTCCGTGTCGCCACCGGCCGCGAACGGGTACGCGTTCACCACCACGGCCGCCGCGACGAACGGTGCGGCGACGGCGACGATGGTGGCGGCCGACGCACGGTGCCGCACGAGGAAGTAGACGGCGAGGAACGGGAGGACGAGGAGCACGGCGTTGCGCAGCATCAGGTCGCCACCGCCCGCATCACCGCTCAGCAGTGCCGGGATCTTCACCGCGATCGCGGCTCCCACGGCGAGGCCGAGGGCGAGCAGGAACCGGCCGCGCGACGCCTGCTGCCGTGCGGATCCGTCGGCGATGAGCTGCTTCCAGAGGCGATCGGAATGCTCGGTCGCGTACTCCCGGGCGAGCTCGTCGATGCGGCCGATGCGGCCGACGCCGATGAGGAACGCCTCGTCGGACGACAGACCGCGCTGCACGAGTCCGTCGATCTGATCGCGCAGGTGGGCTTCCAGCTCATCGACGTCGTCGGTGCGGAGCACGGCGCGGCGGGAGAGGTAGGCCCGCCATTCGGCGACGCGCGATTCGAGGTCGGCGCCCATGTCAGATCTCTCCCAGCGCGAGCTGAGCTCCGCCGCGCCAGACGCGCTGCAGCGCATCGTTCACGACGCTCCACTGCCGGTGGTGCTCGACGAGAGCAGCCCGGCCGCCGGACGTGAGGCGGTACACCTTCCGCCGTCGGCCGACCGCCGAGGTGTTCCACGACGATTCGATGTGCCCGAGCCTCTCCAGCCGGTGCAGCAGCGGGTAGAGCATGCCGTCGCTGAAATCGAGCCGCCCTCCGGAGAGCTCCCCGATGCGCTGCAGGATCGCGTACCCGTAGGACTCGCCGTCGGCGAGGATGCCGAGAACGAGCGGTGTCGCCGATGCGGCGACGAGGTCCTTGCCGATGCGCATGTCTCATACCTCGCACTGTTAGGTAACTAGAACTGCAAGGTATCACACGAGTCTGCGGCCGTCACCCCACGGCGTCGAGCGAGAGCATCCGTCACCGCAGCACGGCGGGCTTCACCCGCACCGGCCCCAGCCACGTGGCGACGAGCACCGCGGTCACCGAGCCGGCGGCGAGGATCGCCGCGAGCACCACGAGTTGGAACCGTCCGGCTTCGAGAGGCGAGATGCCGCCGAAGATCGCACCCACGAAGGCGCCCGGCAGCACGACGAGGCCCGTCGTCTTCGTCTGGTCGACGGTGGGGATCAGCGCGTCGCGGACCGCCTGCCGAGCGAGCCGGATGGTCGCGACGCGTGGGGGCGCACCCAGCGCGAGCCAGCCCTCCACTTCGTCCCAGTGGTCGCTCACGGCCGCGGTGAACATCCGCCCGGTGAGAGTCGCGATGGTCATCGCATTCCCGATGATGATCGCGCCGATCGCGAGGGCGTAGCGCGACGTGAACGCGAGCGCCCCGGTCGCGAACACCGTGAGGCCGGCGATGAGGATGCCCGCTGCGATCGAGCTCGCCATCATCACGAGCGCGCGCCACGATCGGCCGATGCGGCCGGTGGCGACGGATGCGGCGACGCCGAACATCACGACGAGAGCGCACCCGATCCAGACCGGGCTCGTGATGATGCCGCTGAGGATGACACTGATCACGGCGAGCTGCACGGCGCCCCGGAGGATCGCGACGGCGGGAGAGAGGATGTGCGGCACGCGGAAGGCGATGAGGACCGCCGTGGTGATCGCGGCGAGCACGACGACGCCGAGCAGGGACGGCCAGATGTCGGCCGGGATGCCGGCGAGGACGTCCGGCAGGCTCGACGGCGAGTTCACGGGGCTTCCGCTCAGCCCAGCCGCACGCCGGCGGTCTGGCACGTCGGGCAGTACTGAGCCGTCGTGCCGCCGAAGGAGAGGTCGGCGATCATACCGCCGCACACGGGGCACTCCTCTCCCCCGCGTCCGTGCACCGCCATCGCGGCGGTCTTCGCCCGCTTCAGCTCGTCGATCGGCACTCCGCGCCGGTCGGCGGCGGCACCCCGGACGACATCTCGCATGGCGGCGAACAGCCGCTCCAGCTCATCGTCCGACAGTGTGTCCCCGTGCACGACCGGCGAGAGCCGCGCGCGATGCAGGATCTCGTCGGAGTACGCGTTGCCGATACCCGCGAACGACGACTGCTCCTGCAGGATCGCCTTCAGCTGCTTGCGGCGCCGCGCGACCGCCGCGTCGACGTCGGTGCGTGAGAATTCCGGACCGAGCGGGTCGGGGCCGAGTCCGGCGATCGCGGCGACCTCCTCCGCGGTGTCGACGACGGAGAGGCCGAGGGAGACCCAGGCCCCGGCGTCGGCGAACTCGAGCGTTCCGCCCTCGATCGTCAGAACGGCCAGAGCCGGCGCATCCGGGTCGTCGGGCACCTCGGCTGTTCCCTCGGTGAAGCGGAGCCAGCCGTGACGGCCGAGCGACACGACCAGGTGAGCCTTCTCCAGGGCGATGTCGAGATGCTTGCCGCGGCGCTGTACACCGGTGATGCGTTCCCCCACGATCGACTCGAGCGGGCGCCGGCGAGTCTTCAGGGCGCGGAACTCGATGAGATCGACCGCAACGACGCGGCGTCCGACGACGCGCTCGTCGAGGGCTTGGGCGAGCGCCTGCACCTCCGGAGACTCGGGCATACCGTCATCCTGTCACCCTCGCGCGCGGCTGGCACGTCCGCGTCGGAATGTCAAGCGGAAACGTGGCTTCCTCCGACTCCGCTACTCTCGCGTGGTGCCGTGATCCCGTGCGGCCGAGGAGGACCGGGCCGTGAACCCTGCGCAGGAGCAGACAGCGACCACCGCGATACTCGACGGTCGATACCAATTGCTCGAGCGCGTCGGCGAGGGCGCCATGGCCGAGGTGTACCGCGCCGACGATCTGCTGCTCGGCAGGACCGTGGCGGTCAAGATCATGCGGAGCGGAGCCGACGTGCTCGGGTCTCCCGAGCGCGCCCGCACCGAGATGAACGTCCTCGCCTCCCTCGACCACCCCTCGCTCGTCACGCTGTACGACGGGAAGATCGTGCCCGGCCAGCAGCCGTACCTCGTGATGGAGTTCGTAGACGGCATCACGCTGGCGCAGCGGCTTCACGAGGGGGCCATGGCGCCGGTGGACGCCAGGCGACTCGCATCCGATCTCGCCGCGGCGCTCGAAGCCGTGCACGCCGCGGGCATCGTGCACCGTGACGTGAAGCCCTCGAACGTCCTGCTCAGCCCCTCCGGACACGACGCGGCGGGCGCCGAGGCGAAGCTCACCGACTTCGGTGTCGCGTGCCTGATCGACGGCACGCGCATCACGTCGCCGGGCACGGTGGTCGGCACGGCCGCCTATCTGGCCCCGGAGCAGCTGCGCGGTGAGGCGCCCAGCCCTGCCGCCGACATCTATGCGCTTGGCCTGCTGCTGCTGGAGGCGCTCACCGGCGAGCGCGCCTTCCCCGACGCGACGGGCATCGCGGCCGTGATGGCTCGCCTGCTCAACCCTCCCGACGTGCCCGACCGTCTGGGTGCGGAGTGGGGGCAGCTTCTCAGACGGATGACGGCGAGCGACGCCGAGACCCGGCCGACGGCCGCCGAGGTCGGCCGCATCGTCGCCGGCTTCCCGACCGAAACGCAGCCGCTCACGCTGCCGGCTCCGCTGCCGGTCGCGCACCGGCGGCCTCCGTCTCGTGGTCGCCGGCGGCGCATCGCGACCGCGGCGATCGGCACGGCCGCCGCGGCGATGGCGATCTCGGGGGCCGTGTGGCTGGGCAGCACTCTTCCCCGCACTGCGGACAATCCGTCGTCGGGCACACGGGTCGTCGTCCTGCCGGAGCCCGGCGCGACGCAGGGAACGGGAGCGGACTCCACCCGCGACTCCACGCAGAACGGATCCTCGAACACGACGCAGAGCGGGCCGGCGCCGACGGTGGATCCCGTCACCACGACCACCGGCGGCGCAGGAGGCGGCTCCACACAGACGAAGAGCACATCCGGCCAGCAGCCGAACCAGCACGCGAGCGACAGCGGGAAGAAGAACGGCGGCGGCCCCGGCGAGAAGGCCCCGAAGAAGCCGAAGGAGAAGGGCAAGGCCGGGGACTGATCGCCCGCCGCCTCAATCCTCCTGCACGTCGCCGTCGACGTAGAACCACCGCCCGCCCTCCCGCTCGAAGCGGGAGCGCTCGTGCAGGATCCCGATCCCGCCGTCCTCCGCGAGGTACGTCGCGCGGAACTCGACGACTCCCTCGTCGTCCTGGCGGCCGCCGCCGACGGTGTCGACGATCTGCAGTCCGCGCCAGCGAGGGTTGTCCGCCAGGTCGAGCTCCGCCGGGCGCGTCGAGGGGTGCCAGGAGCGCAGCAGCCACCCGGCATCCCCGGACCGGAATGCGGAGAAGCGCGACCGCATCAGCTCCTCGGCGGTCTCCGGCTCACGCTGTTCGCCCACCCCGGGATCACTCCGCGCTGTCGGCGACCGAGGGCGACACGGAGCGTGTGCCGGGCTGCAGGACGACCTTGACGCAGCCGTCCTCCTTCTTCTGGAACGTGTCGTAGAGCCGGGGCGCGTCATCCAGCGGCGCGTGGTGGGTGACGAGGTCCATGACCCCGAGCGGATCCGTCGGGTCCTCGGCGAGCGGCAGCACGGCATCGATCCAGTTCTTGACGTTGCACTGGCCCATGCGCACGCCGATCTGCTTGTCGAACAGGGTCTTCATCGGCAGGATGTCGGCATCGCCCGCGTACACGCCGCTGAGGGAGATGGTGCCGCCGCGCCGCACGGCGTCGACGCACGAGTACAGCGAGGCGAGGCGGTCCATGCCCGCCGTCTCCATCATCTTCTGCGCGATCGACTCGGGCAGCAGTCCCACGGCGGTCTGGGCGAACTTGATCGCCGGGCTGCCGTGCGCCTCCATCCCCACGGCGTCGACGGCAGCATCCACTCCGCGGCCCTCGGTCAGATCGCGGAGCGTGTCGACGACGTCGGCGGTGAGGTCATAGGTGAGCACTCCGTGCCGTTCCGCCATCTCGCGTCGGACCGGTTCGGGGTCGACGGCGAGCACGCGGAACCCGTGGTGCACGCCGATGCGCGAGACGAACTGTCCCACCGGGCCGAGTCCCATGACGGCGATGGTGCCGCCTTCGGGCACATCGGCGTATTCGATGCCCTGCCAGGCGGTGGGCAGGATGTCGCTGAGGAAGAGGTACCGGTCGTCGGGCAGGTCGCTCCCCACGCGGATGTGGTTGTAGTCGGCGAGCGGGACGCGGAGATATTCCGCCTGCCCGCCGGGAACCTGCCCGTACATCTTCGTGTAGCCGAACAGCGCGGCACCGGTGCCGTACTCGCGCACCTGGGTGGTCTCGCATTGGGACTGGAGGCCCCGGCGGCACATGAAGCAGTGGCCGCAGGCGATGTTGAACGGGATGACGACCCGGTCGCCGACCGCGAGCTCCGTCACCTCCGCGCCGACCTCGACGACGACGCCCATCGGCTCATGACCGAGGATGTCTCCGGCGTCGAGGAACGGGCCGAGCAATTCGTACAGGTGCAGGTCGGAGCCGCAGATCGCGGTCGACGTCACTGGATGATGGCATCCGTCGGCTGCTCGATCACCGGATCGGGCACCGACTCCACCGTCACCTTGCGCTTGCCCTGCCATGTCAACGCCTTCATGCCGACTGCCTTCCACCTCGATGGAACGCCAGCTTCCGACGTCAGCGGATGGGTCGGACAGGGCGTTGACTCCGCCGCCGATGTCTGATCACGGCAGCGGGAGCCGCAGACAGTGTCAGTCCCAGTCGAGGTAGTCCTCGATGGCCCATGCTGCCGGCCCCGCGTGCGACGCCGGGAACCCATGAGCCCCGCCCTCGACGGTGACGACGCTGACGCGATCGGGGGCGGATTCCCGGAGCGCCTCGCCGTTCTCGGCGGGCGTGACCGTGTCGGCGGTTCCCTGGATCACGAGCACGGGAACGTGGGGCGCGAGCTCGGCCCACTCGGCCTCGGGCGTTGCCGCGAGAGCGGCATCCTGCAGCGCCTCGACATCGGCGTCGCGGGCGCCGGCGAGCGCCTCGTCATCATGCGCCCGCGCATCCGTCTGGGCCGTCTGCACTCCGAGCAGCAGAACCCCGTTCACGCGGTCGGTGTGGTCGAGCGAGACGGTGCGAGCCACCGCGCCGCCGAACGCGTGCCCGCCGATCCACGCGTCGGCGAGCCCCAAGTGGTCCATGAGGTCGATGACGTCCTGCGCGAGGTCATGGAGTGTGACCGTGTCGTCACGCCCGTCGGAGGGTCGGCGGGTGCCGACGCGGACGATGCGGTGGTCTGCTTCGGTGAGCATCCCCGCGAGAGTGCCGAGGTAGGCCGTGTTCAGTCCGCGTCCGGGGACGAGTACGACCGCCGGCCCGGTTCCCTCGTCCACGTACGGGATGGCGCGCCCTTCGGGCTCGAAGGTCTGGATCTCGCTCATCGTCATCCGTTTCTCTTGCGTGAAGCGTCACCTTCGACCCTAAACGGTGGCAACGGATCCGGCCGACCGCTCGCGGCAGGGCATGCGACCCCGTCCTCATCAGCCGCGCCGGTTCTCTTCAACCGCTCGACGGACGAGCTCCCGAAGCTGATCGTCGTCGATCTCCGAATCCTCGAAGAGATCGATCGCCCGGACGGTGTCGCCCTCCAGCCGCGCGTTGAACAGGCCCGCCGGATCGTCCAGCCGCGCACCCTTGGGAAAGGTCAGCCGCACGGCCCTCTTCAGGAGGTCTGCCATGCAGACGTTCCCCTGGCACACCCAGGTGGCGACGCCTTCCGGTTTCGAGGGCTTCCTCCACTTGATGTCCTCGACGATCTCCTCGTCGGCGCTCAGGATGACGCGACGAATCCTGTCCATCGTCTCCGCCCGCCACCCTCCGGCGCCAGCGATGATCGCATCGATTTCCGTTCCTGCAGACGTCTCGTTCGCACTCATGGGTAGATCATGGCGCTTCGAGCGCCGGTGTGTGCGCGAAACGGCGCCGGTGCCTGCCGGAGGCACGGGCGCCGCTGTGGGACGATGTGGCCTAGCGTTCGTCGAGGATCTCCCCGTCGGTGACCACATGGTCAGCCGTCAGGGTCAGCGTGGCCCCGACCAGGGGGACGTCGGCCGCGGCCTCCGCCGCACGCTGCATGTCCTCCGCCGAGTCCCAGCGCCAGATGTCGAGGTAGGAGCCGTCCTCCAGCCTGATCAGGGTCGCGTCGGTGAAGGCCGGATTCGCCGAGCGGATGCCGTCGATCAGGCTGGTGCGGCGCTCGAGCATCGTGGCCAGGTTGCCGGTTTCGACGGTGTAGTGGTGCGTTCGTACAGTTGCCATCATCGTGCCTTTCGTGTCTCGTGGGCAGGTCGTCGCTCAGGAAGCGGCCGGCTCAGCTCCAGGAGCCGCCGGCGGTCTGCCGGGTGGTCGCGTTGAGCCGGTTGAACAGGTTCGTGGTCGCGATGTAGAGGACCAGTGCGGCCAGTTGGCGCTCGTCGAAGAAGCTCGCCGCCTCATCCCACACGTCATCGGAGACGGCGTCGGGTCGGTCGGCGAGCCGGGTCGCGCTCTCCGCCAGCGCGAGCGCAGCGCGCTCCTCATCGGTGAAGTACGGCATCTCGCGCCAGGCGACCACCGCGTGCAGACGCTCGTCCGTCTCGCCCGCCCGCTTGGCCGACTTCACGCCGGCGTCCACGCAGGCGCTGCAGCCGTTGATCTGGCTCACGCGCAGGTGGACAAGTTCGAGCGTCGAGTGCGCGAGGTCGGTCTGCCGAGCAGCCTTCATGAGCGCGAAGATCGCCCCCGAGGCTCCGTCGAGGATCGCGACCGGGCTGGACATCCGGGGCGTGGTGAGGGTCATCGAAGTCATGTCATTTCTCCTTGCCGTGGTGCTGTTCGGTATGTCTACGAGCCTCGCGGGCGGCCAGATCCCGAACAATGTCCAGTCGCGAAACGATGCTTGCGCTCCGGGTTAACGATCGAAAGGATGACGTAGGTGGAGCTGCGCGACATCGAGATCTTCCTGACGCTCGCCGAGGAACTGCACTTCGGCCGCACCGCCGAGAAGCTGTTCATCTCGCCGCCGCGGGTGAGCCAGTCGATCGCGAAGCAGGAGAAGCGGATCGGCGCTCCGCTGTTCGAGCGCACCAGCCGCAAGGTGGCCTTGACTCCGCTCGGTGTCCAGCTGCGGAACGACCTCGAAGCGGGCTACCGACGCATCCTGGACGGCGTCGAAGCAGCGACGAACTCCGCGCTCGCCGGTCCGGACACCGTGACGCTCGGTGTCATGGGTCCGATGTGGCAGGATCTGGCGCCGATGACGGCCACGTTCCGGAGCCGCTTCCCTCAGGTCGACTTCCGCATGCGCGAGATCCGCATCGACGACCCGTTCACCCCGATCCGGAACGGCGACGTCGACGTCGCGCTCCTCTGGCTGCCGGTGGACGAGCCCGACCTCACAGTCGGGGCGGCCGCCTTCACCGAGCCGATCGTGCTGATGGTCGGACGTGAGCATGAGCTCGCGGATCGCGTGTCGGTTTCGCTCGACGAACTCGCCGGCTTTGACATCCTGCCGTCCGGCCTACCGGTGCCGGAGTACTGGGAGACTGCGGTCTCTCCCGCAATGCGTCGTGACGACGGGCCCGCCCGACCCGCGCCGACCCGCGAGGAGGTGCTCTGGTCCCTCGCCAATGACGACAAGTCCGTCGCGTTCGCCTGCGGTCAGGGGCTCAAGTACTACGACCGGGGCGTCGCCGTGTACATCCCGATCGACGAGCGACCGACGTTGCGCTGGGGCATGGTGCACCTCAGGGATCGCGTCGGGCGCTGGGCGCGCGAGCTGATCGGAATCGCCAGGGAGTTCGGCCCGATCGAACTCTCCCTCGACCTCGAGTTCGACGTGCGCCGCCTGCGCCCCCTCGACCTGACCACGTGAGGGGCCACAACTAGAGATCGGGCGCGTTCACGATCTCGCGGAGCGCCACGATGTACGCGTCGAATGCCGTCCGGCCCTCGGGAGTGAGGGAATACCACGTGCGGGGCCGACGTCCGGCATACCCCTTCGTGACCTGGATGTAGCCGCCCGCCTCGAGCGACGCGAGGTGCTTGGACAGCAGCGAGTCGCTGACCTCCAACGTGTCCCGGAGCAGTCCGAAGTGAACGGCGTCCGCGGAGCGGAGCGCGGCCATGATCGAGAGCCTGACCGGCGAATGGATGAGGTCGTCGAGCCGTTGGCGCGGGTGTGTCACGCGCGACCCACCCGCCACGCGAGGTGGACGAAGGGCAGGCCCGGCAACAGGCCGACGACGACAGCCCATGCGGAGAAGCCCTCGGGAAGGAGCAGCCGGATCAGGAGCAGCGCCACGACCATGAGTCCGCCGCTGAGAAGGACGGCGCGATTCGTCCACGCCGTGGTGGCGGCAGGAACAGTCTTGCCGCACCAGGCGAGGACGGCGAGGATCGCGGCGACGACGATCAAGCCGGGGATGATCACCTCGGCGAGACGCTCGGGCCACGATGCCAATGCGACGGTGAATGCGGTCAGGGCCGCCGCCATGACCAGCGCCCCGGCGACGTACCACCGCCGCCGCGAGCGGATACGGCGAGCGACTGCATCGGCCGCGCCCAGAGCCTCCGCGGCTGTCGACAGCGGCGTGGCGCTGGCGTCTTCTGGTGTCGACATGAGGCCTCCAGGTGGGAAAGGTGTCAGTGCAGGACGTGTTCGTGCTTGTCATGCAAGCACACACTTTCCATCTATTCAAGTACTTTCGCGATCCGCTGCGCGAGCTTTGGGATCGCGCGCCGGCTGAGAGTCAGCCGTTGCGGTCCATGCAGTCCACGCCGGCAGGCTCGACGATCACGCAGTCGTCCTTTGCAGAGTCGTAGTACTCCACGCCGTCAGGCAGCACGGGGCCAGGCTCACCGAACGCGGCGCGGTAATCGTTGGGGCAGCCCTCCGTGCCAGAGCACGTGAAGCCATCCGGATAGATGAGCCACGGCGTGGACGCCTTGGCCCACTCGGGCAACGCGGTCAGATAGGTCGGGGTGGGCGTGGCGCTCGTGGTGGGGTGCGATGACGCGTCCCCCACCTGTGGCGCTGTGGCAGCGGTGCATCCGGCGAGCGCCGCTCCCGCGAGGACGAGACCGGCGAGGGTCGCAGTGAGTTTGGCTGTGCGAGGCATGGTGCCATATTCGCAGGCAAGAACCCGCAGAACTGCGCGCGCCTACACGTTGAAGCGGAACTCCACGACGTCGCCGTCCTGCATCACGTAGTCCTTGCCCTCGAGGCGCACCTTCCCGTGTGCGCGGGCCTCGACGACCGAGCCGAGCTCCACGAGGTCCTCGAACGAGATGACCTCGGCCTTGATGAAGCCCTTCTCGAAATCGGTGTGGATCACGCCGGCCGCCTGCGGTGCCTTCCAGCCCTTGCCGATCGTCCAGGCGCGCGCCTCCTTCGGACCCGCCGTCAGATACGTCTGCAGCCCGAGCGTGTCGAATCCGATGCGCGCCAGCTGATCCAGACCCGACTCCTCCTGTCCCGTCGAAGCGAGCAGCTCCGCGGCATCCTCAGGGTCCAGGTCGATGAGCTCCGACTCGATCTTGGCGTCGAGGAACACCGCGTGGGCCGGGGCGACCAGGGCCTCCAGCTCGGCCTTCCGCGCAGCATCCGTCAACACGCTCTCGTCGACGTTGAACACGAAGATGAACGGCTTCGCGGTGAGCAGCCCGAGCTCGCGGATCGGCTCGAGATCGAGGCCCGCCACCGACAGCAGCACGCCGCGGTCCAGCGCCTCCTTGGCGGCGAGCGCGGCGTCGAGCACGGCCTTGTCGGTCTTGCGCCCCTTGACTTCCTTCTCGTACCGCGTGATCGCCTTCTCGAGCGTCTGCAGGTCGGCGAGCATGAGCTCGGCGCCGATCGTCTCGAGATCGGCCCGCGGGTTCACCTCGCCCTCGACATGCACGACGTCGGAGTCGGTGAATCCCCGGACGACCTGCGCGATCGCGTCGGCCTCGCGGATGTTCGCGAGGAACTGGTTGCCGAGTCCTTCGCCCTCCGACGCGCCCCGCACGATGCCGGCGATGTCGACGAACGACACGGCCGCCGGCACGATCCGCTCGCTGTGGAACAGCTCCGCCAGCCGGTCGAGGCGCGCGTCGGGCAGGTTCACCACGCCGACGTTGGGCTCGATCGTCGCGAACGGATAGTTCGCCGCGAGCACCTGGTTCTTGGTCAGGGCGTTGAACAGGGTGGACTTGCCGACATTGGGCAGTCCCACGATTCCGATGGTGAGGGCCACGGGCAACCAGTCTACGGGGCGGGATGCCGCGGCCCCGCCGCCGATCGGGCGGCTTCAGTCCCGCACAGCCCGATACGCGTGCGTCACGTACGGCAGGTCGATGGCGGTGTCGCACCTCGCTCCGATGCGATCGAACAGCGCGTCCAGCTCACGCTCGATCCGCTCTCGCTCGGCCGGCTCCGCCGTGATGACGTAGCTGCGCGAGCGCACCATGCTCCACAGGCCGTCCCGCGTCATCCGACGCGTCCACTCCCAGGTGCGTTCCTCGAGATCGCCGAACGGCGCGGCGACCGACGGCCCGCCTCCGGCGATCATGACCTCGGCATTGCTGCCGTGCATGATCCGCGTCATCTCCGCGACCCACTCCACGCGTTCGTCGCGGATGTTCCAGATCAGCCCCAACACGCCGTCGGGCCGCAGCACACGTGCGATCTCGGCCGACCCTGCCGTGACATCGACCCAGTGCCATGCCTGCCCGAGCACCACGGCGTCGACGGCGGAATCGGGCAGCGGCAACGCCTCGGCGGTCCCGACGAACGTCGGCACCCCGGGCACCGTCTCGCGCAGCCGCTCGAGCATCGCCACGTCGGGCTCCACGGCCACCGTCTCCGCTCCGATCTCCAGGAGCACGCGGGTGAGTTTGCCGGTGCCCGCTCCCACATCGGCGACGCGCGGCCGGGCCCCCGGTCGCACGACGGGCTGCAGCATCCATGCCACCGCCTCTGCCGGGTAGCCCGGCCGTCCGGTCTCATAGGCATCGGCGGCAGCGCCGAACGAGCGGGACATCTCTTCGCGTGTGGCCATGCCTCGACCCTACGGCGCGACAGAAGCAGGCTGAAGAGACCGCGCAGACGCCGCCGGGGCCGTTCTCGGCCGATCCGGCGTGCTTCTCCGACGCCGCGGCGCGCCTCCCGGCCTTGCGGGCGCCTGGCGGCACAGTGGAACCGTGCCACTGGATTTCACCGCGATCGACTTCGAGACGGCGAATTCCAGCAGTGCCTCGGCCTGCGCCGTCGGGCTGGTGAGGGTGCGGGCGGGGAAGGTCGTTGCTCAGGCGGGATGGCTCATCCGGCCGCCGCTCGGGCACGACGCGTTCTTCGACCTGAACATCCAGATCCACGGCATACGCCCCGAACACGTCCTCGGCGCGAAGAGCTGGAGCGATCAGCTCCACGACATCGCGGCGTTCGCCGGCGCCGATGTCCTCGTCGCACACAATGCCGGGTTCGACATGGCGGTGCTCCGCCGCGCGTGCGAGGCGGCCGGCGACCTCTGCCCTCCGTACCGCTACTTCTGCAGCCTGCAGCTCGCGCGGAAGGCGTACGAGCTGCCGTCGTACCGGCTGCCGTCAGCCGCGGCGGCCGCCGGCTTCACCGGCTTCGCCCATCACGATGCCACCGCGGATGCGCTCGCCTGCGCGCACATCGTCATCGACGCCGCCCGTCGGGTCGCCGCATCCGACGTCGAGGACCTCGCCGCCGCGCACTCCCTGTCGGTGAAGACGATCGACGCCGCCGCTCCGGTGCGCGAACCCGTCTTCGCCGTGGCGTGAGCGGATGCGTCAGCGAACCAGAAGCAGCAGACCTGCGACGGCGATGAACAGCGTGCCGAAGACGACATCGAGGATCTTCTGCCCGCGCGGGGTGCGCACCAGCCGCCGGAACGGCTTCGCGGCGGCGGCGAAGAAGAACCACATCACGAGCACGTCCACGACGATCACGGTCGCGACGAGGATGAGGTACTGGCCGAGCGGCGGCTGATCGAGACGGATGAACTGCGGCACGAAGGCGAGGAAGAACACGATCGCCTTCGGGTTGAGGATGTTGACCCAGAATCCGCGCCGGATCATCGACCAGGCGCTCTCGCGACGCCGGGACGGATCGGCCACGTCGGCAGCGACAACCGGCCGGGTGACGATCATCCGGATGCCCAGGTACACCAGGTACGCCGCCCCGAGGTAGCGGATGGTCTCGAAGAGCACCTCCGAGCGCGCCACCAGCAGCCCGACACCCGCCGCGACGATCGCGATGTGCACGACGAGCGCGATCTGCTGGCCGATCACCCCGAAGATCGACCGCCGCCACCCCTCATTGAGGGAATTGGACATCGTGTTGATCGCCCCGGCGCCCGGGGTGAGGCTGATGACGACGCAGGCGGCGAGCAGCGAGAGCCAGATCGTCCACGTCACCGAGTCATCTTAGGGGGCGGCGGGTGCGACGTGAGCGGGCGGCCGAAGCGATGTCGGAGGCCTCCTCCATGCTGGGCACATGGTTGTCGTGACTGTGCTGATCGCCCTCGTCATGCTCGCCGCCGGCTTCGCGGCCGGCTGGGCGCTGCGCGCGGGCCGCGCCGCGCACGCCGTCACAGAGCTCTCCGCGCGCGCGGCGGCCGCCGAAACGGCGGCGCACGCGCTGCGCGAGCAGCTCGAGCAGCAGGAGCGCCGGCTGGACGACGCCGCCGACCGCGCGCATGCCGAACGGGCGATGCGGGAGGAGCGCGAGCGCCGCGAGCAAAGCGTGCTGCGGGCTCTGGAGCCCGTGCGGGAGTCGCTGCAGTCGATGCAGCGCAAGGTCGAGCTTCTCGAGCATGAGCGGCACGAGCAGTTCGGCTCCGTCGCCGAGCAGCTGCGTCGCAGCGCCGAGACCGGCGAGGCGCTGCGGGCGACCGCGGAATCGCTGGCCGGCGCACTGCGTTCGGGCAGCACGCGCGGGGTGTGGGGTGAGACGCAGCTGCGGCGCGTCGTCGAGGCGGCAGGGCTCGCGCAGCACGTCGACTTCGATGTGCAGACCTCGATCTCTACCGACGCGGGGGCGGGACGCCCCGACATGGTGATCAGGCTCCCCGGCGCCAAGTCGCTGGCCGTCGACGCGAAAGTGCCACTGGATGCGTATCTCGAGGCGTCGGCGATCCCGGTCACCGCGACCGGGGATGAGCTCACACGCCGGCAGGCGCTGCTCGGCAAGCACGTGAAGGCCGTGCGCGCGCACGTCGACGCCCTCGCCCGGAAGACGTACTGGGCGGGCCTCGACTCGAGCCCCGAGTTCGTCATCTGCTTCATCCCGAGCGAGTCGCTGCTGGCCGCCGCGCTGGAGGAGGATCCCGCCCTGCTCGAGTATGCCTTCGGCAAGCGGGTGGCGCTCGCCTCGCCGGTCAATCTCTGGGCCGTGCTGAAGACCGTCGCCTACACGTGGACGCAGCAGGACGTCTCGCAGGAGGCGCGACGGCTGTTCGATCTCGGCAACGAGCTGTACGGCCGCCTCGCGTCACTCGCGGGACACGCCGACGATCTGCGCAAGGCGATCGAGCGCACGGTCGACAGCTACAACCGGTTCGCAGGCTCACTGGAGTCCCGCGTGCTGGTGAGCGCTCGGCGCTTTCCCGGCATCGACCAGACCAAGCTCGACGCGCTGCCGCAGCCGGCCGTCGTGGAGAAGACCACTCGCCGACTCACCGCACCGGAACTGCTCGACGCCGGCGACGGCCGGGATGTCGACGGCCGGGACGTCGACGGCCGGGACGTCAACGGCCGGGACGCGGACGGCGACCTCGAGATGCACGCCGATCTCGGCGACGTGCGCGCGCGAATGGAGGTTACTGTCCGCCCGGAATGAAGCTCAGCAGCGCGATGACGGCCCCCGACACGAAGACGAATGCGCCGATCATCCACCACGCTGAAACCTGCTCGCCTTCCGCGTGACGCACGCGGAACAGCACGTCGGGGCGACGAGCCGGGTCCATCTCGATCTTGGGGTGCGCACCCGTGCGCGCCAGAGCGTCGGCGACGACGGCGTGTGCGCCGGTGCGCGGGTGGGAATCTGCGGCCTGTGGTGCCATGCGACGATTCTTCCACCCGGCTCTGGGAATCCGGCGTATTGCCGTCACACCAGTCTCATCAGTCACAGAGCCGCGCGTGACTGCGCCGTGTGTCATCCCGGAAGGGACGCTCAGAGCCACTTGGAGACGAGGTGCTCCGACGAGATCCGGCGCAGCGTGCCCGAAGCGCCGCGCAGCACCACACTCTCCGTGTACACGTACTCCGCCTCGCGGCGGACACCGGCGACGAGCTCGCCGTTGGTGACACCCGTCCCCACGAAGAGAGTGTTGTTGCCGTGGACGAGGTCGTCCGCCTCGTACACGAAATCGTCGAACTTCAGCCCGGCGTCGACGCCGCGCTGCTTCTCGTCGTCGTCGCGGGGCCAGAGCCGTCCCTGGATGTGGCCGCCGAGCGCCTTGATCGCGCACGCGGTGACGATCCCCTCAGGGCTTCCGCCGATGCCGACGCACATGTCGGTGCGTGCGCCGTGCCGGGCCGCGTTGATGCCGCCCGCGACGTCGCCGTCGCTCATGAGGCGGGTGCCGGCGCCGGCCTCGCGTATCTCCTCGATCAGCTGCTCGTGCCGCGGGCGGTGCAGCACCGACACGACGATCTCCTCCACGGGCTTTCCCAGCGCTTTCGCCAGACGCCGGATATTCTCCCCGATGGGAAGACGGATGTCGACGACACCGACCCCTGCGGGTCCGGTGACGAGCTTGTCCATGTAGAAGACGCTCGACGCATCCAGCATCGTGTCGTGGTCGGACACGGCGATCACCGAGAGCGCGTTGTTCCGCCCGGCCGCCGTCAGCGACGTGCCGTCGATCGGATCCACGGCCACATCGCATTTCGGCCCCGTGCCGTTGCCCACACGCTCACCGTTGAACAGCATCGGCGCGTGGTCCTTCTCGCCCTCGCCGATCACGATCGTGGCGTCGAAGCTCACCGTCGTGAGGAACGCGCGCATCGCATCGACGGCCGCGCCGTCGGCCGCCTCCTTGTTGCCGCGGCCGATGAACGGCACCGCCCGGATCGCCGCCGCCTCCGTCGCCCGCACGAGCTCGAGCGCCAGGTTCCGGTCAGGACGCAGCGGCGTGGTGCGCCCGTCGGCGTCGACGGCGGGCGTGCTGAACTCTGCGGTAAGGCTGACCATGTCGCCACGATAGCCGGGGACGGCGCAGAAATGCCGGCTGTTTTCATGCAATCAGCCTGAAGGATTCGCGATTCTTTCGAGGCAGTCAGGACACGCAGCTCTGAGCGCGCCGGTCACACCACGGTCACGCGCGAGGCCGCTTCGCTAGAGTTGACACGATCCACACCCCTGCCGAAGGAGCGCAGACATGCCCGTCGCAACACCTGAACAGTACGCAGAGATGCTCGACCGCGCGAAGGCCGGCGGCTTCGCGTACCCGGCGATCAACGCGTCGAGCTCGCAGAGCATCAATGCGATCCTCCAGGGCCTGACCGAGGCCGGCTCGGACGGCATCATCCAGGTGACCACCGGCGGCGCCGACTACTTCGCCGGTCACACCGTCAAGGGGCGCGCCACCGGAGCCCTCGCCTTCGCCCGCTTCGCCACCGAGGTCGCAAAGAACTACCCGATCACCATCGCGCTGCACACCGACCACTGCCCCAAGCCGGCGCTCGAGGACTTCGTTCTCCCGCTGATCGAGGCATCCGAAGAAGAGGTCAAGGCCGGTCGGAACCCGATCTTCCAGTCGCACATGTGGGATGGCTCGGCGGTGCCGCTCGACGAGAACATCGAGATCGCGAAGGAGCTTCTCCCCCGCCTGAAGAACATCAACGCGATCCTCGAGGTCGAGATCGGCGTGGTCGGCGGCGAAGAGGACGGCGTGAAGCACGAGGGCACGAACGATGCCCTCTACACGACGACCGGCGACGTCGCGAAGGCCGTCGAGGCGCTCGGTCTCGGCGACGCGGGCCGCTGGATCGCCGCTCTCACCTTCGGCAACGTGCACGGCGTCTACAAGCCGGGCAACGTCAAGCTGCGCCCCGAGCTGCTGGGTGAGATCCAGGAGGGCATCGCCGAGCGCTTCGGCAACGGCCCGAAGCCCCTCGATCTCGTCTTCCACGGCGGTTCCGGGTCGAGCGACGAGGAGATCGCCCTCGCCGTCGCGAACGGCGTCGTGAAGATGAACATCGACACCGACACCCAGTACGCCTTCACCCGCTCGGTCGCCGGCTACATGTTCCAGAACTACGACGGCGTGCTCAAGGTCGACGGCGAGGTCGGCAACAAGAAGCAATACGACCCTCGGGCCTGGGGCAAGGTCGCGGAATCCGCGATGGCCGCCCGCGTCGTCGAGGCGACCAAGCAGCTCGGCTCCTACGGTCAGAGCCAGTCGTAGTCGTCCCGACACGACGCAGCGCGAACGGATGCCTCGGCCACTGGCCGGGGCATCCGTCGTCTGCGCTCAGCCCTTCCCTGTCGCGCGCTCGCCCGCCGGGGTGAGCACCCACCACACGCCGCCGACTCCCTGGCCGGTCGTGTCGCCGGCCTTCCCGTCGCCCGCGTAGTAGTACAGGGGCCAGCCGTTCAGCGTCACCTGACGTCCGCCGTCGGCCGTCGCGATCGTCCCCACGGTGCCGGTGACCCCGGTGAGCCGGGGCGCGGCGGTGCCCGTGGTGACGAGCGGCCAGGCGCTGAGGCACGCGCCCGTGCATGCACTCGCCTTCGTGCCCTGCGTGTCGGCGTCGTACATGTACACCGTCATCCCGCGCCCATCGACGACGATGTCGCCGAGCGGCGTCGTGGCGGTCTTGAGCGCGTCACCGCCCGTGGCAGGCTGCGAGGCCGACGATCCATACGCGTCTCCCCCGCCTCCGGCGGGCGCCGTGGTGGCCGCGGGCGACGATCCGCCGGCGCATCCGGCGAGTGCGAGCAGGAGCGACAGCGTTCCCGCCATGACGATTCTGCGAAGCATGAGGACTCCCTCCGTGCGACGGCGGTGCGGACGCATCCCGTCTGGGGTGAGAACGAGATCGACGCCCGCCGGGTTCACTCCGTCTTCGCACCGAGCTCATGCCGCATGATGACGACGCCCGTCATCGTGCGGATCTCCACCGCGCGGATCTCGGTCGCCGGCAGCGCCGTGCCGGCACTCACCCGCGCGTCGGCGCCCGGACGTGCCCGCCACGTCGAGACGACGGTGTCGGACCCATCGTCGCCCACCACAGCGAGCGCATACTCCCACCCGTCGGCCGGCCCGCCGGTCGTCTTCGGGTAGCGACAGTCGAGGTCGATGCGAGTGCCCCAGTCGGTCGTGTGCAGCTGCACCGAGGCGGTCAGCGGCACGTCCACGACATCCTGCAGGGCGAAGGAGGCGGCGGGGCGGTCGGCGGCGGCGAAGCCGAGCGGGATCGCAACCCCCACCGCGACGAGGACCGCTGCCGCTGCTCCGGCGATCCACCGCGTGCGGCGTATCCGCGTGCGGGCGCGGATGGCGAACCGCGCACGGGCCAGCTCATCGCGCCCCTCGGCGGGCGCGGCGGGCACCATGGTCGAGCGCGCGACGTCGGCGCTCACCCGGGTGAGCAGCCCGGCGGTCGGCGTCAGCTCGGCGACGGCACGCCGGCATTCGGCGCAGTGCGCGAGGTGCTCCTCGTACTCGTGACGCTCGGCGGGCGAGAGCGCGCCGAGCACGAACGCCGCATCCCACTGCGCGAACGGGTCATCGCTCATCGGGTCACCCCCATCTCCTGCAGCGCCAGCCGCAGCTCGCGCAGACCGTAGTGGAGTCGCGATTTCACGGTTCCCTCCGGGATGTCGAACGCCGCCGCGATCTGTGCGACGCTGCGACCGTCGTAGTACGCGGCGATCACGACCGCGCGGTGGTCGGCGCTGATCCCGCGGAGCGCCTCCTCGACGACGATCGCCTCGATGAGGCGATCGGTGTCGTCGGCCCAGACGCGCTCGGGCGGGTCGGCGACCGTCCGTTCGTGGCGGCGCCGTGCGCTGCGGGCCTCGTCGATCACGAGGTGCCGGGCGACCGTGAACATCCAGGCGCGCATCTCCGCGGGATCCTGCGCGAGCACGCGTGGCGTGCGCCAGGCGCGCAGCAGCGTCTCCTGCACGATGTCGTCGGCCCCCACGACATCCCCGGTGAGCCGGGCGACGTAGCGCCGCACCGGACCGGCGTGGGCGTCATAGAGTGCGAGCAGCCGCTCCTGCGCGTGCTGATCGTGCTCCCGCACCGCCATCCGCCACCCCCTCACCCGTGAGCACGAGACAGCGCGGCGCCGGGTTCACGATGTCGCCGGGATGCTCGAGGTGAACTCCGGCGCGGGTCGTCTCGTTGTCTCGAGTATGGGACCTCAACGCGCCGTCGACGTGCTCCAATTCGCGGGGCTCCCGCTGCATCCCCTGATCGTGCACGCTACGGTGGTGCTGACTCCGCTCGCCGTCATCGCCGTCGCGCTCGCCGCGCTCTGGCCCACGGCGCGCCGCCGGCTCGGCGCCGTCACCCCGCTCGCCGGCATCGTCGTCGCGGTCCTCGCACCGCTCACCGTGGTCGCCGGCGAGTCCTTGGCCGACGCGGTGGGGCGTACGCCCGCGATCAGCCGGCACGAACAGCTGGGAACGATGCTCGTGCCCTGGGCTGTCGCACTCGGCGCAGCGTCGATCGCGCAATGGGTCTGGTTCCGGTTCGCGCGCCCCCGCATGGGCAGCGGGGCACGCCGCCTGCGGCGCGGCGCCGACATCGCGCAGGCGGTGCTGGCCCTCGGCGTCGGAACCGGCACCGTCATCGTCCTCGTGCTCGCCGGCGACGCCGGTGCGCGTGCCGTCTGGAGCGGCCTCATCCCGTCGTAGCCCGATCGGCGCCATCCCGTGGGCCGCGGCATCCCGTCGTCCCCGTTCCGGCGGGGCGTCGCTCAGCGGCCGATGTCGGTGAGCTGGGTGCCGTCGGGACCCACCAGCCACCAGACACCGCCGATGCCCTGGCCCTTGATCATCCCCGGGGCGGTGTCGCCGTCGAAGTAGTACAGCGGCCAGCCGTCGAGGGTGAGCTGGTCCGTCCCGTCGGAGGTGTGCATCACGTCCACGGTCGCCGAGATGTCGGCCGCCTCGATCGCCCCCGAACCGACCGTGACAGCCGGCCAGGTCGCCGCGCACTCGCCGCTGCACGCGCTCCTGCCCGAGCCCGGTGTGTCACGCGTGTAGACGTAGACGGCCCGGCCGTCCGCGTCGACCACCGCGGTGCCGGCCGACGTGTCGGCCGTCGACAGGCCCGCCGTCGTCTGGACGGCCCCGCCGCCGCACGCCGCGAGCGAGGCGGCGAGAGCGACGACGAGCGGAAGAGCGCACAGACGCACGAGACGACGCATGTTCCCCCTCTCCTGGTCAACCGGCGTGCAGGTAGGCCGCGAACGCCGGGTCGCTCATCAGCGGGATCGACACGCACACCGAGACCACGATGTACGTCACCACGGCTCCGGCGATCGGGATCCACCACGACAGGCGGCCCCGGCGCATCGTCCGCATCGACAGCCACACGGTGGCCGCGTATCCGAGGACGAGAAGCACCGCCGCCGCGATTCCCCACGCTCGCGAGGTCGGCGTGCTCGTGAAGGAACCGGCGATGCCCATCATCCGGTACGTCATGTCGGCCACGCCGGCGAGGTCGAAGAACGCGATCGCCGAGGTGATGACGTTGAAGGCGCCGTACGCCAGCAGGGCGAAGGTGACGACGCGGTCGACGGGATGCGGCGCGGCGGACGAAGCCGGACGGCCCCCACCTGCGCCAGAGGGCACGGGGTGCGAGGACGGGGCGGGCGTGTGAACGGCGGGCGGCTGCGGATGCGCGATGCGCGCCTTCTGCTCGGCAGGGGTCGCATACTCGCCGTACTGCGGGCGAGGGCGCGGGTCGGGCGTGCTCATCGGCGTCCTCCTCCGAATGATTCCGACGCCCCTGTGGCCTCGGCGGCGGGGGGCGTCTGAGCGGGTTCGCGCAGTCGGCTCGGCAGCGCGAACACGAGATCCTCCTGCGCCGTGCGCACCTCCTCCACGTCGCGGTAGCCGGCCTCGGCGAGCGCCGCCAGCACCTCGTCGACGAGCGCGTCGGGCACCGATGCTCCGCTCGTCACGCCGACCGTGGCGACCCCGGACAGCCATTCCTGGCTGATCTCCCGGACGTCGTCGATGCGATGGGCGGCGGTCGCTCCCGCCTGCAGCGCGACCTCGACGAGCCGGACGCTGTTCGAGGAGTTCGCCGAGCCGACGACCAGCACGAGGTCGGCGGCGGCCGCGATCGATTTGATCGCCGTCTGCCGGTTCTGGGTCGCGTAGCAGATGTCGTCGGTGGGAGGATCGCGCAGCTCGGGGAACCGCTCCCGCAGCCGCTGCACGGTCGCGAGGGTCTCGTCGACCGAGAGGGTGGTCTGCGAGAGCCAGACGAGGTTCGACGGATCGCGCACCTGCACGGTGTCGGCCTCCTCCGGCGACGCGACGACCGTGACCCGGTCGGGCGCCTCGCCCGCGGTGCCCTCCACCTCCTCGTGCCCCGGGTGCCCGATGAGGAGGATGTCGAAGCCGTCGCGGGCGAACCGCACGGCCTCGCGGTGCACCTTCGTCACCAGCGGGCACGTCGCGTCGATGGTCTGCAGACCGCGCTCCGCCGCGGCATCCCGCACCGCCGGCGCGATGCCGTGGGCGCTGAAGACGACGTGCGCGCCCGCGGGCACCGCGTCGACCTCGTCGACGAACACTGCGCCCTTCGCCTCCAGGTCGCTCACCACGTGCACGTTGTGCACGATCTGCTTGCGGACGTACACCGGCGCGCCGAACCGCTCGAGCGCCCGCTCGACCGTGACCACCGCCCGGTCCACGCCCGCGCAGTATCCGCGCGGGGCGGCCAGCAGCACCCGCTTGTGTCCGACCACCGGGATATCCTGGAGCGGCTCGTCCCGCATCCTCGCCGGCACGCGGGGCACGGGAAGACGAACAGCGGGGGTGCTCACCCCTCGATTCTACGGGCGGGCACCCGGACGGCGGCCGAGCCGCGTCGAACGGGTGCCGGTGACGGAAGGACCCCATGACGACGTTCCGCCCCGCCGAGGTGCCCGGACAGGCGCCTCCCGGCGACAGCGTGCATCCCCGCGACTCCACGAGCGACGCCCCGACCTCTGTGTCGCGTTTGAACGACACGATCCACGGCTTCGTGCAGCGCTGGGGATCGGTCTGGGTCGAGGGCGAGCTCACGAGCTGGAATCTGCGCGGCGGCGCCGTGTACGGGCGGATGAAGGACCTCGGCACCGACGCCACGCTGTCGTTCCGGCTGTGGTCGAGTGTGCGGATGCGCCTCGCCGACGATCTGCAGGTCGGCGACCGTGTGGTGGCGTGCGTCAAGGCGGACTACTACGTCAAGGGCGGCGACTTCACGTTCGCCGTCTCACAGATGCGTCACGCGGGGCTCGGCGACCAGCTTGAGAATCTGGAGAAGCTGCGCGTGCGGCTGCGCGCCGAGGGCCTGTTCGACGCCGCGCGCAAGAAGCGCCTGCCGTTCCTGCCGCACTGCATCGGCTTCATCACCGGCGAGCGCAGCGACGCCGAGAAGGACGTGCACCGCAACGCCGAGCTGCGCTGGCCGCAGGTGCGGTTCCGCACGATCCACGCGGCCGTGCAGGGCGACCGGTGCGTCCCCGAGACGCTCGCGGCCCTCGCCCGTCTCGACGCCGATCCCGAGGTCGACGTCATCATCATCGCGCGTGGCGGGGGCGATCCGCAGACGCTCCTCGGCTTCAGCGACGAGCGCCTGCTGCGGGCCGTGGCAGCGGCATCCACCCCCATCGTCAGCGCCATCGGGCACGAGAACGACCACCCGCTGCTCGACGACGTGGCCGACCTGCGCGCGTCGACGCCGACGGATGCGGCGAAGCGGACGGTGCCGGATGTCGGCGAGCAGCGCGCTCTCGTCGGACAGCTGCGCGCGCGCCTCGCGACGCGCCTGACGGCACGCGTGTCGCACGACATCGCGCAGCTCGAACAGCTGCGCAGCCGGCCGGTGCTGCGCGATCCTTCGACGATGCTCCAGGGACGCACACAGGACCTGTGGATGCTCACCGCCCGCGGCCGGGACATCGTCGACCGTCGCGTCGACGCCCAGCAGCGCCGCGTCGCCGAGCTGCGCGCGTCGCTGCGCGCACTCTCGCCGGCTTCCACGCTCGCCCGCGGCTACGCCATCGCGCACCTCGCCGACGGCACGATCCTGCGCGACGCGCAGCAGGCCCCGCCGAGCACACGCCTGACTGTCACCCTGGAACGCGGATCGATCGGCGCCACCAGCGACGGCGAGGTGCCCGAGCAGGCCGTCGGCGACGCGAACTAAGCTGGAAGACATGACGGAACCCGGTGCGGGCGAGACCGAGGTCGCCTCCCTCACATTCGAGCAGGCCCGCGACGAGCTCGTGCGCGTGGTCTCCGAGCTCGAGCAGGGTGCGCCGACCCTGGAGCACTCCCTCGCGCTGTGGGAGCGCGGCGAGGCGCTCGCGAACCGCTGCGAGGAGTGGCTGCTCGGCGCCAAGCGCCGTCTCGATGCGGCTCGCGCGGAGGCCGAGGCCTGATGGCCGGCACCGGACGCGTCGTCGCAGAGCTCGGCAGGCCCGAGACCGCCGAGGAGACCGCTCAGCGCAAGGCCGCGTCGTCGCAGGTCTACCGGTCGAGCCAGACGGCCCGCAACCTCATCGCCGCGCTGCTCGCGACACTTGCCGTCGTGGCCGTCATCGTGATGATCGTCCCCCGCGGCGATCTCGGCGCGAGCACGTCCGTCGACGTGCCCGCCCTCGCGAAGACCGCGTCCACGTCCTACGGTCGCACGGTCGTCGTCCCGCACGTTCCCGGCGACTGGCACGCGAACTCCGCCGCCGTCGGCGGTGATGACACAGCGACGTGGACGGTCGTGTACGCCACCAATGCCAGCGCCGGTTTCCTGCGCGTCGCGCAGGGCTTCGACGCCGACACTGCGTGGGATGCGCGACTCCTGGGCGGCGCCGCGTCCGACGGCACCGTGACGATCGATGGCGTCGAGTGGACGCGCTACGCGATCGGCGACGCGACCCAGAGCGCGAACATCAGCTATGCGATCGGCACTCAGGCAGGGCCCGACCGCATCCTCATCTACGGCGCGTCCGATGCCCGCACGGCAGCGGTGGCGGCAGCCGGCCTGACCGACCAGATCGAAGCGATGCGAGAGGAAACGCGATGACATCGACGCGAGTGCAGCTGACCCCGCAGGAGGCCTGGGACAGCCTCGCCGCCGGGAACGCCCGGTTCGTGGAGGGCACTGTGCTGCATCCGCGTCAGAGCGCCGACCGGCGCCGGGAGCTCACCGACGGGCAGCATCCGCACGCCGTCGTCTTCGGCTGCTCCGACTCCCGCCCGGCCTCCGAGATCGTCTTCGACGAGGGCCTGGGCGACATGTTCGTCGTGCGCAACGCCGGCCAGGTCGTCTCGCCCTCGGCCCTCGGCAGCATCGAGTTCGCGGTGGCGGTGCTGGGTGTCCCGCTTCTCGTGGTCCTCGGGCACGAAGCATGCGGCGCCGTGCGGTCGGCCATCGACAGCACCCGCCCCGACGCCCCCGAGCTTCCGGCGCAGATCTGGCGCCTCATCGCGCCCATCGTGCCGGCCGTCCACCGGATCGCCCGCGCGAGCGGGGTGACGCCCGACTCCGCCGACGCGGCCGAGGTCGGCCGTGAGCACCTGCGGACGACCGTGGCCGAACTGCTCCAGGCGTCGTCCATCGTCGCCGACGCGGTCGCCGACGGGCGCCTCGGCATCGTCGGCGGCATCTACCAGCTCGGCGAGGGCACCGTCGTGCCGCACGTCGTCGAAGGCCCCGTGACGATCCCCGGCCTGTGAGCCGCATCCACTCAGCACTCAGGAGGAACGAAGAAGTGACCGACATCGACTACCGCATCGAGCACGACACGATGGGCGAGGTGCGCGTGCCGGCGTCCGCCCTGTACAGCGCGCAGACCCAGCGCGCGGTGGAGAACTTCCCGATCTCGGGCTCGGGGCTGGAGTCCACCCAGATTGCGGCGCTCGCGCGCATCAAGAAGGCCGCCGCGCAGGCGAACAAGCAGCTCGGCGTGCTCGATCCGGCGATCGCCGACGCCATCGCGGGAGCCGCCGACGAGGTCATCAGCGGCCGGTACGATGACCAGTTCCCCGTCGACACCTACCAGACCGGCTCGGGCACGAGCTCGAACATGAACATGAACGAGGTGCTCGCGAGCCTCGCGACGCGTGCCCTCGGCTCCGCCGTGCACCCGAACGACCACGTCAATGCGTCGCAGTCCTCGAACGACGTGTTCCCGACGTCGGTGCACATCGCCGTGACGCAGGCGCTCATCGACGACCTCATCCCGGCGCTCGACCACCTCGCCGTCGCCTTCGAAGCGAAGGCGGAGCTGTGGAAGGATGCGGTCAAGTCGGGCCGCACGCATCTCATGGACGCGACTCCGGTGACCCTCGGCCAGGAGTTCGGCGGATACGCGCGGCAGATGCGGCTGGGGATCGAGCGGGTCCGCGCCGCGCTCCCCCGCGTCGCCGAGGTGCCCCTGGGCGGCACCGCGGTCGGCACCGGCATCAACACGCCGCTCGGCTTCCCGCAGAAGGTCATCGAGCTGCTCGCGGCCGAGACCGAGCTGCCGATCACCGAGGCCAAGGACCACTTCGAGGCGCAGGCCAACCGCGACGGCCTCGTCGAGGCGTCCGGCGCGTTGCGCACGATCGCCGTGTCGCTCACGAAGATCAACAACGACCTGCGGTGGATGGGCTCCGGCCCCAACACGGGCCTCGGCGAGCTCCACATCCCCGACCTTCAGCCGGGCTCGTCGATCATGCCGGGCAAGGTCAACCCGGTGATCCCCGAGGCGACGCTCATGGTGTGCGCGCGCGTCGTCGGGAACGACGCGACGGTGGCCTGGGCGGGTGCCTCGGGCGCGTTCGAGCTCAACGTCGCGATCCCCGTGATGGGCACGGCGCTTCTCGAGTCGATCCGTCTGCTCAGCAACGCCATGCGGGTCCTCGCCGACAAGACCGTCGACGGCCTCGAGGCGAACCTCGAGCGCGCGGCGGCGTTCGCCGGGATGTCGCCCTCGATCGTGACGCCGCTGAACAAGCTCATCGGCTACGAGGCTGCCGCGAAGATCGCGAAGCACGCTGTGGCGAAGGGCATCACGGTGCGCGAAGCGGTGATCGACCTCGGTTACGTCGAGCGCGGCGAGCTGACCGAGGCGCAGCTCGACGAGAAGCTCGACCTGCTCTCGATGACGCACGCCGGGTGAACCGCCGCCGGGTGCTGGTGGCCGCGGCGGGTGATAATGGCTCCGTGCACCGCGCGCGCCGCCCGATCTCGGCTCGCACCCGGATCCTCGGGGCGATCCTCGCCGTGGCGTGCGTGGGCCTGTCGGTGGTCGGCGGCGTGACGTTCGTGGTGCAGCGTGAGCGCGTGCTCGCGAGCGTCGACGACCGCCTGCGCGCGCAGGTCGCGATGCTCCACACCGTCGCCGGTTCCGCGGACGCCGGCCCGTCCGCGACGCCGCGGCCGTCGGACGGCACCACCGCGACGGTGCCCGAGATCGACATCACGAAGTTCTCGTCACTCGCGGCATTCCTGCAGGAGGCCGTGCGCAGCCTCGTCCCCGCGCAGAACGAGGGCGCCGTGGCGGTCGTCGACGGCGTGCCGCGGTACCAGCCCAGCACCCTGAGCGGCTTCAGCATCGCCGACGACGACGCCCTCATCGAACGGGCGTCCGCCGAGGCACAGGATGCCGGCACCGCCGTTCTCGGCACCGTGGCCGCCCCGAGCGGGTCGCTGCGGTACATCGCCGTCCCCGTGACGATGCCCGGCGACGGCGCGGCCGGCACGTACATCCGTGCCGTCGACCTCGATGCCGAGCTGCGCCCCGTGCTCGCCTCGGCGATCACCTACGCGATCGCCGCCCTGGCGATGCTCGCCGCGATCGGCGGCGTGGGATGGTTCGTCTCCGGCCGGCTGCTCTCCCCCATCCGACACCTGCGGGAGACGGCCGACGCCATCACGATCGACGATCTCGGAGCGCGCCTGCCCGCAGAGGGCAACGACGACATCTCCGACCTCACCCGCACCGTCAACTCGATGCTCGACCGCATCGAGGGCTCCGTCGACGTGCAGCGGCAGCTCCTCGACGACGTGCGCCACGAGCTGAAGACGCCCATCACGATCGTGCGGGGCCATCTCGAGCTGATGAACGCCACCGACCCCGACGACGTCGCGAACACGCGCGCGCTGGGCATCGCCGAGCTCGACCGGATGACCCGTCTCGTGCAGGACATCGACATGCTCGCCGCCGTCGAGGGCGGTGAGTCGTTCACGATCCGCGAGGTCGACGTCGCTTCCCTGACCCGCAGGGTCGGCGAGCTCGTGGCGGTGATCCCCGACCACCCGTGGACGATGGATGCCGTGGCCGACGTCCGCATCCAGGGTGAGCCGGACCGTCTGCTGCAGGCCTGGCTGCAGCTCGCCGACAACGCCGCCAAGTACACGCCACAGGGCTCCCCGATCGAGATCGGCAGCACCGCCACGACCCACGAGGTGTATCTGTGGGTGCGCGACCACGGTCCGGGGATCCCTCCGGCCGCCCGGCACCGCATCTTCCGGCGCTTCGATCGCGCGGGCGGCAAGCGCACCGTCGGCGGGTCGGGTTTGGGTCTTGCGATCGTCGATGCCATCGTGAAGGCACACGGCGCCACGTGCGACGTGACCGACACCCCGGGTGGCGGAGCCACCTTCACTGTGCGGGTGCCGGTGCGGACCGGCGCCGAGACCCTCCCACAGCCGGTGCGCGCCGGCGACGTGGTGCTCCAACGAGAGGCAGCGGAATGACACGGATCCTCATCGCCGAAGATGAGCCTCACATCTCGGCGTTCGTCAGCAAGGGACTGGAGGCCGCCGGCTACGAACCGGTGATCGTCGAGGAGGGCGATGCGGCGCTCGAGATGGCCCTGACCGGCGAGTACGACCTGCTGCTGCTCGACATCGGCCTGCCCGAGATGGACGGCTTCGAGGTGCTCCGCACCCTGCGCGGTTCGGGTTCCACGATGCCCGTCATCATGCTCACCGCACGCACGAGCACACACGACACCGTCGAGGGACTCGACGCCGGCGCGAACGACTACGTCCCGAAGCCCTTCACGTTCGAGGAGCTTCTCGCGCGCGTGCGCTCACGGCTGCGTGAGGCGACGCCGCGCAAGAACTACATCCTCGCGCGCGACGATGTCGTGCTCGACCTGCTCGCCCGCCGCGCCACGGTGGACGGTCGTGAGATCGAGCTCTCCGCTCGCGAGTTCACGCTCGCCGAGCAGTTCCTGCGCCACCCGGGCGAGGTGCTCACGCGCGAGTGGCTGCTCAGCGAGGTGTGGGGGCTCAACTTCGACCCGGGCTCGAACGTCGTCGACGTCTATGTGCGGTACCTGCGCGGCAAGCTCGGGCACGACCGCATCACGACGGTGCGCGGCGCCGGGTACCGCTGGGGCTGATCCGCGGCAGGGTCAGACGTCCCCGGGCATGCAGAAACCCCCGGCGCTGGGGGACGCCGGGGGTTGGAGGCGGGTGACGATCAGAAGTCGCCGAACCCGGGTCAATCGCGTCTGTCTGGGGAACGGTGCGATTGCTCTCTCTGCGATCCGATCTCGGCCTGGGGATGGCCGGAACCGGACGTTGTGTCCGCCGTATCGGCGGGGATCAGTGCGGCGGCGCCGGCACGGGCGCCGCGTTCGAAGCTGGCGCGGATCCGCTCGCGCCACTGCTCGATGAGCCGGAGGGTGTCATCGCGCGCGCCCCGGCGAGAAGCGACGGTGCCGCGGTTCGCCGCCGCACGGGAGGAGTCGCTGCTCTGCGCGGGCTTCTCGGCCACCGCCGGCGACGAGGGCCGCGGCTTCTTCGCCACCCGCGCCGCAGAACGAGACGCCTTCGCCGGACCCGGATGCGTCGCCGTGACCTGCGGCGCCGCCGCGACACTCTCGTGTGCCGCGCTCTGCTTCTCGTTGTTCTGCTGCTCGGGACTCTGCCGTGCGACGAGCTGGGCCGCGGGGGCCGGCACCGTCTGCACTCCCTGCGCTGCTCCGGCCGAGGCGGTCAACGACGTGTCGCTGGCGCGTTCGGCCACCTGCGGGGTGGACGTGGACGGCGCGGCCGCCGGGCTGCCGTGCACGACGATGGCGGAATCCGCCAACGGCACGCCGGTCCGATCGGTGAGCGCCGCGGCGCTCGAGATCGCGACGGTGGAGGCGACGGCCACAGAGGCGACCACGGCCGTTCCACCGCCGATCAACAGCGCTGCCCGCGCGTCCATTCGACATCCCTCCACGGGCTCGTCGCCCGTCCTTCCATACTGCCTCCTGGCACCCGTGATATCGCGCCGGAGGGGGTGAGACTCCTCTCACTGAGAGGGTTCTCATCGCGTCGGCGGCCGGAAATGATGCATCCCGGCCGCCGACGGAATGCTCAGGACAGTTCGCCGCCGTCCAGCAGGTCGGTGACGAGCGCCGCGATCGGCGAGCGCTCCGACCGGGTCAGGGTCACGTGCGCGAACAGGTCGTGCCCCTTCAACGTCTCGATCACCGAGGCGATGCCGTCGTGGCGCCCGACCCGCAGGTTGTCGCGCTGCCCGACATCATGGGTGAGCACGACCCGGGAGTTCTGCCCGATGCGGCTGAGCACCGTGAGCAGCACGTTGCGCTCGAGCGACTGCGCCTCGTCCACGATGACGAACGCGTCGTGCAGGGAGCGGCCCCGGATATGCGTGAGCGGCAGCACCTCGAGCAGACCGCGGGCCATGACCTCGTCGAGCACGTTCGCCGACACCACGGAGCCGAGCGTGTCGTACACCGCCTGGCCCCACGGGTTCATCTTCTCCTGCTGGTCGCCGGGCAGGTAGCCGAGCTCCTGGCCGCCGACGGCGAACAGCGGCCGGAACACGATGATCCGGCGCTGCTGCTGGCGCTCGAGAACGGCCTCCAGCCCCGCGCACAGTGCCAGCGCCGACTTGCCGGTTCCGGCGCGTCCACCGAGCGAGACGATGCCCACCTCGGGATCGAGCAGCAGGTCGATCGCGATGCGCTGCTCGGCGCTGCGGCCGTGCAGCCCGAACACCTCGCGGTCTCCCCGGACGAGCCGGAACGCGCCGTCGCCGGTGACCCGGCCGAGCGCGGATCCGCGCTCGGAGTGGATCACGAGGCCGGTGTTCACGGGCAGCCCGCGCACGCTGTCGTCGACCGCGATCTCGGTCTCGTACAGATCGCTGATCTCGTCGCCGGAGACGTCGAGCTGGGCGATGCCGGTCCATCCCGAGTCCACCGCCTGCTCGGCGAGGTACTCCTCGGCGGTGATGCCGAGCGATGCGGCCTTGACGCGCATCGGCAGGTCCTTCGAGACGACGGTGACATCCTGGCCGTCCTGCAGGAGGTGCATCGCCACGGCGAGGATCCGGGTGTCGTTGTCGCCGAGCCGCAGGCCCGCCGGGAGCACCGACGTGTCGGTGTTCCCCAGGTCGACCCGCAGGGTGCCGCCCTCGCCGACCGGCACGGGGAAGTCGAGCCGCCCATGCTCGACACGCAGTTCGTCGAGGTGGCGCAGAGCCTGCCGCGCGAAGTAGCCGATCTCGGGGTCGTGGCGCTTCCCCTCGAGCTCGGTGATCACCACGACGGGGATCACGACGGAGTGCTCGGCGAAGCGGAAGAACGCCCGCGGATCGCTCAGCAGCACCGACGTGTCGAGGACGTAGGTGCACAGCGACGCATCGAGGTCTTCCGCCTCGTCGATGGTGTCGTCGATCAGCTGGTGCTGTGGTGCTCGTGTGGTCACAACCCGCTCCCGCCCCGGGACGTCGTCCCGGCTCTTACGAGTCGACCGGATGACCACGAGTCGCGATCCGTTCGGCCGACTCGATCGGACGCCGTGTCCGATGCCATGAACGTAAGCCGTCCAGTGCCGGGGACGCGTGCTCGACACGCGGTCGGCTGAGGAACTTTCGCCGACGGGTCGGGTTACCAGGTGCGAGCGGACGCGAACGCGGCGAACGCGTCGCCGAGCAGGCGCATGGTGTCCTCGCCGGTCGCGGCGTGCGGGGCGAGCCGGATCTGGCCCGACCGCGCGGTGAACGTCACTCCGCGGTTCAGCAGCGCCGCGGCCAGGGCGGACGCATCCTGCACCGTCGGCGCGAGCGCAACGATGCCGGCGCGATGCTCGCGCTCCCGCGGCGTGACGAGCGGGATCTCGTAGCGGTCGGCGTAGAAGACGATCTCGTCCGCCCGATCCGCGACGGCCGAGGCGATGGCCGCCACCCCGGCCGACCGCACCTCGTCGAGCGCGGTCGCCAGACGCCCGGCCGCGAGGAAGTCCGCACCGGTCACCGTGAACGCCGCCGCAGTGGGTGCCGGTCCGCCGACCGTCTCGGCGGCGAGCGGATCTGAATCGACGCCGGCGAAACCGGAGAGCACCGGTTCGATGCGCTCCATCGCCCGCTCACCGAAGCGCGCCCATCCCGTGCCCTTGCCGGCGCGCAGCCACTTGTAGCCGTTGCCGCACACGACGTCGGCGGCGGCGTAGTCGGCCTCGACCACCCCGAACCCCTGCACCGCGTCGACGATCAGCAGCCGGTCGCCGATCACGTCGCGCAGAGCGGAGAGGTCGGCCGTGTACCCCGTGCGGTAGTCGACGAGACTCACCGCCACCGCTGTCGTCTCGTCGGTCAGGGCCTCTCGCACCGCATCGGCGGTGACGAACCCGTCGCGCGGCTCGAACCACTGCACCTCGAGGTCGTCACGCAGCGCGGCCGCACGGGTGGCCGCGACGGGCACGCTCGGGAACTCGGCGCGCGAGACGAGGAGGGCGCCCGAGAGGCCGTACACCGCCTGCATGAGCCCGTACGTCGTCGAGGGCTGCAGCACGACGTCGTCGACGGATGCATCGAGAAGGTCCGCGAGAATCTCGCGCGCGAGCGTCGACCGGGAGGCCACGAGATCGATGCTGGAGCGGCGTCCGTTGCCGAGCAGCTCGCCGTCGGCCTGGGCCTCCGCGCGCACCGTCGCCGAGAGCGGCCCGAACGCCGCCCAGTCGAGGTACCCGGGCTCGGCGTCGAACGAGGCGAGGTAGGGCTCCAGATCGGTCACCGTGTCATTGTGTCACGGTGCCGCACTCGCCCACGGACCGCTCACCTGTCGCGAATCGACCCTCACGGCGCCGGGAAGGTCGATATGCGACAGGCGAACGGTCCCTGGACAGCGGCCCGTCACCCGCCGTAGCGCCGGTCACGATCGGCGTAGTCCCGGATCGCGCGGAGGAAGTCCACCTCGCGCAGGTCCGGGCCGAGCGCCTCGACGAAGGAGAACCTCGCCGTGGGACCGAGCGGCTACCCGCCGTAGCGCCGGTCGCGGTCGGCGTAATCCCGGATCGCGCGGAGGAAGTCCACCTCGCGCAGGTCGGGACCGAGGGCCTCGACGAAATAGAACTCGCTGTGCGCCGACTGCCACAGCAGGAAGTCGCTCAGCCGCTGCTCGCCCGATGTACGGATCACGAGGTCCGGGTCGGGCTGGCCGCCGGTGTAGAGGTGCTCGCCGATCTGCTCGGGCGTGAGGCTGGCCGCGAGCTCCTCGAGCGTGCCGCCGCTGGAGTCGTGCTGTGCGATGATGCTGCGCACCGCGTCGACGATCTCACCGCGCCCGCCGTAGCCGACCGCGAGGTTCACATGCAGCCCGGTGTTCTGCGCGGTGCGGGCCTGGGCGTCGGCGAGCACGCGGGCGAGGGCCGGCGGGAGACCGTCGCTGCGCCCCACGTGCTGCACGCGCCAGTCCCGCACGTGCGAAAGGTTCTCGGCGAGCTCCGCGATGATCTCGATGAGATCTGACAGCTCCAGCGGCGGCCGCTTGCGGAGGTTGTCGAGCGAGAGCAGGTAGAGCGAGACGACCTTCACGCCGACCCGGTCGCACCACTCCAGGAACTCGCGCATCTTCGCGGCGCCCGCGCGGTGGCCCTCCGCGGCCGTCGCGTAGCCGAGCTGACGCGCCCAGCGCCGGTTGCCGTCGATCATCATCGCCACGTGGTGCGGCACTGATTCCGGGGCGATCTGGCGGCGGAGCCGGCCGATGTAGAGCCGATAGAGGGGACCCTGCCCCTGATTCGGCCGCGTGGACATCACCATCCCACGCTACCGCTTCATGCCATGCGAACCCTATGTACGACCCACGGCATGCGAGGCGCCTTAGGCTCAGGAGGGTGAGCCGCCGTTCCCGACGTCCCGAGCCCGAGTCGCAGGTGCCCGCCGACACCGGCGCCGACATGCCGCAGCTGCCCCTCCTGGAGGCGGCGGCGCACGATGCCGCCGTGGACATCAAGCCGACGTGGCGCGGCTGGATCCACGCCGGCACGTTCCCCGTCGCGATCGCCGCGGGCATCGTGCTGATCGTTCTCGCACACGGCACACCGGCGAAGTGGGCCGCCACGGTCTTCATGATCACGTCGCTGCTGCTGTTCGGCAATTCCGCGCTGTATCACCGCTTCAACTGGAAGCCCCGCACGAAAGCGGTGCTCAAGCGCATCGACCACGCCAACATCCTGCTGCTGATCGCGGGCACGTACACTCCGCTCGCGGTGCTCGCCCTGCCGACGCCCCAGACGGTCCTGCTGCTCTCCCTGGTCTGGGCCGGGGCCATCCTCGGCATCCTCTTCCGGGTGTTCTGGATCAATGCGCCGCGCTGGCTCTACGTCGCGCTCTACCTCGTGCTGGGCTGGGCGGCGGTCATGTACATCGTGCCGCTGTTCCAGGCGAGCGTCCCGATGATGGTCCTGGTGATCGTCGGCGGCGTGCTGTACACCCTCGGCGCCGTCGTGTACGCCCTCAAGAAGCCCAATCCCTGGCCGCATCGCTTCGGCTTCCACGAGATCTTCCACGTGTGCACGGTCCTGGCGTTCCTGTGCCACTGGACCGCCTGCCTGCTGATCTCGCTGGCGCCCGCGTACCACGCGGGCTGACGTCAGTCGCGACGGTCCTCGTCGTCGGCGGCGTCGACGTCCTGGGCATCGGTCGCGGTGGCGTCCGCGGCCTGCTCGGCCTCGCGCTGCTCCGCGTCGAGCTCCTCCTGCACCTGCGCGCGATAGCGGGCCCGGCGGATGCGGCGCATCATGTCCCACAGCAGCAGCACGACGGCGACGGCCAGGACGGCGATCGCCACGAATCCCCACGTCCCGGGCGTCACGGTCTCGGCCGGCGGGCTCGTCGGAGTGGGGCTGGGGGTGGCGTCGGCGAGGACCGCGAGAGCGGCGATCGCAGCGTGCATCTTTCCTCATTCCGCGCGGGAGCGCATAGCCTTGGATCAAGCCTATTCCCCCGACGGAGCCCGCATGACAACCCAGGAGATGCTCGACGACCGCTACGGTCGCACCCACGCCGCCCGCGGACGCGTGTGGATGTGGGTCGGCGTCGGGGTGGCCGGGCTCGCCGCCGTGGCGTTCCTCGCGTGGTCGGCGTTCGCCACCTCCGGGAACGTCGACGCCGTCGGCACCGGGTACAAGGTCATCGACCATCGGTCCGTCCAGGTGCAGTTCCAGCTCACCGCCCCCGTCGGATCCGAGGTCGTCTGCGTACTGGAGGCCGACGATCCGGAGCACGGGATCGTCGGCTGGAAGGTCGTCAAACTTCCCCCCTCCACCGACCACATGCAGGCGTACTCCGAGACGATCCCCACCGTCGCCGAGGCGACGAACGGTTTGGTGAACACCTGCTGGGTGGCATAGGCTGGGCCGGATCTCAGACGCCCTGGCCCGGTGCCGGGGCGTCTTGGCATCTGCATCGACCGCGGATGCGGAGTCAGAGAACGCATCCATCCCTGCACAGACAAGTGCATCGACCGAAGGAGAAGACGTGTCTTCAGACGCTCAGGTGACCTTCCTCACCCAGGAGGCGTACGACCGCCTCGCCGCCGAGCTCGAACACCTCTCGACCACGGGCCGTGAGGAGATCGCGAAGCGCATCGAAGCGGCACGCGAAGAGGGCGACCTCAAGGAGAACGGCGGCTACCACGCCGCGAAGGACGAGCAGGGCAAGCAGGAGGCGCGCATCCGCACTCTGCAGTCGCTGCTGAAGAACGCCGTCGTCGGCGACGCGCCCGAGAGCAACGGCACCGTCGAGTCGGGCACCGTCGTGACCGCGGTCGTCGCGGGCGGCGAGGAGGTCTTCCTGCTCGGGAACCGCGAGATCGCCGCCGACAGCGAGCTCGACGTCTACAGCGAAGCGTCGCCCCTGGGCACCGCCATCATGGGCCTCAAGGAAGGCGACAAGACCTCCTACACGGCGCCGAACGGGCGTGAGATCGCCGTCGAGATCGTCAAGGTCGAGACGTACAACGGCCAGTAGCCGGCCGCGGCCGGATCAGTCCTCGACGACGATCGGGTCGAACCCGGCGGTGTGCAGCGTCTCGATCACGAGGGCCCGGTGCTCGGCGCCGCGGGTCTCGACGCTGAGCTGCAGGATCACCTCACTGATCTGCATGCCCTGACCGTGCCGCGTGTGCAGCACCTCGATGACGTTGGCCCCCGCCTGCGCGAGCAGCTCGGACACGCGCGCGAGCTGACCCGGCCGGTCGGGCAGCGGGATGCGCAGCGTCATGTACCGATCGGATGCCGCGAGCCCGTGCGCCACGACGCGCTGCAGCAGCAGCGGGTCGATGTTGCCGCCCGAGAGGATGGTCGCCGTCGTGCCGGTGGGCCGGATCTTGCCGGCGAGGATGGCCGCGACGCCCACGGCGCCGGCCGGCTCGACGACCTGCTTCGCGCGCTCGAGCAGCACCAGCAGGGCCCGCGCGATGTCGTCCTCGGTCACCGTGACGACCTCGTCGACGAGCTCCCGGATGATCGCGAACGGCTCGTCGCCGGGTCGCGCCACCGCGATGCCGTCGGCGATCGTGGGAGCCGTCGGCACCTGCAGCGGCTCTCCGGCGGCGAGCGACGTGGGATACGCCGCGGAGTTCTCCGCCTGCACGCCGATCACCCGCACCGTGCGTCCGGCCGCGGCGGCCCGTGCCTTGACGGCCGCAGCGACGCCGGCGATGAGCCCTCCCCCGCCGATCCCGACGATCACCGTGTCGAGGTCGGGGATCGCATCCCACAGCTCGAGCCCGAGGGTCCCCTGCCCGACGATCACATCCCGGTGGTCGAAGGGGTGGATGAGCACGGCGCCCGTGCGCTCGGCGAACTCCGCCGCCAGGCGCAGCGGCGTCTCGACGGTCTCGCCCTCGAGCACGACGTCGGCGCCGTAACCGCGCGTGGCGAGGAGCTTCGGCACCGGAACGCCGAGCGGCATGTAGATCGTCGCGTGGATGCCGAGCTCCTGCGCCGCCAGCGCGACGCCCTGGGCGTGGTTGCCCGCGGAAGCGGCGACGACCCCCCGCGCACGCTCGGCGTCGGTGAGGCGCGACAGCCGGTACGTCGCTCCGCGGATCTTGAACGACCCGGTGCGCTGCAGGTTCTCGAGCTTGAGGTGCACCGGCACGCCGAGCAGATCGGAGAGGTACAGCGACTGGTCGATCGGGGTCGCGGTGATCACCCCCCTCAGCGTCGCCGCGGCGTCGTCGAAGTCGGCGAGGGTGGGAGCGCTCATGCACCGCTCTTCCTGGTGCGGGGCACCGTGTTCCAGATGAGGTCGGGCGCGTGGAACTGGCCTGCGTCCTCCCAGCCGCGCCGGCTCAGGTAGACGGCGACGACGTTGACGAAGGCGGCCAGCGGCACCGCGAACAGGGCGCCGGGGATCCCGGCGATCATCGCGCCGCCGGCGACGACGAGCACGACGGCGAGGGGGTGCACCTTGACGGCGGAGCCCATGAGCAGCGGCTGGAGGATGTGTCCCTCGAGCTGCTGCACGCCGAGGACGACGACGAGCATCCACAGGGCGATCCACCAGCCGTTGTAGACCAGCGCGAGGAAGACGGCGACGGCGCCGGTGACGACGGCGCCCACGATCGGGACGAAGGAGCCGAGGAAGACGAGCACGCCGACGGGGACGGCCAGCGGCACGCCGAGGAGGAACGCGCCGAGGCCGATGCCGACGGCGTCGATCGTCGCCACGAGCAGCTGCGTCCGCGCGTAGTTCACCACGGTGCTCCAGCCGGTGCGGCCCGCGCCGTCGACGGCGGGGCGTGCCGTGCGCGGGAACAGGCGCACCGTCCACCGCCAGATGCCGCCGCCGTCGGCGAGCAGGCAGAGCAGGATGAACAGCGCGAGAAGCGCTCCGGTCGCGATGTGGCCGACCGTGCTGCCGATCGCGAGGGCGCCCGTCCACAGCAGCGACGCCTGCTCCTGCAGGACCGACCACGCCTGACCGAGGAACCCGTCGATCTGCGTCGGGGTGAGCTGCAGCGGGCCGTCGATGAGGTACTGCCGCAGCTGCGCGACGCCGGCGACGGTGCGCTCGCGCACCGAATGCGCCTGAAGTGTGATCTGCCAGATCGCGAGCCACAGCAGCCCTGTCACGATCACGAGCGTGCCGATGACCGAGATCACGATGGACAGCCACCGCGGCACCCGGTGCGACAGCATCCAGGAGAACACCGGCCACAGGAGCGCCGTGATGAGGATCGCCACCAAAAGCGGGATGACGAGGAGCTTCAGCTGCATGATGAGCCAGATCGCCAGCGCCACAGCTCCCGCGACGACGAGGAGCCGCCATGAGTAGGCGGTGGCGACGCGCAGACCCCGCGGGACCGTTGCGCCGATCCGGGTGTCCACCGTGCGCTGCGTCAGGGCGTCACGCCACGACGTGCGGGGCTTGCCGTCGGTCTCTGCCACTCGGCCAGTCTAGGGCCGCAACCGGACGCGCCCGGTGCGCGTGTCGCTCAGAACTCGCCGCCCATCCTGTGCAGGCGCGCGATGCGGTCGGGCAGCGGCGGATGCGTCGCGAACATCCGGGCCACGGCGCCCGGCCGCAGCGGATCGGCGATCCACAGGTGCGCCATCGACGTGTTCGCCTTCTGCAGCGGACGGCCGTACTCGGCGAGCTTGCCGAGGGCCGACGCGAGTCCGTCGGGGTCGCGGGTCGTCATGGCGCTCGTCGCGTCGGCGAGGTATTCGCGCTGCCGCGAGATCGCCGCCTGCACGACGCCGGCCAGAAGCGGCGCGACGATCGCGGCCACGACGCCGAACAGGAGGAACACGAGCTGCGCCTGTCCCCCGTTGCCGTTCGAACGGCGTCCGCCGCCGAAGAACGCGACCCTCAGCATGACGTCGGCGATGATCCCGATCGCGACCACCAGCCCGAACACGAGCATCGAGACGCGGATGTCGTAGTTGCGGATGTGGCCCAGCTCGTGGCCGAGGACCCCCTCGAGCTCGCGGTCGGTCATGATCTCGAACAGCCCCGTCGTCACGGTGATCGCCGCCTTGTCGGGATCCCGGCCGGTCGCGAACGCGTTGGGCGCCGGGTCCTCGACGACGTACAGCCGCGGCATCGGCGTGCCGGTCGTGATGCAGAGGTTCTCGACGATCCGGTAGTACCGGGGCGCCGACTCCTTCGTCACCTCGAACGCGCCCGACAGGGCGAGCGCCTCACGGTCGGCGCAGAAGTACTGCACCGTGGCGTAGCCGCCGGCGAAGACGAGGATGAATGCGGTGATCCACCAGTTGTGCCCGGCGAGCCAACCCGCGAGCGCGCCCAGCGCACCGAGCAGGAGCACGAACGCGATGAGGATGAACCACGTGTTGCGCTTGTTGCGCGCGATCGCCGAGTACACCGCTCAGCGCTCCCCCGCGCCACGTGTCAAAACTGCACGCGCGGCGGCTCCGCGATGGCGGCGCCGTCGACGACCTCGAAGAACTCCCGCTCGTGGAAGCCGAGGTTTCGCGCGAACAGGTTGTTCGGGAACACCTTGATCTTGGTGTTCAGCTCGCGGACTCCGCCGTTGTAGAAGCGGCGCGACGCCTGGATCTTGTCCTCGGTGTCGACGATGTTGTGCTGCAGTTGCAGGAAGTTCTGGCTGGCCTGGAGCTGCGGGTACGCCTCGGCCACCGCGAACAGCGACTTCAGCGCCTGCTGCATGTGTCCCTCGGCGACACCGGCCGCGGCAGGACCGCCGGCGTTCAGCGTCTCGGCGCGCGCCTGCGTGACGTTCTCGAAGACGGCCTTCTCGTGGGCGGCATAGCCCTTGACCGCCTCGATGAGGTTCGGCAGCAGGTCGGCGCGCCGCTTCAGCTGCACCGTGATGTCGCTCCACGCCTCGTCGACGCGCACGTTGAGCTGCACCAGCGAGTTGTACGTGGCCCACAGATAGATCCCCACGATGAGGATCACTGCGACCACGATGAGGACCGGGATCAACCATTCCATTGCGCGCGACTCCGTTCGATCTGCCCCCATCCTAATGGCGAGCATTCCGACGGCCGTGGGAAGGGGTTGTTCTCCCAGGCCTTACTCACCGAGGACGCGGCGCAGATACGCGTTCTGGAACATCCGGTCGGGATCGAGCCGGTCGCGCAGCGCGACGAAGTCATCGAAGCGCGGATACCGTTCCCGCAGGGCCGGCGCATCCAGTGTGTGCATCTTCCCCCAGTGCGGGCGGCCGCCGAAGCCCAGCATGATCTGCTCGACAGCCTCGAAGTACTCGGTCGGGTTCTCACGCCAGTAGCGGTGCACGGCGATGTATCCGGTGGCGCGGCCGTGCGCCGTCGACATCCACACATCGTCTGCCGCCGCGAAGCGCACCTCCACCGGGAACGAGATGCGCCAGCCCCGCTCGTCGATGAGCGCGCGCAGCGCATCGAACGCCGGTCGCAGGTTCTCGACGGGGAGCCCGTACTCCATCTCCCGGAACCTCACTCCGCGGTTCTGCGTGAACACCCGGTTCGACCATTCCGTGTACTCGCGGTCGCCGGTGAGCTTGACCGCGAGCCGCGAGAACGCCGGGATGATGGCGGGCACGGCGGTGCCCGCCGCGCAGACCGCCCGGTAGACGCCGTTCGAGAGGAACTCCTCGTCGATCCACCGGCCGACGGCGGGCAGCGGGTGGCGTGGGGCGTCGCCGGGGAGCCGGGTGTTGGTTTTGGTGAGGCCGATGTCGGTGTGCGGGAACCAGTAGAACTCGAAGTGATCGGCCGCCGCCGCGCGCTCGTGCAGCCCGTCGAGCGTCGCTTCGAGCGGCCCCGGCTCATCGACGGCGTGCAGGATGAACGACGGCACGCACTGGAGCGTGACCTCGACGAGGATGCCGAGCGCGCCGAGTCCCAGTGCGACGGCTGGGAGAAGCTCGTTGTTCTGCTCCTCGTCGACCGTCAGCAGCTCGCCGTCGGCGGTGACGAGCACAGCGCCCACCACCTGTGTCGCGAGGCCGCCGAACCGCACGCCGGTGCCGTGCGTTCCGGTCGAGATCGCTCCCGAGATCGACTGCCGGTCGATGTCGCCCAGGTTCTCCATCGCCAGGCCGTAGGGCTTCAGCAGCGCGGGGATCTGGTGCAGCCGGGTGCCGGCGCGCAGCGTCACGCGGCCACGTTCGCGGTCGACGCGCACGACCCCGGTGAGGTCGCACAGGTCGAGGAGCACTCCCGGTGCGACGGCGATGCCGGTGAAGCTGTGGCCGGCTCCCACGGCCTTCACCGGCAGACCGCGACGCGCCGCGGACTGCACGGCGCGGCGCACTGCCTCGGTGCTCGAGGGGAACTCGACCCGCTGCGGGTGGGCCTTCGCCGACCGGCCCCAGTTGCGCCATTCTCCGCCGGGACGTGTCACAGGAACGCCTTCCCCTCGCCGCGGTACGTCGGCGCCTCGCCGATGATCCGCCCTCCGTCGATCAGCCGGTAGGCGTCGACGCGCTCGGCGAGCTCCCCGCTCTTGGCGTGCCGGAACCACACGCGGTCGCCCACCCGGAGCCCGCGCGCGCTCTCTCCCTGGAGCGGGGTCTGCACCTCGCCGGCGCCCTCCCGGCCGAGCGTCTTCAGCCCCGCGGGCCAGACCGGCAGCGGCTGACGCGAGGCGAGCGGCGGCCCCGAGGCGATCCATCCCCCGCCGAGCACGGTGGCGATGTCGTCGGCGGGCTTGCGCACGACCTCGAGAGAGAATGCCGCCGCAGGCGCGGGATGGAAGGCGCGGTAGCGGTCGAACAGGTGGCCGGCGAGCAGGCCGCTTCCGGCGGTGATCTCGGTCACGGACTGATCGGATGCCGTGAGCTCGAGCGAGCCTGTGCCGCCGCCGTTGACGAATTCCAGCGCCGTGACCTCGCGGAGCGCGGCGACGATCGCGCCCCGTCGCGCGAGCAGCTCGTCGGCCGAGCGGCGCTGCATCCAGCGGATAACCGGATCCGAGGCGCCGTCGTGGTCGGGCTGACCGGCGATCTGGGCCTCGTACATCATGAGGCCGACGAGGCTGAAGCCGTCGCGTGCGGCGATCCGCCGCGCGAGCGCTGTGACCTCGGCGACCTCGTGGACCGGCGACCGGCGAACTCCCACATGGCCGAAGCCCGGCGCCCGCCAGGAGGCGTCGGCGTCGATGCACAGCCGCAGGGGCGCGCGTGAGCCGGGCGCCGCCACGGCGTCGATGAGATCGAGCTGCGCGGTCGAGTCCACCATGAGCGTGATGCGCGCGGCGGCGTCGGCATCGGACGCGAGCGCGGCGATCGCTGCACGATCCGCGGTCGGGTAGCCGACGACGATGTCATCGAGACCGTGTGCGGCCAGCCACAGGGCCTCGGGCAGCGTGAACGCGAGGACACCGTGGTAGCCGGCCATCGCCAGCGTGGCGTCGACGATCTCTCGCACGCGCACCGATTTGCTCGCGACGCGGATCGGCACGCCGCCCGCCCGCACCACCATGTCGAGCGCGTTGTGGCGCAGCGCCTGGAGGTTCACGGCGGCGACCGGTCCGGAGACGTCGGCCACGGCATCCGTCATCGCCGACCAGTACGCGGCAGGGTCGGTCCACGGGGCCGCGCCGGCGTACGGCCGAGCGGCGAGGATGTCGAGGCTCATCGGTTCGGGCTCCTTCGCGCATCGACGACTCGTCCAGCATAGAGCGCGCCGCGGGCTCTGCTCGACGGATCCGCGCGGCGTCGCGGCGGGGTCCGCGAGGCGAGACGGGAGGCGCGTCCGCGGCGTACCCCCGGTCAGACTCGAACTGACACTGAAGCGATTTTAAGTCGCCTGCCTCTGCCGATTGGGCTACGGGGGCCTGCAGCCAGGCTACCGGCCCGGGCACCGCCGCGGCACGCACGAGACCCTCGCACCGGATGGTGCGAGGGTCTCGTGGCAGACGGCGATCAGGCCGAAGCGGAAGCCTTCTTGGCGACGGGCTTCTTCGCCGCGGGCTTCTTCTCGACGTCGCCGGCGCGCGTCTCGATGGGCTTGGGCGCTGCCTCGGCCGGCTGCGGCGGTCGCGGACGCGCGGCGAACTGCTCGAACGCGGCGCGCGGGGCCTGCACGGCCTCGAGGCTCACGATGTCGCGGCCGAGCCAGAAGTTGTTCCACCAGCCCCACAGCACGCGCCACTTGCGCTCCCACGTCGGCATCGCCAGGCCGTGGTATCCACGGTGCGCGACCCAGGCGACGAAGCCCTTCAGCGCGAACTTGCCCGACTGGAACACGCCGTCGTAGAGGCCGAGGCCCGCCACGGCGCCGAGGTTCTTGTGGAAGTAGTCCTTGGGTAGCTCACCGCGCAGCACGGCGACGAGGTTCTTCGCGAGCAGCTTCGCCTGACGCACGGCGTGCTGGGCGTTCGGCACGCAGTACCCGCCGACGCCGCCGCCGCTGAGATCCGGAACGGCCGAGACGTCGCCCGCGGCCCAGGCGCCCTCGACGGGCTCCTCCGCGGTTCCCACGCGCAGGTCGGCACGGGTGCGGATGCGTCCGCGCTCCTCTACGGGAAGGTCGCCGCCGCGCACCACCGTCGGGTTCGCCATGACGCCCGCGGTCCAGACGATGAGGTCGGACGGGATCGTCTCGCCGGTCGACAGCTCGACGTTGCCGTCCACGGCGCTCGTGACCTGCGTGTCGAGGTGCACGTACGCGCCGCGCTTGGCGAGGTCCTTGAGCACCCATTCGCTCGTGGGCAGCGACACCTCGGGCATGATGCGGCCCATCGCCTCGATGAGGTGGAAGTGCGTGTCGTCGAACGTGAGCTGCGGGTAGTCCTTCAGCAGGGCGGAGGCCAGTGAGCGCAGCTCGGCGAACGCCTCGATGCCGGCGAAGCCGCCGCCGACGACGATGACGGTGAGGAGGCGGTCGCGGGCGGGACCGGCCGGCATCGCCGCGGCACGGTCGAAGTTGCTCATCAGGCGGTCGCGCACCGCGACGGCCTCTTCGATCGTCTTCAGGCCGATCGCGTTGTCGGCGATGCCGGGGATCGGGAACGTGCGCGAGACGGCACCCGCGGTCACGACGATCTGGTCGTACGGGTGCTGCCAGCTCTGCCCGTCGGGGCCGGTGATCGTCGCGGTCTTGTTCGCGTGGTCGATCCCGGTGACCTTCGCCGTGATCACCGTCGTCCGCTTGAGGTGGCGGCGGTGCGCGACCACGGCGTGACGCGGCTCGACCGATCCGGCGGCGACCTCGGGCAGGAACGGCTGGTAGGTCATGTAGGGCAGCGGGTCGACCATGGTGACCTCGGCCTCGCCCCGTCGCAGGTGCTTCTCGAGCTTCCAGGCGGTGTAGAAGCCGGCGTATCCACCGCCGACGACGAGGATCTTGGGCACGGTGGTCACAGCGGTGTTCACGGTGGGGAGAACTCCTAGGGAATCTAACGGCGAGGCGTGCGAGGTGCGCGCGCCGATCGGATGCGTCGGGCAGCTGCGGTGACGCCGAGCCCCACCAGTATAGCGGGCAGCGTCGCGGCCATGAGCGGGAGCGAGCCGTACAGCACCCGCTCGCGGCTCGGCAGCAGCGGCGATCCGGCCCGCGTGACTGTGTCGGCGGGCGGCAGCGGCGACACCTCGACGGGCTTCTCGGTGGGGGTCGGCTGCTGCTGCGCCGGCGCCCGCCGGTACAGGCGCACCCATTCCTTGAGGTCGCCCATCGGGTTCTGCGACACCGTCGGAACCTTCGCCGACACGGCGGCCGCAGCATCCACGATCCCGTAGCCGTACAGGGGGCTCGGCACCTGCGTCACGCCGGGCGCCGGCTTCGCGGTCTTGATGATGCGCTCGATGACGTTGGCCGCGTCGAGTTCGGGATGCGCCGCACGGACGAGCGCCGCGATGCCCGAGACGATCGGCGCGGCACCGCTCGTGCCGTCCCACACGATCACCTCGCCGTCGGCCGAGACGCCGAGAAGCTCTTCGCTCGGCGCCGCCACGCCGATCGTGATGCCCTGCGTCGAGGCTTCGACGCTGGCGTGTCCCGACGGGTCGACGCCCGCCACGGTGAGCACGCCGGGGATCGTGGCGGGAGCACCGACCCGCTCGGTGCCGTTCCCCCGGTTGCCGGCCGCGACCACGACGACGACATCGTGCTGGTAGGCGTACAGGAACGCGTCGTCCCAGCTGGCGTCCCAGTCGAGCGCGTTCGTGGTGAACGAGAGGTTGATGATGTCGGCGCCGTGGTCGACCGCCCAGCGCATGGCCTTCGCGACCTGCTTCACGAACGGTACCGGCGGGCTGGCGTCGGGGAAACCGATCGAGATCGACAGGAGGTTGGCCTCGGGCGCGACGCCGATCATCCCGGTGTCCTTCCCAGTGCCGCGGGCGGCGGCGAGCGAAGCGACCCAGCTGCCGTGGTTCGCGTCGACGGCACCGACCGGCGTGCGGCCATCGGGGCGACCGGCGCCCGAGACGTCGGTTCCGCCCACGACGGCGGGGTCGAGCTCGGGGGCGTGACCGATTCCGGTGTCGATGACGGCGATCCGCACGCCATCGCCCTTCGTGGTCTTCCACGCCTTCTCGACGCCGTTGCCGGCGAGCCAGTACTCCTGCGACCGCACAGGATCGCCGGTCGGCTCGGGTTCGGGCACCGCCGCCGCACCCGTGCAGGCGAGCACGGCGATCGCTGCGGCGAGCAGGGCGACGGCCGCGCGCCTCATCCGGGCTCCCCGGTGCCGAGCAGCGGGCCCGGCTCCACACACGCGCAGCGGGCGGGCGACCAGTCGGACCGTTCGAGCGCGGCGTCGCCGATCGGGTTCACGCCCGGACCGGCGGCGAGCGCGTGACCGGCGAGGGCGTGCAGGCACTTCACGCGCACCGGCATGCCGCCGGCGGAGATGCCGTCGATCTCCGACACGTCGCCGAAGGCGGCGCGGTCGGCGAGGTAAGCCTCGTGGGCGCGCCGGTAGGCGGCCTGCAACTGCTCATCGGACTGAAGCTCGTCCTGCAGCTCGCGCATCGCCTGATCCGCTTCGAGGCGCGACATCGCGGCGGTCGCGGCGGGATGCGTGAGGTAGTAGAACGTCGGGAACGGCGTGCCGTCGGGAAGACGCGGAGACGTGGCGACGACGGTGGGATTGCCGCACACGCAGCGGGCGGCGATGCCGACGACGCCGCGAGCCGGGCGGCCGAGCTGGGTGCGCAGCACCGCGAGGTCGGCGTCGGTCACGGGCGGGAACGGCGGGGTCGTCACGCGGTCAAGGCTAGCGGGCGGGTGCTGGGACGGTGCTGATCGGCGGATGCCGGATCCGGTGATGCAGATCGGCCGGTTCCCGGGCGGAAGTGGCCGCCGGCTGCTGCGGAGAGGCCGCCGGCCGGATGCTGCGGATCAGCGCGTCGCCGAGGGCGACGGCTTCGGCGACACGGGATCGGCCGGTCCCGTCGCGGTGCGGGCGAGCCCCGCCTGTGCGACCGAGCGCACGAGCTGCGACATCCAGTCGGTGTGCGTCGCCTCCACCTCGTCGCTCACGCGGGCCTTCTCCCGTGGGACGTCCGACGCGTCGAGGTCGTCGTCGACGAGGTACGGGATCTCGCCGGGCCGCACATAGTAGAGCCGCTCGCGCGCCTGCGTCGTGATGTACGCCGGGTCGCTCCACCGCTCCCGCTGTCGCTCGAGCACCGCCACCTCGTCCTTCGTGAGCTGCACGGCGTGGTGCAGCGCGGCGATCTGCTGGCGCTGCCCGACATAGGTGCCGATCGTCGGAACGAGCACGAACACCGCGAGCACGACGAGGCCCAGCATGATGACGGTGAAGCCCGAGATGCGGGATCCCGCGAGCCAGCCTCGCACGTCGACAGGACGGCGGGATGCGTCATCCCTGCCGCGCGGACGAGAAGGGGGAGCCGAACTCGTCATCTCGACTCCCCCTCTCGTGTGTCGGCCGGTGCGCCGGGCGGTCTCAGCCCTTGAAGCGCGGGAACGCCGCGCGGCCGATGAACTCCGCCGCGTCGCCCAGCTCGTCTTCGATGCGCAGAAGCTGATTGTATTTCGCGACGCGCTCGCTGCGCGCGGGCGCGCCGGACTTGATCTGACCCGAGTTCACGGCGACCACGAGGTCGGCGATCGTGGTGTCCTCGGTCTCGCCGGAGCGGTGCGAGAACATCGTCGTGTAGCCGGAGCGGTGCGCGAGCTCGACGGCATCGAGGGTCTCGGAGAGGGTGCCGATCTGGTTCACCTTCACCAGGAGCGAGTTGGCGACGCCGCGCTGGATTCCCTCGGCGAGGCGCTCGGGGTTCGTGACGAACAGGTCGTCGCCGACGAGCTGGATCTTCGAGCCGAGCTTGTCGGTGAGCAGCTTCCAGTTGTCCCAGTCGTCCTCGGCGAGGGCGTCCTCGATCGTGACGATCGGGTAGGCGTCGACGAGTCCGGCGTAGTACTCGATGAGCTCGGGGCCACTCCAGTCCTTCTGGTCGAGGCGGTACACACCGTCGTTGAAGAACTCGGTGGCCGCGGCATCCAGACCCAGCGCGATGTCGCTGCCGGGGGTGAAGCCGGCCTTCTCGATCGCCTTCACGAGGAAGTCGAGGCCCTCGCGGTTGCTGGGCAGATCGGGGGCGAAGCCGCCTTCGTCGCCGAGGCCCGTCGAGAAGCCGGCGGCCTTGAGCTCGCCCTTCAGGACGTGGTACGTCTCGGCGCCCCACCGCAGCGCCTCGGCGAAGCTTCCCGCGCCGATGGGCGCGAGGAAGAACTCCTGCATGTCGATGCCGTTGTCGGCGTGCTCGCCGCCGTTGATGACGTTGAACAGCGGGACGGGAAGGATGTGCGCGTTGGGGCCGCCGAGGTAGCGGAACAGCGGCAGGTCGGCGCTGTCGGCGGCGGCCTTGGCGACGGCCAGGCTCACGCCGAGGATCGCGTTGGCGCCGGTGCGCGACTTGTTCTCGGTGCCGTCGGTGTCGATGAGGATCGAGTCGATGAGGCGCTGGTCGGTCGCGTCCTCCCCCTCGATCGCGGGGCCGAGCTCGTCGACCACGGCGGCGACGGCCTTGAGCACTCCCTTGCCGCCGTAGCGGCTCTTGTCGCCGTCGCGCAGCTCGTAGGCCTCGAAGGCGCCGGTCGACGCGCCCGAGGGAACGGCCGCGCGCTGGACGACGCCGTCATCGAGGAGCACCTCCACCTCGACGGTCGGGTTGCCGCGTGAGTCCAGGATCTCGCGCGCGTTGACAGCCTCGATAAGTGCCACGGATGACTCCTTGGGTGTGAGAGAGGTGGATCTCGGAGCGTCGTCGGTCCGTGGACGAGTCTAGCGACGCGGTTCGGATGTCCATGGAGCCGATTACGATCGCGGAGCCATGGATGTCGAGACTCGACCACTGCCCTTCAGAGCCCGGTTCGAATGTCGGAGGTGACTCCTACAGTGAGGGTATGAAGGTTTCGTCGGCGCCGGTGCTGGACTCTGAGGGGTTCGATCCGGAGCTGTGCGTCGACGAGAACGACATGCTCGTTCCCGGTGAGGCGCCGGAGCCGGGGTGGGGTGGGGACATCTTCACCTCCGGTGCCGCGCACGATGTCGCCGTGGAGGATGTCGGTGAGGTCACGGCCGGGATGCGGCGGCTGGCCGCCCGGCAGTGGGGACTGTTCGCGCGGGTGCTCGCCGACGCGGCCGCGTGCCCGGACCCGTGGTGCGGACCCGACCCGACCCTCGACCCGGGCTGGGTCGACCCCCGCGACCGGAGCATCGCGCAAGTCCGCGCGGAACGGCGGGATGGCGGTGCGCGCCGCGGTCTGCGACCTCGCCGTGCGCACCCACCTGTCCGAAACCCTGGTGCGCTCCCGTGCCGCCGACGCGGAACTGCTGCAGGAACGCTGCCCGACCGTGTGGGCGGCGTTTGTGGCCGGGGACGTGGATGACCGCAACGCGGCCACCACCGCGGGGCTGGCCGGGTCCCTGCCCGCCGACGACCCGGACAGCTGGGCCCGGTTCGACGCGGCCGTGGCGGGACCGGCGACGGTGCTGCCAGCGGGGAAGTTCCGCACCCGGGCACACGCGGCCCGGGAACGCGCGCACACCGAATCCCTGCAGACCCGGCATGTGCGGGCGAATCAAGACCGGGGCGTGTGGCTGGACCC